>CANJQY010000095.1 GCA_947476525.1 Oligoflexales bacterium
ATCCGCTGCACCGCAAGGCGAAAAACACGGTGAAGAACACACAGCCGCTGCACCGCACGGCAAAGAACACGGCGAAGAACACACAGCCGCTGCACCGCAAGGCGAAAAACACGGCGAAGAACACGCAGCCGCTGCGCCCGAAGCTAACAACGCCCCCCGTTGGACCTACACCAAGGCAGACTCCAATGGTCCTTCTAATTGGGGAACCCTTGCATCCAATTTCAACCAGTGTGAAAAGGGACTAGAGCAGTCACCGATAGATATTTCAGGGCCCGTCTTTTCTGCTAAATCCCCTAAAATTGTCTGGCACTATGATAAAGCAAAATTGGACGTTGAAAACAACGGCCACACTGTCCAAGTCAATGACGGATCCAAAGAAAACTTCGTGACAATAGATGGAGAAAAATACACCCTCGCCGAATTCAACTTCCATAATCCTAGTGAACACCGCGTAAAAGGCATTCCCGGAGATATAGAAATGCAATTCATCCACAAAAACGCGGCAGGAAAACTCGCCATTATTGGCGTCATGATTAACGAAGGTTCAGGAAAAGAAAATCTGTCGTTTAAACCTGTTTGGGACCTTCTTCCGCGCGCCAAAAACACCAAGTCTCCAAGCCAAGCGTCGATGATGCTTAGTGGTCTTTTGCCCGCTAATCGGGAATTTTTTCACTACAAAGGCAGCCTCACTGCCCCACCATGCACTGAAGGCGTTAGATGGTTCGTCCTTCAGCAGCCGGTCAACATTTCTTCGGGACAAGTAGAAATGTATACGTCTATTTTCGAGGGCAGCACAAACCGCCCCGTGCAGCCGCTGCAAGGACGTGACATTCTTACCAACAAGCAGCCGGCCATGTCCCACTAAGACCTTGCTTGTTTATTTTGCATCTATGACGCCCCGTCGATTTCTCCTAGCGAGCGGCGAGCATTTGATATATAATTCGCTACCGAACATCTAAGTTGAACGACCGAACCCGAGGGCTTAGCTGTTTTACTCATTGTTGAATAGCAGCTCGATGCTCTTATATTGTAATTAAAGACAGGACTCACCGCGCTGTGACGCCGAATAATCCCAATCAAAATATCAGTTTAAACGTGCACTCTATAGGCTTGATAATGACCGAAGATTTAGTCATTTCGACTATGACCGCCGCGGATTTAACGGCCGTTTGTGAAATGGTTCGGCGCGGGATCGGAGCTTATGAAGAGGCCGGTAACGTTTTGGCCAGTACCTTTCGACGCTTAGACAATTTTTTAGCGATTTACGAGTCCCCCGGATCCGTCTACTTTGTTGCCCGAGACCGCAGAACCCCGGAAATTATATTAGGAGGTGCCGGAGTCGGCCCCCTCCACGGCCTTTCCCCGCTCGAGTGCCTCGGCGAAATTAGAGACCTAGTCGTGAATCCAGACTCCCGCGGAAATGGCATCGGCGCTCGCTTGTTAAAGCGATGCCTCGATGAGTCAAAACTTCTCGGCTACCAGCGCCTATACCTTGAAACCACCTCAGAAATGGAGCAGGCTCGCAAGCTTTTTATTCGCAACGGCTTTCGCGCCGTCACAACTGGGGCGCCGAAAGTCGGTCAAGGCGACCATATGCCCTGCTATTATTTGCTGGAATCCCTGTCCTAAACTTCGATTTTGAATCTTAGATCACAAAAAGTGACGTCCCTGCAAGTTTGCGCTTGATATTGCGGGCGTATTCCATTACTTTCCCCTGCTCTGAATAAGAAAGGGTCCTACATCATGGCATCGAATACACGCAAAGTTACCAACGTCCGCGAGAGCAAAGCTGCAAAAGCTGGAGCATCTCGTAAAAACACCGTTCGTCGCAAGGGCACAACCGCGCCGAATCTAGTTTTGAACAAGCCAAACGCGAGCGAAAAAGCTCACATTGCGGCTCGTTCAAAAAAATAATTCTCGGCGATCACCAAAATTTCCAGCAATTTCATTCTCTGACGTAACTGTAGGGAATAGAGTGGGAAAGACAATGAATGATCTTGATGTTATTCCGTCATCTGACGCCCTCCTTGGACGCCGGGTTGACGTGATCGTGTCAGGGTCAATTGCTGCCGTAGAATCCGTAAAATTTATACGCGCGTTACGCCGCCTCGGCGCCGAGGTTACTCCTTGGCTGTCCCACGGCGGCGCTACTTTTATTACGCCGATGGCCGTCACTTGGGCCGCAGGTAAAGATGCGGTCACAGGGTTTTCCGGCAACGCTAGTCACATTGCGACAAGTGACGCGGTGGTCATTGCGCCTGCGTCGTCGAGTATGCTCACAAAAATGGCGCGAGGTATGACTGACTCTCACTGCACGGCTCTGCTCGCCTCAGCCCTTGGGCAAACAAAACCAATTTTAATTTTACCATCCATGCACGATAGCCTTTTGGCGGCGCCAGCTTTCAAAGAACACCTCGCAAAAATATCTTCGTGGGAAAACGTATTCATACTCAATGCTCGCCTTGAAGAGGGTAAACAGAAATTTCCAGATGCGGCCCATCTAGCGGACGAAGTGGCACACATCATTAACCGCCCAAAGCGCCCCAAGTCCAAAATCCTCGTGACCATGGGCACAACCCGAGGCTATTTGGACGATGTGCGCTACATCTCAAATTATTCGTCAGGCACACTAGGATCCCTCATCAGCGAAGAACTTTACCGCCAGGGTTTCGCCACTTACGTGGTCTTGGGCCCGTGTGAGCGCAAACCAACCACCGCCACAATCTTAAAAAATGTACTCACGACTGGCGATATGCTCGCCGCCTGCAACGATGCCTCGTCCCAAGGATTAGCTGGTGGAATTTTCTGTGCGTCGGTGCTCGACTACGAACCTACCGTGAAGACCTCAGGCAAAATTAAATCTGGACGATCAAGCCTTTCGGTTTCTTTTAAGCCTACCCCTAAAATCATCGAATTAATCTCCTTGCCTGGCCTGACTAAAATTGGCTTTAAGCTTGAGGTCGGACTATCTGAATCTGAAGCCGAAGACATTGCTAAAAACTACATCCAAAAATACCAACTCACGATGCTCATCACCAACGAACTCTCAGCGGTCACGGCCGAGACGCACCACGCCATTGCATTTTCCAAAAATGGAACGCACGCGACGTTGAACAGTAAATCTGAAATAGCACAGCACATTAGTAAGCACTTGTCACAAGTTGCGTCAACGGCCTCGATCTAGGAATTTGATAGTCATTCGTGTGCCTTAAGTGACCTCGAGGCAAAGGTCCTAAACCAAGCATTTTTTGCCCACGGGAGCAACTTTGCGAAGTGTCGACGGACTGTGCTACAATTGAACTTAGAACCATACAACATAAGGCAACTATGCGAACTCTTGTTCTAAATGCCGCCTATGAACCGATTCATTTAGTGACCTGGGAAAAGGCCATGTGCCTAGTCGTCACCTCCAAGGCAGAGATCGTCGCCGAATATGACGAAGTGGTAAGGTCCGTCTCAAGAGTCTACAAATTACCTTCTGTCGTCAGACTCAAATCCTACGTACGCACTTTTAGAAGAACCATGAATTCTCGCTGCACCCGCCGCAATATTTTACTACGCGACCAACTCACCTGTCAGTATTGCTCCCAGCGGATGAATCAGCACAACATCACCATAGACCACGTAAAACCTCGCTGCCACGGTGGCGGAACTGTGTGGAATAACGTGGTTGCCGCATGCCATCCGTGCAATCGTAAAAAAGCGGATTTGACCCCAGAGCAAGCAGGCCTTAGATTAATTCGAGCCCCTAAAAGCCCAACGTGGATTGACCTTCTTGAAGAAGGTCACCGAGAACTGATAAACTATTGGTTGCCCTTCATCACCAACAAAACAGGATAGCAGGCGACCCAGATGCGAGTTGTCCTAGAGGCAAAAAAAAGTCTTGTCTCCTCTGCCCGAGGGTCCGGTAGCGCCCGCGAGTTCAAGGTTGCAGGGAGGCTGTATGCCGTCACTGATAATGCGCCGTCTGAACTGATTGCGGAGGCACGAGCCGAAATTTTGAAAGGCCACACCGCTGCGGTCATTGAGCCAGAACCATTCAAACCTCAAGCATTTTTTTTCGACATGGACGCCACCGTGATCCGAGAGGAATCCTTGGTGGAAATTTCAAAAATTGCGGGCAAATACAAGGAAGTTCAAGCCCTCACCGAGAAGGCCATGACGGGTGGCATGGATTTCAAGGCGTCACTGCGTCAACGCCTAGCCATCCTCGCAGGCCTACACCGCGATCAAATCCTGTCACTGCAACCCACCATTACTCCTGGGATGAAGACACTTGCTGAATGGTGCCTAGGCTTAAATATTCCGATGTTTCTAGTTAGCGGCGGCTTTGTCGACCTTGCAGGTCCCGTGGCAGCATCCCTTGGCTTTCTTGACTATAAGGCCAATCACTTCACCTGGAAAGACGACCGATTAGCGGGCCTTTCGGACGAAAACATTGTGGACGCCCAAGGCAAATGCGAGGCCATTTTGCATTGGTGTGCCATTCATAATTTAGATCCCTTGCGGTGCGTCGCCGTTGGTGACGGCGCCAATGATTTGCCAATGATGAATCTGTGCGGCCTGGCTTGCGGGTTCTCGCCCAAAGCAACACTATGGCCACATTTGGATGTGGCCAATCACAGTGGAGATCACAGATTTCTGCTAAATTGCATGGAAATCTAGCGGTTAATTAACGATTTGGAGCGACCTCAAATTTCAAAGTTTGAGTTCCAGCCACTCCAATAAACCCGTTGGACTGTGTTTGAGAAAGGCTGGCAACAGCATCAACCGTACGATAAATATCGACATCTCCGGACGTACGATCTAGCTTAACAGGAATCTTATTTGCGTCTCGACAAGTGGTCTCCGAGGGACTCGATGCGGAGCACAGCGAGATCTCCTGGCCTTTAGGGCCGCTGATTTCAATTTTTGGTGTGCCTTCACCAGACCCGCTATCTAACGCAACAAACAAGCCTCCGGGAGTCGGATTACCGTTTGGATTGACGGTCGGATTTGTTTTTAGCAAAGCTATCCACTTGGAAGTGGAATCAATGGAAGCATCTACCGAAACACTTTTGACGCCTTCAATGTCACCCCCCGTAACCTCCAATTTACTTGGACTGGTGGAGCCCATAATTTCGCTATTTTGTTGTGCCGACATCCGATTTTCAGAGCAATTTGCTTGAGCAGCACCCATGTACTGATCGCAGAGCCCAAAACTGTGGCCAACTTCGTGCAACAAAATGGCATTCAAAAAATTACCGGTAGCACTGCTGTTCACGTAAATCCTACCAGGATTTGCGTTCCAGTAATTTAGGCCTGTTTGCCCAAATCCGCTAATGTTAATTTTTACAGTGGATTGGCTACCACATTTATTCATTTTAAAATGCCCCCACCTGCCGATTACAGATGACCATTTTTCTGTAGCTCTTTCAGCTCCGGCAACGGCTGCGGGATCGTCAGAACAAAACTCAAGGGACTCTCCAGGAGAAATACCGATGATATTAGCCGTTTCGCCGCCGTTTAACTGGCCCCACTTAACGCGAGAGGCTGCACCGCCTCGGCTTGGATCGTTACACGATGCAAAACTAAGAACTAAAATTGATGCGACTAACGATGTTTGAACTATTTGCATTTTGAAGCTCCTGTCTGACGTTCAAAACACCTTATCGGCAGCCCCCCCCTTCAACATGAATGAATTGTGAAAAAACCTTTAATTTCAATTAGTTATTTGCGCCATTTGCGAACGACCACATCCAGGGCGTTTAAATAAAATCAGCATATCGTCTCCCCTTGGTTAGAGTCAAGTCGACCCCATTGTCTAGACAATCACTTACACATACCCTGGAGCGTCAGAGCCGAACATTCGCACGGCATAGCTCCACGGCACCCCTCTCGAAACTTCCAAAAGATCACGCTCACGAAGTAAATCAAGCAAATCAGTCGACGTTACCACCCCAAGCAGGCCACCAAGATTTGTTTCCGTAATCGGCACGCAGTCAATTTTATTATCAATCATGAGACCTGCAATATGCGAAACTGAGTCTGAAGCGTTGCAGGTGATTGGATTTTTTGTCATGACTTCCTCTACACTGTGGTCATCCACCTGCACATTGCCCGCACTCTCAGAATGAGAGTAAAGCAGCACGTCCCTATCCGACAAAATACCAACCAATTTATTGTCCCGCATCACCGGTAGGTGCCGAATCTCCCACTCCTTCATAATGTCGCGTGCCGCCTCTAGGGAATCACCCTCGTTGACACAAACCACGTTTCTAGTCATTGCATGCAAAGCCTTCATTTAGTCCTCCACCCCAAAAAAATTAACCCGCGACTCCAAAGCCTGAAACCAATCCAAAGCAAATACCATGCCACATTACTTGGGACGGCCAATTTGCAATTTGAGAAAGAAATACAAGTCTCTAAACACGTTTGGCAACTTTTGGATGCCCCCCAGTGAAACGTTGGCATGTGTGTTACGACACTTGTTGTACCAAAAATTCACACTAATGAGTCGCTGGCGCGAAAGGGCCAAAGACTGCTCTGGAGCCGCAGCCGATGGACCTGCCATAAAAAAGACTTTTTATTAAAAAAAATAAACGCTGGTTACTCGTTAGACGGAGAGTCCAATTGCCGCTAAATATAAGCCAAATTTAAGAATTACTAGTTGTGAATTACTAGCTGTTTTTTGCGGTTGTAGAGCGAAAATTTGCATCATTATTTTCAAATAGTAATTTGGCGCGAGTCACTTGACTAAGTAGAGCTCCGATGGTGGGGAGTTTTAATTTAGACAATATATTCGCGCGGTGATGGTCGGAAGTAAACCGGCTAATATTCAGTTTTTCGCCGATTTCTCGGCTGGAAAAACCGGCTAGTATTATGTCTAGGACTTCTAGTTCACGTCGGGTTAGACTTTGCATTGCCGCCCATAAGGCGACAGAGTCCGCGTTTTTAAGTCGAATATTTTTCGACCAAGCCAGGGCATTCCCCACTAATTCAAGCAATTCATGTTCTGCAACTGGTTTTTGGAGCAAATCAAATGCGCCAATTTTCATGGCCTTCAGGGTAATATCAACGTCAGCGTGACCTGTCAACAACACGGCAGGAAATAAGGGTAGCCACCCTCTAATTTCCTCAAGTACCTGTAGGCCAGAACGCTCAGGCATTTGAAAATCTACCAGCAGGCAGCCTTCTTCGCAGCCATCGAACTCTGCAAGCATTTTTCTGGCGTCTGTATATTTTTTAATTTTCACGTCAAGGCCACTTAGAATGAGGGAAGAAATCTCTACCATGTCCGCATCGTCGTCAAGAATGTACACTACTGGTTTTGCCATTAAATCATCCCCCTTGATAGTAAACTGCAAATCATTCCTCGGAGTGTACGTCATATTTTTGAATTTATCTCATTTTAAATTGGTGCGGAATACGCTTTTTGTCATTTTGTGGGTGATATAGCCATTGCTAAGAGGTGATGTTTCTCTAGATTTGCGCGTGACATGGTGATTGCTAAGAGGTGATATTTCTCTATATCGGCAATGGGTCCGGTATCATTTTACATCTTCTCTGCTAACTCTAGCTATTACAAATCAGCTACAAGCATGGGATTATACTACTACACACGTAGCTTTGGCGCTTTCCTTGACGCCTTAATCTAGCATCCAGACCTCCTTAAAATTGTTGTCGGGAGAAAAACTTTGATGCCAATAAACAAAAAAATATTAACACTAGGCAAAACCATCATTTTGGCAATGTCGCTTGGCTTTTGGTGTCACCCATTAGCCGCTTCGATCATCGAAATTTCAGACCAGACGGCGGGATTTTACCTTGAAAATGGCGTAACCTATTTGAATGATGATGCTGGAGAACACCATCCTAGTGATTTGCTACATTCAAATGAGTTCACAGAAATACTCACAAAAGTTCATCAGCCCAGCCTCTACATAACTTCAACTGCGATCACATGGATCCGATTTCAACTAAAAAATATTGGACCGAAATCAAGCCTCTTCTATTTGACATATTCCGACAAACTAGCCTCCGTCATCGAAGTTTACAATTTGAACGACAACGATAAAGTCACCCAACCAATGTTAGGGGGAAGATCTAACCTCGGAAAATCAGAGTCTGTTACTTACCTTTCAACATTTCCTCTAAATATCCCCGCAGGCGAAACGAGAACAATTTTGACGAAGGTGTTATCAAACCAATCGTCTCAGCTAATTCCCAAAATTTCCAATCCACGGGAATTTTTGTTCGATAATAATCGATTTTTCATACTTTTCGGCATGAGACTTGGAACTGCTGTTACTGCGCTTTTTGGCATACTCCTTTTCGTCGGACAGAATAATCGAAGCACATTCTTTTCCTGCATCATCTATATAATCTCAGTGGTCATGGTTTCGCTCACTAAGGAAACCTATTGCCAAAAGTATTTTGGCTCACACATAGCCACTTGGATGGCGAATAATGCTGTTGCGATACTTTTGTTTGCCGTCGCCGCGCGCGCCTATTTTTGTACAAACCAGCTTCAAACTAAATTACACCACCCTAACGGTCACAAAATTCTGAGCGCTATAATGGTCCTGGCAGCAGGTATGATTTTGTTCGTGACAGTGACTCCCAATGTGAATATTTGGATGTGGGCGGCACGTTTGACTGCACTAAGCCTATTGGCCTCTATTGCCATTGCCTTTCAATCCGTCCGCAGAGAAGTCGCTGAGAGTCGCTCCTATTTGGTCGGCTCGATCATCTTTGTATTCTTTGCCGGGATTTCCGGAGCTGCCGAATTTGGCTTTTTGCCCTCTAGCCATTTAGTCCATGCATCCCTCTTCATAGGCACCTCATTAGAAATGATTTCCCTAGGAATTGGCCATGCCAGCCGAAAACGCGCTCGGGAGAAGGCTTCCTCAGAGGAAAAAGCCTTAGCTAATTATGAAGCGGTCAAACTTGCAGTTCATAATGCACATGACCTTGAACGAGAAATATTAGCGGCTGAATCCGCCAAGAAACACAGCGCCTCAAAAAGCGATTTCCTAGCAAAGATGAGTCATGAACTGAGAACACCACTGACTGTCATTGTCGGGTATTCGCAATTGCTTAATGCCGAGTACATAAGTCCAACTGAGTCCAAATCATATGTGTCAAACATCGTGAAAAGTTCTCAACACCTCCTGGCCCTCGTCGACGAAGTTCTTGACCTGTCAAAAATTGAAGCCGGTAAAATTGAAATCAACCCAGTGCCAGTCAATTTTTTAGCGGAATTTTCCGATATCATTACCATGCTGTCAGACCGTGCAAAATCAGGTAGTCTCGCGTTGAAGGTTGAATTCGCTGGCGAAATTCCTAGAAAAATAACGACCAGCCCACTACGTCTCAGACAAATTTTGATTAATGTGATCGGAAACGCAGCCAAATTTACTGACCATGGTGAGGTACAGGTTAAGGTATGCCTGGCCTCCGATAGGCGGCTGACGTTTGAAGTAACTGACACAGGGTGTGGCATGACCGAGCTCCAGCAGCAAAGACTGTTTCAACCTTTTACGCAAGCCGACTCAAGCATCACTCGCAGGTATGGCGGCACCGGTCTCGGCCTGGCCCTTTCCCGGCAACTTGCGCAAGCCATGGGCGGCAACATCGAACTTGCGTGGTCCAAAATAAATGAGGGTAGCTGTTTCATTGTTGAAATTGATCCAGGTGAAATTTCTGATTTACGGGAGGTTAACCACGCATCCTGGCAATCTGGTCATGATTATATCACTTTCAGCGACTCGAAGGTGCCACAAATGACAAAATTGCGTTTGTTGCTCGTTGAAGATTCACTGGAGCTGCGAGACCTACTCAAGATATACATTGAAGCCACCGGCGCGCAAATTGATGTCGCAGCAAACGGTGCGGAAGCCGTGAGTCTATGCATGTCTCATAGATACGACGCTATCTTGATGGACATACAAATGCCGATTCTTGATGGCTACCAAGCTACGGAACAATTATTAAGTCTGGGCTACAAGGCCCCAATCATTGCCCTCACCGCACATGCCATGACGACTGAACGCGATTTGTGCCTTGCCAGAGGATTCACCGATTACCTTTCAAAGCCTGTCACCCCTCACGACTTGTTTGCCATGTTGGGCAAGCACACGTCAATTGACGGTAATCCTAGAAATTGACGCTTTGCACACTTTTAGTGTCAGATCATCGTCCTAAACCTCGATGGTAACCCCCTGATTCGTTGACTAACACTCTCGGAATACAATTTGCATGGGAACCATCAGGGCTTTGAATGGAACTCGTGTTGCGCGTCAATTACAAATGTCGTCAATTACAAATGTCGTCAATTACAAATGTCGTCGATTAAAAATGTATGGAGGGATGAAATATGCAATTACCAATCGCCGTTGGGCAAAGCTACAGTGACATAAATTGGACCGCCAACCGTCTCATGGACCAGGAGTCCCCTATGGCCTCCTTTTGGCTAAACGAGCTTGTCAGTGAAACGGCCGGATATCAACGCTCCATCCAAATGGCTGCGTCGAAAAATCACTGCAAGGATCACAACCGTTTTAACTGCCTTCTAAGGAGCATCGACGGAGAATTAAATACTATTTTAAATTTGGCATCAGCTATAGCTAAAGATAAGCCACGTTTGAGGAATGATCAAAGGCAGAAAACTCTTGAGATTCATCTTACCCGGCTTGAGATCAAAGGAAAGTATTTCGTTTCACACCTAACGGATTTTTTCGACCAATGTGAGCTGGAGCAATTGGGCGATGAATTCGGTGGTGTACGCTCCACGCTTACCTCTCGCATGCGAAACATGTCCGATGAGGGGTCCTTCATATGATAGGCTATGCGAATGTGATCAAAACCGTCACTAGGTCAGCCATCACCCTACTCATTGCCTGCGGCTCGCTCAGTCCAGAAATGGCCTCCGGGCAACCGACCACCTATTCCTTAGTCGCACTCGGTGACTCTTTGACGACCGCTTTTGATGCGGAAGGGATTTTTGAAAACCTAGACTACAGCTGGTCAACCGGAACAACCAGCGACCCGCGCCTAGTAAGCCACTACAAACACCTCAAACAAATGATGCCGACGGCTGATGTTCTTCAGGAAAATCTGGCCACCTCCGGATCCATGGCCGCAGAGACCATCACTCAAGTCCTCCAAATGCAGTCACTCCACCCCAACTACGTCACCTTACTATCCGGAGCTAATGACTTGTGTACATGGATTGACCCAGATTTGGAGCACATACAGATATACAAACATCAATTAATTGAGACCCTAGACTACTTGATCGCCCATTCACCAGAAGTCAAAATTTTGCTGGTCCCAATACCCAATTTGGCAGAGGTCTATAACCTTGGCATCGCAAATCATTGCGAGGAAAAATGGTCCATTTTCAATGTCTGTCAGAAATTGCTTTCCCCGAGCAACACTGAGCTCGACCGCCAGCAGTTCTATACAGGCCTAGAACAAATAAATCTTGCGATCTATGACGTAGCTCAATCACGACAGCAAAATGTCAAATTTGCAACGGGCGTCGACCAGGCCAGACTTACCTTTGATCAGATTTCAAAAATCGATTGCTTTCATCCATCCGTGGCTGGACAAAATTATTTAGCGCAGCTCACCTGGTCTTCAGGATGGTTTGCTCATTGAGGATTTCCCAATGGCCCAATAAATTTCGTCTCAATAAGGGAGAGAAAATGCTAGCACCAATAATAATCGAGACGAACCACAAAGACGATATTGATCGTATATTTCGTGGTATCGCTGCTGGTCCTGTCATGACCGCTGCCGTCATACAGAAACTACGAGGCGATATTGAGATTCGACTAGAACAAGCTCAATTGGCTGCTGATGCTGCCAACAAAGAAAAATCCGCCATTCTGGCCCACATGAGCCATGAAATCCGTAGTCCAATTGGCGTTATGATCGGTTTTGCTGAAATGCTTCGCGATCCATCTCTGAATGATCCCGACAAGAGCACCTACGCCGAAACGATTTACCGCAACGGTCAGAGTGTGCTCGCCATCATCAATGACTTGCTGGATCTGTCAAAAGTGGAAGCGAACAAACTGGAATTAGATCTAGTAGAATTTAATTTCATTAATCTATTGCACGAAACTGCAGACTCAATGCAAATCAAGGCTCGCGAAAAGGGCCTTGAACTGCGCGTGATCGTCGGGGAACGGGTTCCTGCGATCATCAAAGCCGACCCAG
>CANJQY010000096.1 GCA_947476525.1 Oligoflexales bacterium
GCTTTAACCCTTCTGCTAACCACAGAACGCGGCTTCACCGTCTACCAAAAAAACCTGACTATCCAACCCGCCAATGGCTGGAGAATTCTGCGACAAGTGAACCCAAAAACGACCACCCAGGTTGATCCGATCACGAAAAAAGACGTTCCCGTGTTCGAGTCCGGCCCCTTTGAAATCTTATTGGAAGTGGCAGGAACACCTGAAACCGCTGCGGTTAATGTAACTTATATTGGATGCACTAAGGTCATCTGTCTTTTCCCACATACCGAAATGTTGCCTGTCCCCTGGTCACCGTCGGAAATGGGAGCCCATTCTACGTCTCCGGAAATCAACAAAAATACATCCGCGCCCGAGAAAGGAAGCGTAGAAGAACTATTCGCTCAGCAAGTTAAAACAGGGCAAATGAGCTTTGCCATGCTCCTTTTCGTGGCCTTCATCGGTGGCATCCTCACCAACTTGACACCTTGCGTCGCCCCAATGATCCCCATTACCATTAGACTACTCGCCCACCAAACCGTGCGACCGTTGGCCAGTGCTGCCATGTACGCCTTAGGGATTGTCGCCACTTATACATCTCTTGGAGTCGTCGCGGCCATGAGTGGAGCCTTATTTGGAAGCCTCATCGCCAATCCAGTCGTCTCCATATCGTTTGGTGTGGTCATGTTCGTGCTGGGTTTAAATATGCTTGGGTTTGGGGACCTAAGTCGACTCCAACAAATCGGAGGCAAAATCGGCAGCGCAAAAGGAGGCGCGTTTAATTCATTTTTAATGGGGGCCGGCGCCGGCCTCGTCGCCTCACCGTGCACGGGCCCAATTTTAGCGGCTCTACTGACTTATACCGCCGGAAGGCAAAACACCCTTGAGGCCATCTTGCTGTTGGGAATTTACAGCATAGGTTTCGCCCTTCCATATGTGTTTTTGGGAGCCAGTGCCGCAAAACTTAGTAAAGTACGAGTTAGTTTTCACGTTCAAATACTCACTAAACTTGTATTCGCCTCGGTGATGTTCGGCCTCTCGTTGTACTTCATGCGAATTCCACTTTACAACGTATTTACCTCCCTTAAACCCTACTGGAGCATGATTGCGGGCGTCGGTACCGTGAGCGGCCTAGCCTTGTCAGCCATGGTGATTTTCACGGAATCTTTACACCATAAAAAGGCCGTTTTTTTAGCTCCAACTCTATGTTTAGGAATTGGCCTCTTTTTTGGAATACAGGCCCTGACTAGAAACACTGACGTAGCAAGCCAGCCGATTCACTGGGTCCATTCGGAAAAAGAAGCCCTCGAGATAGCAACCAAAACAGGGAAACCGATTATCGCGGATGCCTGGGCAGAATGGTGTGAGGCATGCAAAAAAATGGATGTCACGACGTTTGCTGATGTTGCCGTGATAAATGAAATCAACGCCAATTGGACTCCCCTTAAGTTTGATCTAACGGAAAGCAATGACGAAAATGATCTCATTCAAAGTCGCTACAGCATACCAGGACTTCCGACCTTAACCCTGCTCCCACCTTCGGGTGACCTTACAAAGAAACAGGCCATTACCGGCTTTGCAACGGCTAGTGCCTTGTTGGATGCGATGGCTAAATTTCGCGAAGTTCCTGCAGCAAAGCAGAGTAACTAAGCCATGATTAAATATGTTGTCTATGTTGCCTCCCTCAGCCAAAGTGACAAAATTAGTTCGGCTGTACTTAAATTAAAAGGCACTCCAATCGACGACCGTTCTTCCATCGGCCTCGGCTGGGAAATTACTCACCCACTCTTGCCCGGACTCACACTACATTTGCATTTGCTGACCAACATTAACGCTGTAACCCCACATCTTCGCCAAAACCCCGTCGATTTATTAATTTACGACGAACGCGGTGACGACGGCAAACTGGCCGAAGAAGCACTGGAACAGATACGTCGTGATGTTTCTAGTTTTGCAGAACTATGGGGCCCTGATTTTATTTTTCCGATGAGTCGCGCCGTCGCAATCCTCGACGGTGACAAAGAAAGTAAGTCTAAGCAGTCGTCAGCAGCCCGAGCCTTTCAACTCGGCCGCGTACACGTCCAAGATGTTTGTGTGGCACCACGAAGTACACTTGTCGTTTTAAACTGGTTGCACGGGATGCTGACAGCCGACAAATTTCCGAATGTTCGAGTCGGGGTCGCCATGAGTGGCGGCGGCATGGAAGGGTTTCTCTATCAATTAGGCGTATCATATGCGTTAGAACGCTGCATCACAGGACGCACCATTCGAGATGCCGACGTGTTTTCGGGAATCTCTAGCGGTAGCCTCGCTTGCTGTTTGCTGGCAGGCGGAATCTCAACTCTCGAAGTCATAAAAGCCATGCACGGGAAGTCTGATATCATTGATCCATTTTCCAGCAGCACGGTATTTGACATCGCAGGCGCCGGGATCATTACCCGCCTCCTTCGCGAAAGTTTCACGTGGACCGGCATCGACCCGTCGCGGTGGATTGAACAAACCCTGAAGGCCATTCCTACCGGTTTTTTTAAGGGAGAAGCCCTCAGAAAGTATATTCGCCATTGCTTCGAAGCGTCCGGAAAAGTCGATAATTTTGAGACACTAACCAAAGAGCTTTATATCGGCGCCACGGATATGGACACCTTTGAGCATGTGGTTTTCGGCCGAGCTCCCCTAAACGAAATGCCAATAAGCGAGGCCATATATGCGTCTTGTGCCTTACCCCTTCTTTTTGAGCCGGCCATCATCAACGGCAGATATCTTATTGACGGCCAGATTACAAAGTCCTGCAATTTGGAGTTAGTTGTCGAACGCGATTGTAAGCTAATTTTCATTGTCGATCCGATGAAACCCCTCGGCACGCTCGTCCCCGGCGCAGTCGACAAAAAAGGCGGCTACTATGCCCTTTTGCAAACTATAAAAGCGTTGGTGTCGACTCGTTTTAATTCTGTGCTCTCTCATCTGACGGAACGCTATCCTACAACTGATTTTATCGTGTTCCAGCCAGACGAAGAGGTCGCGCAAATGATGGCCGGCAGCCCAATGCGCTACCGCATTCGGACTCAAGTCATTCAGTTGGCCTACAAGCAAACCATTCGTCAACTTCGCGAGCGTCACAAGGTGTACTTGGCCAAGCTGCAAAAATACAACATGAATTTGTTATCACTTGATGAAATCAAACAGATCGAAAAGGACGACGATGAAGTATTCAGTAGCTTTACGTAAAGCCACTTTGATTCGGCGATATAAGCGTTTTCTCGCAGATGTCGAACTAGATGATGGCACCCTTGTCACGGCACATTGTCCAAACACCGGAAGCATGGAGAGTTGTCACGCTGAGGGTTGCGTTGTTTGGCTATCCTACAGCGATAATCCCGCTCGTAAACTTCAGTGGACATGGGAGTTCACGCAGACGGCCGAAGGCCTCATTGGCGTCAACACAGCTCGCCCCAATCAAGTTGTCGCCATGGCCGTTGAGCAAGGCCTAATTCCAAGCCTGACAGGTTACCAGACGGTGCGACGTGAGGTGAAATACGGTAAAAATAGCCGCATTGACCTGCTTCTTGAATCCCCTGAGCGCGAGCCCTGTTATGTGGAAATCAAAAATGCCACCTTGCGCCGTCGTGATATGATTTTATTTCCAGATGCAGTCACCGAACGTGGACTAAAACACCTTGAAGAGTTATCAGAAATGGTGAAGCTCGGACGCCGAGCCGTAATGCTTTTCTTTGTTAATCGCCCAGACGGCCGTGCGTTTACTGTTGCTGATGATATCGACCCTAAATATGGGACAGGCCTGCGCGCAGCCATCACTGCGGGTGTGGAGGTCCTCGCTATTCGAGCCGTATCAACCCCCCATGGAATCACGACCGGCGAATCCGTGCCATTAGAATTTTAAGGAAATGAAATTATGACTACGCTAAAAACAGAAATAAATTTTACGCTTTATCACTACTGGCGATCCAGCTGCTCGTGGCGTGTACGCTGGGCACTGAATCACAAAGGTATTGCGTACGCAGACCGTGCGATTAACCTGTTGCAAAACGAGCAAAACAGCCCCGATTTTCTTGCTAAAAATCCAGGGGGCTACGTACCGGCTGTTGAGTTTGATGGTGAAGTTTTTGGCGAATCCCTTGCCATTTTAGAGTGGATTGAAGAAACACATCCGGCCAGCCCCTTACTCCCTAAGTCTCCTGCAGATCGCCTTCGCGTGCGTCAGATGTGCCACGTTATTGCCAGTGGAATCCAGCCCATTCAAAATCTGGCCGTCATGCGTCGCCACAGCTCTGATGCATCAGAACAAGCAAAGTGGGCCAGCCACTGGATCGCCACCGGACTTGAAAAATTTGAAGCTTTGATCACACCCTATGCGGATCAATTTTGTTTTGGTGGAGCCCTTTCATTTGCAGACTTGTGTCTCGTGCCGCAGGTGCATAATGCCATCCGATTTAACGTGAGTCTTTTGCCTTATCCAGTCCTCGCACGGATCAACGCCCACTGCCTAACCTTGCCGGCATGCATTGCGTCAGCGCCACAGAATCAACCTGGTGCTAGCTGAAGGTCGATCTAGCCTATTTTTAGCCACATCATTTCGGCTGGTCCTTTGCCAACTGAACCAAGTCTGGCATGATAGAGTCGATATGAACTTGATTAGGACTGCTCACAGGATTGTACCAACGGCTATAGTAGAAATAATTTCGCATGATAAGTTTCACGTAGCCCCTGGTTTCTTTGAAAGGAATGCGCTCAATGAAGGTTAGCCAATCATCATTTGCGATAGCTTTCCGCCACTTTTCTGTTGCAGATGCGCCCGCGTTGTAAGAAGTCAGCGCAAAAACAGGTGATTTATAAGTGTTCATGAGCCGCCAAAGATGATGGACTCCCACAGTGACATTAGCGTCTGGGTCGTATAGGGAGGAGGGATTTTCGAGTTCTTTTTGAAGGGCAAATCGGGTCTCGCGATTGATGTAGTTACCGGACATTTTTGCGAGCTCGAAGCGAGCAGTTACCGGCATGAGCTGCATGAGGCCAACTGCGCCAACACGAGATGTCGCTTTTTTCGCGAAAACCGATTCTTGCCGCACTAGCGCGAACACTAAATCTGGATCAAAGGATAGTTTTTTGGCTTGAGTTAGGACGATGTCCGCATATTTTCGCGGGAAGAGTGCCCGCTCAAAGCCCACCGGCAAGCCCCCACGGTAGCTTCTGGGAACTGTATCAAAAATCTTGATCGCGTCAAGCCAGCTGCCACTGGCATAAAGCAACATCACTTTTATCGCTTGCGAATCATAGTCGGTTGGAGATGTGGGCATGATTTCATCTATTTCACAACGGGCCTCATCGACAATTCCAGCCTGAAGAAATGCGGATGCACGGGTTGCGGCCCCATGATTTGATGGCGAAAGTTGCGACAGCATTTTTTCAAAATTAAATCCGACGACCCTCGACGGCTCGATGGAATACCTTTGACCGGAACTTTGCTCTAGTAAATAGTGGCCCAAGGCGCCGTAGAAGGTGCTGTAGTATTCCGCCGCTAATCGGCGCCACATTTCGCGGGCGCGTTCTGGGTGACTTGTTTGAAGGTACGCTCTACCCAGCCAAAACAGACTAAATGCCACGGTTCCCACCGGGCGACGATCAATATGCACTAGTGACTGTTGACCAATATAACTAGTCAGAAGTGGAATCATATCCACCCATTTTTTATCGGCGGCCAAATTTATGATTATTCCATTCAATGCAAATTCAAAATCTTCTTGGTCCGAAAATTGGTCAAGGTAATCCGAATAATATTTATTTGCAGGTTCCATTTGATGTAATTCATCAGATATTTTACCCAAATAGTATATTGCTTTGGCCACTACGGCTCGATATTGAGCGGCAGGAACCGCTTGTATCAAAATTTCGTTAAGGGTAGCCGTTGACTGCTCAAGTTCATTGGACACCCTTTCAATGTGGGCCATTCTTATTTTTGCCCACAAGGTCCCTTCTTTTCCATACGCTGAATCCAAATGGGGTGCCACTCTATTCCAAAAATCTTTCTGAGCACCTTGCTTTAAAGGCCGGTAACAACGTTCTATCTCGACGCCGGTAGCAATGGCCGAAGTCAAAGATGTTTTGGATATTTTTGGGGACAACATTTTTACAAGTGACCCTTCTGCTGCGCTACACCGCTTGCGTGCAAGCTCCCGCCGAACACCTGAAAACAACCTCTCGTCGGTCGCAGATGACAAATCTATATCAGAGTCTAACCAACTGAACCGCTGGGCAAGCAGTGGCATATCGAGGGCGTAGGCCTTGAGCGAGACGGAGGCCGCCTGACGCCGGCTCTCAGGCAACGATCCCGCAAGTATCTCCAAATATTTGCGCCGGTGACTGGGAGAACTATAATTTTTAGCCACGTCGATAAATTTAAGGAGGGCTTCGTCCGTCATGCCCATCATTTTCTGTTTTGTTACCCCCATGATTGCATTTTTCTGTGCGCTACAAGATGCTTGGGACGTTTCTGCCATTACTTTATCGCCCATTTCAGCCACTTCAGGCGGAACGCTCAGGGGATGGCTACCTCGCCACGCAAGGTACAATTCTGGAAGCAGGACACTTCGTTCATTTATTGGTTTTGCAAACTCAGATGCTAGGAGCAAGGGAATTTCGGCCAAACTTTTTGTTCGCAAAGCCTCCAATTCGGCGTCTGCCTTTACCGCTTCTGCACTTTCATCATTTTTTGATGGGCCTAGTAAAGATTTTTCTGAAAGCTGTCTCTCGGTAAGTATAAGGGCTTTTGCGACTGTATCTTTATCGACAAGCCACTTCAAAATTTGAGCGCTAGACATTTCGTCAACTGGGACTAAAACTTCGTTGGCTGAGATCCACCCAGCAAGCCCAGGATCGATTGCGAAATGTAATTGCAAACGCAGCGGTAGCTTCGACGGCAATGTGATGGCTTGCGCAGAATTGTTCGCCACCCATAAGGCAATAAATTGAGATATAAATATTCCACTAAGAAGCTTTAACACTGCGCCGATCTCCTAAGGGGTTTTGAGTCTCCTTAGGTATCGGCTATCAGGGAAGTTTGTTGACTCTAGACCATCTGTTTATGATATTACCCAAATTAATTAAGCGAATCTTATTGGTGTATTATCAAAAGTTTGCAAACACACCAATTCGACGAAAAGGGCCGGTTATCTAGTCGCTGCCGCGAAAGCGCCGGCGACGCGTCCTATAGTAGTAACACACATTATACGCTTTTCGCGATTATTCTTGGTTGACGATGTTTGTTGATCAATTTGAACGCTTGGCGCCCCAGATTTTGTCGAGCCTACCGCCCGAAAGCGCCAACAAATATATTTTTAATTTTTAACTATTCAGCACGTTTGGAAGGCAACGAGAATCACCCATGATAACTGCGTTATTTGCTGTGTCGCGATCCTCATGCGTTAACAGAGAGTCAAACCTCGGTGAAATACCCGGGGTCAAACCCAAGTGAAATACCCGGGGTCAAACTTAGCCTCCGGAGGCGATCGACCACAAAATTTACGTCACATGTATGCTGACATGTATTACATACATGTTATATTTTATGTCTACTGACCACCGGAGGAAGACAACAAATGGCCCAACTAAATCTCAATTTGACCCCGCAATTTAAGAAGGATCTTGAAAAATACATGAAACATCGGGGTTTCAAGACCAAGTCTGAAGCATTGCGTTCAGCACTTCATGAAATTGTACTGATGATTTCGACTTCAAAGAAGTCCGACTTTTCAAGTTGGCTCGGGGCGGGCCTGAAAGCAGAGACAAGGCAGAATCGTCGATTTAAATCTGAAGATGACCTGTGGGGAGCCTGATATGGTAGTAGATACCTCTGCTGCTGACCCTCGATGAGGATTTCAAAAAAACTGATTTGCGGTTAGTTGAATTGGCTTGAGCTGTAATGTTTTATGGACCGCGACGCACAATTTAGCGCGGAAGTGCTCGATTCAATCAAGGAATTAGGCGTTGAACCATCCCGCATTGCCCCACGCTGTGCGTGGCAGAATCCTTATGCAGAACGGTGGGTAGGCACGGCACGTCGCAAACTCTTTGATCGTGTCGTCGTGTTCGGCCGAGAGCATGCCCTTGCATTGTTGCTGCCGTTTCTCAATTACTATCCTGACGACCGAACTCACCTCGGCTTGAACCTAGTTCAATTTTTTGCTGTTAATAGTCCCGCGCGCTGCCAACTTCATGGCTCCCACCGTCGCGAATTTGTCCCAGATGGAGTTTTTAGGAACGACAGGTAAGAAACCGCGTTAGGAGCCAGTCTTTTTGAGGTTTCGTTTTGGCGGTAAAGTGATCGTTTTAATTTTCATCTTTTTCTCAAAATCTTTTAGATCCTCAAACATGGCCTTGAGATCGTAATTGAATTCTTTTGCGCGCTCTTCCCTAATTCTATAAAGCTCGGCAAGTGGCTCGGTGTCATCAGATTGCGAATTTTTTTTAGTGTTATTTGTTGTCATAAATTTCTCCCATCAATTCTTCAGGGGTGGCTATTACAGGGCATACAAAACCCGCGTCTGAGATAAGCATTTCAACTTTTTTTCTAATGGTGGCGTTCGCGATATGCTTGCAATTCCACGTCAACAGAAAATCCATGCCGTTTAGGGTAGCGCATGCAATATGAGTGGCATCGTCCGCTGCTTTTCGGGGCAACTTTGGTCAACAGCGAGCTGCTGCCTCAAGGCCAAGTTTTTGGCTTGAAGTCTAAAAATAATTCTCACCAACATGTGTGCCCCCCTTTTTTCGGAAGAAGGGGGCGACAATAGCAGGGGCGACAATAGCACAAAAACGCCCATGATTCACCGTCGACAAATAAGTGAATAATTTCAGGGAACTGAACGTATTTAGACACACAGACGGAATATTTAGGAGGGTCAGGGCTCAAAGTCTTAGGGACAAAGCTGGCGAGTGATGACGTTTACAAAATCATTCAAAAGACAATTTTCAAATTGTGCGACAGTCGCCACTAGGCCTACAGAGCGGCACTGGAGATTGAATTGCATGCCAGCCGGAGTCGCAAATCGGTTTGCGTTGGCTACCGTGCCCGCCAGTGGGAGTGTCGCTGTAAAGGAATCGGTGCTAAAAAGAATTCCGTGTTCATAGGTTTGTTGAGGAGTGACCCAACGCCAGTGTGCTCCGCCTAAATAGCCAACGTCGCCGTAGCTTTGGAGGAAAATTGCCAATACCCGGCGATTGGGGGAAACGACTGCATAGGTTGCATCCCAAAGTGACGCAGGAAGGCCAGCCTCTTGAGGATCAAGAAGCTTAAGGCCGCAGGATTCGAGGTCGATGCGTACTTTTTTCTCTAGACGCGTTGCAATGTTTGGGAGCGTTTGATCAGCAAGTGCATTATTAGATAAAGCAATTATGGCAAAAAAAGCGAGTAAGTAACGTTTCATACATTTCCCCAAAAGATTTTATATTATATTAAAACTACTAATTACTATCATTGAATAGATAATTTTACAATAGAAAATATATGCGATTTGATTTAGGGGCCCAATCTCAGCCAGGCCCCATGACCCGTCAGTTTTCGTGGACTTTAGGCGGTCGTGAAGCCCAGATGCGTAACAAGACATTCGGAAAATTGGTCGGCTGTAGGTCAAATACTGTAGTTTTCAGGCGGCTGCTAACAGCGACAAACTCGGCGAAGGTTTCTTTTGATTTTGTCGACATTCTGCTATGATCTCGATTGGTTCTAATTTCCAGCTACACACCAGCTCTAAGGGGATTGGATCGATGTTAGCTCTGAGACAAGTTCTGCTTTTCGTTTTCATAGTATGTCCGCTATTATTTAACTGCAGTCTGCGCGGCATTGCCTTTCGCTACGCAGAGTGGATTGTTGACCACAAAATAGATGATGCATTTGATCTCACGGGTGAAAATTATAGGTTTCTTAAAATTGCAACAGCTGATGCTGGTCGCATTATTCGCCAAATGGTGCTTCCGAGGGCTTCTTTCGCATTGACTGAAGTAAGCTTTCGTTTAGCAGATGGACTCGATAGTTCAGACATTAACTTGATCGACACACAAGTCCTATCGTTTAGAATTGAGTTGATTGGGATAGTTGCCGATGGTTTCGCCGCTATGGCAAAACGTCTTAGCACCAAAGAAATAGATCATTTTGAGCGCTATTTAGCTGACGAAAACAGCGATCTAGTCGAGTTTTCCGGATTGCCCCCCGCGGACTTTGCCCAGGAGCAAAACAAACGCGCTACTAAAAATTTAAAATATTGGGTAGGACCTCAATCTAAAGAAAGATTTTTCGCTTTAAATGTCCCATTTTTGTTAGATCAAGAGGAAGTCCGGAGAAAGCTGGAGGTTCGTCGGTCGTCTCAAAAGCACTTTTTAATTTGGCTGCGAGGGAACTCTACGCGAGACGTTGCAGCTATCGCGGCTGACATCAAAAAATGGGCACGAGAGCCATTTTGGTTTGTACCCAATGGGACAGCCCTCGGCCTCAATAGCTGGATGAAAACATTTTTGCCAAAGCTGCAACAGTTTGACAAACTACTGACGCCTGCTGAAAGAGGAACTCTTCAGGCGACTATCATTAGCCTGGGGGATGATTGCATGCGAGCTTCGAAGAGTTAAAATCGAGGCCCTCCGACCCCCACCAGAATTCGACTAGTGAGCGGTATTTGACGGAGCTGCGAGCCAAGACATTCGGGAAATTGGTCGGCCAATGATGGCCGCACTGTTTACCCTCCTGCTTTCTATAGATTCTTCGCGGCGGTGGTGATCGATGTCGGGGCCATACCACGAATATGGGCAAGGAAAGTCTTGGCTTTTAGCTGGGCAATTGGTTGGAATTTGGCGATTGCGGCTAACAACAGGTAATTAGCTTGAGTCAATCTTTTGGAGTCCAAAATAGTGAGTCCGTTTTATGGACTAAAAGGTGAAATCCGGTTGGTTGACCAAAATCTACCGCTGAAATCGACGGTTTGATCACAAGTTTTAAGTTGGCGGCTTAAAGCGGCTCTACAGGGCAGCATCAGCCCTGGACTTCTTTTTTTCCACGCCACTCGACTTTAATAACCGCTGACTCCTCCGGAGCTGTTTTAAAAGTAATGCCTCCATTACCGCCGCTATACGTGTAGCTGCTGCCTGGTACGACCTTGTCGTTTACATAAACTTTGATGTACTGGGGATCGACGTTGGCAGGGATCATAAACTCCTTCTTAAGGGGGGCCGCCATTTTGTACGACAACGTGATCACGCTTCCGCTTGGAGGGGTCTCGGCAAATACTGCCTTCTTCTGATCCGCATCATAGGTCACGACACCCGCTGGCTGACCTGCAATCATCGCCGAGATATTACCACCCGCTGGCTGGTCGGGCATGGAAAATGAACTCGACACCACTCCCGCTGCACCACTGACGTAGTTTACCTGAATAGCCGCATTTACTGGCGGGTTCGTCGTAAAATGAACCACAAGCCCAACTTGCGTCATCTGTGTCCAAGGCTGGCCGTTGACGGTCATCTTAAATGTACCAGCATCGGGTAGTGACTTAAGAGTAAAATCCGCTTTCAATATACGTGCCACATCGGTCGAAATTTTTGTAAGGGTCGCAGTATAGTCCGAGTCACAAATAGAACCCGATGTTCCACCCGTGTTTTTTACCACGTCAGCAACGATATTTGCCTGTTTCAACGCGCCCGAGCAAGATGGTTGGCTAGGATCCCAATAGATACCATAAACTCTCGCCTCGGTTGCTATTTTGCGAATTGATGCTAAATAATTGGTAAGGTATGACCCAGCCAAATCAGCCAGTCCCGAACATCCGTAACCATGGGCAACATCAATATGACAGTTATCCTCATCCGTCACAATCACAACCGCAACGGTTGAGCCGTCGCGAAGCCATTTTCCTGGCCCAAACCAACAGTCACCCTTTAGCGCGCTCACCGCCTGAAGAATTGGGCGTTCTGTACCGGTTCCATCAACGCCTGCACTTACATAACTTTTAAAACGAGCGTCTACGAAAAAATCCCCCTTTGAAAGAGGACCCTTTCCACAACCGGAATCTGGATCCGTGGTTGTCACCACAATTCTCCAGTCTGAATCCTTTATCGCA
>CANJQY010000097.1 GCA_947476525.1 Oligoflexales bacterium
AATAGTTGAAGGCTCCATTAGTTTTTTATGAGGGTATTTTTCCATGTCTTTTATTAAACGCATTTTCTTGTTTATGCTGGTCAATATTCTTGTGATGACCACTATTTCCATCGTCACAAGTATGTTTGGGCTGACAGGCTATTTGACCCAAGCCGGCATCGATTATGGCCAATTGATGGTATTTTGCTTGATATGGGGTATGAGTGGAGCCTTGATCTCCCTAGCCCTGTCCCGCAAGATGGCTAAATGGATGATGGGAGTGCAGTTGGTTGACGAAAAATCACAAGATCCGAGGCTTAGGGAATTGGCGTTGACTGTCTACCGCCTGGCAGAGCAAGCCGGTCTACCCGCCAAACCGGAGGTTGGTTTTTATAATAGTGCTGAGGTGAACGCCTTTGCTACCGGACCCACGAAAGCACGGGCCCTAGTTGCCGTATCGACTGGCCTCCTTGAACGGATGAGCAAAGAAGAATTAGAAGGCGTGGTCGGACACGAAATAGCCCACGTTGCCAACGGTGATATGGTGACGATGACTTTGTTGCAAGGCGTTATCAATGCGTTCGTGATGTTCCTTGCACGGGTCATCAGCTACGCCATCACCAGTGGCTCTCGCTCTAATGACGAGGAAAGACCTAGCTATATGATGCAAAGTTTAGTGACCATGGCCCTTGAAATTACCTTGAGCATACTTGGTAGCATCGTCGTGGCAAAATTCAGCCGCTGGCGAGAATTTCGTGCCGACGCAGGCGGAGCAAAGATTGCTGGCTACCCAAAAATGATAGCAGCTCTTGAAGCGCTCAAGTCTCTCCACAATTATGGCCCTGAGGTCGAACCTGCAAATCAAAAAGCGGTGGCAGCCTTCAAGATCTCTTCAAGAAAGGGCGGTTGGCTTTCCCTTTTTTCAACCCACCCAGACCTCGACAAAAGAATTTTGGCGCTTCAGTCAACCCAGTTTAAAGGCGTCCATTCTCAGCAAAGAGCGTAAGCGCCAACTAGGCAGACATTCTTCGCATCAAAGTTGAGTTCTAGGGCTGACCGGGCGAAATAACGGTGACTACTTCGACGCCCACGGCTGTGATACGGTAAATTAGGCGATATTTTTGATAGACGATCTGGCGAAATGCCGGGTTTTCTGGGGTAAGTGGCCCTGAGTAAGGAAACTTAGATAACCGCCCTACACTGGCCAGAAGTTGCTCAACAAATTGACCGGCTCTGGCGGGGGAATCCGAGGCGATAAAAGTCCCAATATCAGAAACACGCTGAAGTGCCGTTGCAGACCATTTTATTTCCATGACGACTTCAGTTTTCGCAGCTTGGCGGCGGCTTGTTTATGGGTGACCGTACGATCAGAATCCAAATCCGCGACACCCGCAGCGATGGCGCGTAGCACCTGACACTCATCCAGAAGTTTGTTGTATTCATCCTGAGAAATCAAAACAACGTTTCGGCCATTTTTACTGGTGACAATATGGGACTCGCCCTCGGAGACCTCCTTTAATGTTTCGTATAAGGTGTCTCTGAAGTTTGTCGCTGATTTAATTTTAGGTAAGCCCATGAATTTGATACCTCAAGCAGGTTTTTCTAACGTACGTTATAACGTACGTTAGAAGTGCCGTCAACCAGGAAGATCGGCCGGTGAATCCCCGAAAGCCCATTACCTGCAGGAGGCTACATGTAAATGTATATCCATGATTCTAAAGGACTTATTTTTTTAACAGCATCAGCCGCTCAAGTTTACTCTGTCGCCGCCGATGGACGCCTCGTTCGGGGGCTAGCGGAGTTAACTTTAATTAATTTTAAGGAGCGGAGCATGAATCTAAAAAAATATTTACCGTATCTCGGGGTCCTCGCTTTGGGTGGAGTATTAGTCTTCACTCTTGTGTACAAGCACAATGTTGACTTGGCGCAAATTCGAGCCTCTTACATAACTGAAAAAGCTCAAGACACCGAGATCGTGGTACAGCGAGTTGAACGTGCGTTTCGAGATTTCTACCAAGGCTTACGTACGATGACCCTGCTGCCAGGGGTAAAAAACATAGACCGGTACGGCAAGACGTTTCAAGAAGACAGCAAACTAGCCGTCCAACAAATCTATAACAACACCTACCAGAACGTGACCCTTTCAGAAGTGTATTTACTACCAAAAACACTTGACCCCAGCAAAATCGACCACGTCACGGGCAAACCTGAAGAGCCAATCTTAACCTACGACGAATTTATCGTCGCGGGCGCAGCCAAAGAGGCGGCTCCAGGTGAAGTTGTGGCAGAGGCTGAGAAGCTAGAGGAAGTTGAGGCCTTTGAATACCCACTGATGAAAACTCAGTTAGAGTACCTATCCAGCAAATATCCAACTAGCTCGTCATTTCAGGGGTTAGCGGTACCCGCAATCAGCGGGCCACCAGTTGTAACCTGTGACAATTCCGAATTTACCAAAGCTGACCTCCTATCAGGAAACGACAAACCTCGACAAGGGATAGTCTACACCCTTCCCGTCTACGATAAAGCGGGAGCATTTCACGGCGGCGTGTCCGGCATCGTACGCATCAATGTTTTAGAAAAGCTAATTCCAGCAGGCAACTATGGCCTAACTAACCTAGCAAATAAATTCGAAGGGACAACAAATCCTACCAAAGATTTCATAAGTGCGGCTAATTTTTTCCGGCAAAGCAAAGCGGATCCTTCGTTGATCTATAGCACAGTCCAAAAACTGTCCGTCCTAGACACTACGGAGTGGAACTTGTGGGTGGCACTCCCAAATTCGGCCTTTTATGAATTGACTTCAGTTAAACAAGCAAACTTGATTTTTTACTCGGGAATCGTCGTCGCGATATTTCTTGTGTTAGGCTTGTTGTTCGCAACATGGAAAGCACAAACAAACGCAGCCCGCCTTGAACGGCAAGTAAACGAAAAAACGGCACAGCTTTCGGCACGAAACGCCGCGATGAAACTGGTGTTCGACAACGCCAAAGAAGGCTTTATGACCTGCAGCCTCGACGGCACAATTGGGTCTGAGTACTCCCAAATAGTCACGAAGTGGTTTGGCCGACCCCAAGCGGGGGTTCCACTTAGCAAATTTTTGTTCCCAAAAGGTACCCGAAAATCCGAGATTTTTCAAATCAGCTGGGACCAATTGGTAGAAGACAGCATACCATTTAATGTGACGGCCGATCAAATGTCCGACCGCTTTCTTCAAGGTGACCGCTGGCTTTCTGTAGCCTGCACGGATATTCGTGGGGCGGATCGAAAACTTAAAAGCATCATGGTCGTCGTTTCCGACGTGACCGCCAAAGTGGAATCTGAGAAGAGTGCTCGGGAACAAAAAGAACTCATGTCAGTCTTCCAATCGCTACAAGAAGACCGAGCAGGGTTCATCGAATTTTTCGCGGATGCAGAAAATATCGTTAAGACTTTGACATCAACCTCTGACATACTGTCGAAAACCGAACAATTTCGACTCATTCACACTCTGAAAGGAAACTGTGGCCAATACGGACTAGCGACACTTGCAGACGTCTGCCACGACCTGGAATCGGCATTATCTGACGACTCAGATAACCTAAACGCTGGTCAGATGACGTCGCTAACTGAAACTTGGAAAGACACGACCACACGCCTCATGCTTTTGATAGGCGGCAAAAATAGCGCCATGATCGAGCTCGACGAGTCCGAGTATCTCAACGTTCTCAAAGATATCCGGGCGGGTGCAACTCACAGCGTAATTGCGGCGCAAATCGAAAAATGGAAACTGCTACCAGTTGCTAAACGCTTGGACCGCATGAGCGAACAAGCTAAATCTCTAGGAGAGCGCTTGGGCGTCGAAGGCCTCGAAGTCTCCATCGTTACCGATAACGTGCGCATTCATCCTGAATTATTTAAGAATGTTTGGAGCGCCATGATTCACGTCGTCCGAAATTCGGTCGATCACGGGCTCAAAGGCGTGACGGACCGCCCACCACAATTAGTGTTGTCTGCGACCGGTAATGACAAAAATCAATTAGTCGTATCGGTGCGTGACAACGGTAACGGAATCAACTGGGACCGCATCAAAGAAAAAGCTGTGTCCATGGGGCTGCGTACAGATTCAAAGCAAGATCTCGAAAACTGTCTTTTCGCTGATGGGCTATCGACCAACGACTCGGTGTCGAGCGTC
Organism: Oligoflexales bacterium; assembly: GCA_947476525.1. Classification (GTDB taxonomy): domain Bacteria; phylum Bdellovibrionota_B; class Oligoflexia; order Oligoflexales; family RGVZ01; genus CAMDKS01. The sequence goes on from CANJQY010000097.1 coordinate 4,151, forward strand.
TCAGGTCGCGGAGTTGGCATGGCGGCCATTAAGGAGGCCGTGCTCGCTGAGAAAGGTGCAATCACTATCAATTCCGAGGCCAACAAGGGTACGGAGTTCGTGTTCACTCTTCCTTTAGCTAATCATGGATCTGCGAAGAAGGCAGCGTAATAGGCGCATCATAGACAACCGCCTTAGGCCGTCAAACGACTTTCGCAAGTTCAAATCCAACCAAGCTAAGCATGGCAACCTCAAAAGTTGCCATGCTATCAGTGGTTAAAATCAAAAAATGACCTATGCATTTACTTGATTCAAAATTGCGGTAACCATCCATTCTGGATCATCAAACACCAGCTCATGACCGGCGGTCGCGTGATTTAAAATCACGGAGCCTTTGACATGCTTGTGAATAAATTCGCTATTCGCCGGGTCAACAAATAAATCTTTCTCGCTTTTAATCACCGTCACGGGACAGGTTATCGCGGCCATTTCAAACACCCCGAAAAATCTTCGCGCGGCCATCATTTGCGCCCAAAAGTTCCCGAATGCAGGCTTGGCATTCGCGTCTATGGTAGCCCATGCGCCAGCCATTTTTGCGGTTTTATCGCTCGTGGTTTCTGGGCCGAGAAGTATTTTGGCAAGGCGTTCGTAGCCGTGCCTAGAACCAACCAAAATGGATCCAATAGCTAGGAGCGCACGACCACTTATTCGAGAAAGCTTCGCGGCCGCAACGCTTGAATTGACTAGCATCAAGCTCGACACAAGTTGTGGCTTCATAGCGGCTAGAGACAAAGCAATCATGCCGCCGAGAGAAACCCCTATGATGTGAGCGCCCGAAGGCGATTCTTTAGAAATAATATATGCGACATCCTCTGCGAATTCATCAATCCTCTGATGGCGATTCATTTTAACTCCGCTTGATCTACCGAAACCTCGGTTATCAATCGCAACGACCCGGATGCCTTTAGCCGCCAGAAAATTCTCAAAACCAAGCCAATGCTCCGACCAACGACCAAGACCACGCAGCAAGACTACGGTTTTTTTGCCGTTCCCTAAAACACGGTAGTGGATGCCGTCGATCGACCTGTACTCCGAATTTTCAACTACTTTTGCGTCGTTCATTTTCAGTGCCCTCCGTTAATGCTTTAACAGCGATCTTTTAGATGCTTCCCTAAAATACGGAATACTTTTTTCGAGACCTTCTGCAAGTTTCACTTTCGGTGCCCACCCTTTGAGAATTGATTTTGTTAGGGTCAAGTCGGGTCTTCGCTGCTTCGGATCATCCGAGGGCAATGGAGCAAATTTCACCTTAGATTTACTGCCGACTTTCGCCACCACGAGCTCAGCCAGCTCGAGCATCGTAAATTCGTCATCATTACCGAGGTTCAACGGGCCTGTTGCGCCATCCGTATGTGCAAAGCGAAAGATTCCGTCCACTAAATCATCGACGTAACAAAAGGATCTCGTTTGTTTTCCGTCGCCAAACATCGTTAGGTCGTCACCTCGAATAGCCTGTACGATGAAATTACTAACCACGCGACCATCATCAATCGCCATGTTTGGGCCATAGGTGTTAAATATCCTTACCACGCGAATGTCGACTCCGTGGGCTCGATGATAGTCAAAACAAAGGGTTTCCGCGGCTCGTTTACCCTCGTCATAGCAGCTTCTGATGCCAATCGGATTAACGTTGCCCCAGTAGGCCTCAGTTTGCGGGTGTTGATGAGGATCGCCGTAAACTTCACTGGTGCTCGCTTGCAAAATTCTTGCTTTCGTACGTTTTGCGAGGCCTAGCATATTCATCGTCCCAAGCACGTTGGTTTTCATGGTCCAAATTGGATTAGATTGATAGTGAACTGGGCTAGCGGGGCAGGCAAAATTAAGAATCAAATCACCTTCACAACGCAGTGGCTCGACGATGTCGTGTCTAAGAATTTCAAAACGAGGATTTTTCATCAGAGGCTCGATGTTGTTTTTTTGCCCAGTGTGAAACGTATCCACAGCCACAACTTCCCAACCATCATTCAAAAATTTTACGCACAAATGACTGCCAATGAAGCCTGCGCCACCGGTTATCACCACGCGGTTTTTGCCAAATCCCATATCTAACCCCTCGCTAAGTGTTTTCGCGTCCGCTCCATCATAGCTGGTAGTGGGCCACAACGTCCACTATTTGCCCGGGCTACATTTCTGCTTCTGACTCTTTCATTTCACTGAAAGGCCAAGTACACTCAAGATAACAAAAGGCAGGCATAGTTGCGTATTTTTTACTCACGTGCTGCTAGTAAACCACCGAGCTAACCGTATAGTGAGAGGAATCCAGTTATGAACATCCATGAATATCAAGCCAAAGCCTTGTTCGCCCTAAGTGGGGTGCCAGTGCCCGAAGGCTACTTCGCCGGAAGTCCGATTGAGGCAGAGTTTGCGTTTAGGCGACTAGCGGGCCCTGTAGCGGTAGTCAAAGCTCAAGTCCATGCGGGTGGACGTGGCAAGGGTGGAGGAGTCAAGCTGGTAAAATCACCTGACGAATGCTTCAACGTTTCCAAGGCGATGCTTGGAATGACACTTGTGACCCCGCAAACGGGCGCGGAAGGAAAATTAGTTCGCAAGCTTTACATCGAAGCAGGCTCTAACATTGACAAAGAATTTTACCTTGCGATGTTGGTCGACCGCGACACGGCGACGATCGCCATTATGTTCTCGACCGAAGGCGGTATGGACATTGAAACTGTGGCTGAACAAACTCCAGAAAAAATCGTGACTGTACATGTGGACCCAACCTCAGGCCTTCAAGGTTTTCACCTACGCAACCTTTCGTTCGCCATGAAATTAACTAAAGAGCAGACCAAAGAATTCCACAATTTGGTGCCGAAGCTTTACAACATGTTTATGAAATATGATTTTTCTCTTCTTGAGGTTAATCCACTCGTTTGGACTAAAGAAGGAAAATTCATGGCCTTAGACGGAAAAATGAATTTCGACGAAAACGCATTGTTTCGTCACAAAGAAATTGCGTCGATGCGCGACTACGAGGAAGAAGATCCTCGGGAGGTTGAGGCGGCAAAGTATGGTTTGAATTATATTGGTCTTGACGGGAACATCGGCTGTCTAGTTAATGGTGCGGGACTCGCTATGGCCACCATGGACATCATCAAGCACTGCGGCGGCACGCCGGCGAATTTTCTTGACGTTGGCGGCGGCGCCACCGAAGAAATGGTGACCAATGCCTTTCGAATTCTGTTCTCTGATGTGCGCGTCAAAGCCGTTTTCGTGAATATTTTTGGTGGAATTATGCGTTGCGACGTGATTGCTAATGCGGTCGTCAACTCCGCTAAAGCGCTCGGACTAAAACTACCTCTCATCGTGCGCCTTGAGGGCACCAACGTTGAACTCGGTAAAGAAATTCTCAAAAACTCTGGACTTAAAATCACGACCGCTGACGACATGGAAGACGGCGCCCGCAAAGCCGTTGCCGCAGCTAAATAACACAACACTAAGGAGCCCTTCACGTGAGTATCATCGTAGGTAAAAACACTAAAGTTATCACCCAAGGCATCACCGGAAAATCTGGCGAATTTCACACAAAACTATCTCACGAATATGCGCCGCGTTTCGTCGGAGGCGTCACGCCAGGTAAAGGCGGGACCAGCCACATAGGGCTTCCTGTTTTTGACACGGTAAGAGATGCACGAGAAAAAACTGGCGCGAACGCGTCGATGATTTTCGTGCCGCCACCGTTTGCCGCTGACGCAATTTTAGAGGCGATCGACGCCGGCATTGAGCTCATCGTTTGTATTACCGAAGGAATTCCTGTCCTCGACATGATTCCAGTAAAAAAGGCCTTAGAACGCAATAAAATTTCCAAACTGATCGGCCCTAACTGTCCTGGCATTATCACTCCAGGCGAATGTAAAATAGGAATCATGCCTGGACACATCCACAAACGTGGCAAGATTGGAATCATCTCAAAATCAGGAACGTTAACCTACGAATCAGTTGGCCAAACGACGGCCATGGGACTAGGACAAACCACCTGCATCGGTATCGGTGGTGATCCCATCGGAGGCATGAGCTACATTGAACTTTTACAATTATTTGAAGAAGATCCTGAGACTGAAGGGATTATCATGATCGGCGAAATCGGTGGAGATTTAGAAATTCGCGCAGCCGAGTTTATCAAAGGCAACATTAAGAAGCCTGTTGCAGGATTTATTGCTGGACAAACCGCTCCAAAGGGCAAGCGTATGGGACATGCGGGCGCGATCATTTCGGGGAGTCACGGAACGGCCCTCGAGAAGATGGACGCCATGCGTGCAGCGGGCATTGCCGTCGCCGAAGCTCCGAGCCATATTGGTAAGGCCATGGTAGAAGCACTGAAAAAGAAGCACCGTTAAGGTGTTTGCTGACTTCGCTTTGCTGGCGTAGTTGTGTTTCCTTAGTTTTGATTCCTTAGTTTTGATTCCTGTAATATTGACGCGAGAAAAATTTGTTAGGCCTTAGACGATATAAAAATATTCAAATTGACTTGTGGCAAGGCGACATCACGACATTTGCCACCGATCTCGCGGTCGCGGCACCTGAGGTTGATCCCGCCCTAGAGGCGCGCCCTGCGGCGCTCATTGAGAAGGATTTCTGCGCTATTTTTGCGGCGGCAGACCGGGGCCTGAAGCGGCACATTTCCATATCTGTACTTTGCCCCGGAGCAGATTTGGCCGGTGTTACAGCTTTTAATGCGGTCAAAGACTTCATTGATTTGGCCCCACCAAAGATTTTGCGGCGGGTGACCCTCGTCGCCAGTGATGAAAAGAGTTACGACATATTACAACGCCACCTTTTCGCGAGGTTTCCCGATGAACTGGACGAAAAAGGTTACTAACGCAAGCTTTCTGATCACCTTGGTGGGGGTTGGAGCTTCGACGTTCTGGCTACCTCGAGTCGGTGTTTCAGGCGAAGCCAGCACTTCGTTTGTCACGGCTGATTTAGACCGGAGGTTCAATTCGATTAAATCTGCGGAGCAAGGCGTAGTGTTCACCAGAATTCACGACGGGAAGATTCTTTATGAGCATGGAGCTGATCAATTACTTTCGCCTGCATCAGTAACAAAAGTCATCACTAGTGCTGCGTCGTTAGCCTATTTCGGCCCGGCTTTTAGTTTTAAAACGCCTATTTACTACACGGGAAAAATCACTAAGCACAAACTAGTAGGAGATCTCATTATCCTCGGTTCTGGAGATCCTTTTGTCGTCTCCGAAATTTTGTGGCAGATGGCCATCGACCTTCGACACCTTGGAATTCAAGAAATTACTGGATCACTGATTATTGACAATCAATTATTCGACGACGAAGCTCGCGATGACAGCCGCCTTAACAGCACACAAAAATCAAGTCACGCTTACGACGCTCCCGTTTCCTCGTTTGCCGTTAACTTTAATACGGTGGCCGTGGCCACCTCGCCTACCGCCATCGGAAAGCCCGCCTACGCCGCAGTAACACCGTTTCCACTACGCCACGTTAAGATGTCGAGCACGGCCAAAACCGTGGCCGGCGATCAATCTGCGGGAGTCGCCCTGTCAAGGCATTCGACGGCTGACGGGGGCATCATCCTTGCGGGCAGTGGCGTGATTGGAATTGACTCGCCCGTAAAGAAACTGTACCGAAGCGTAGGTGACCCCTCGGTCGCAGCGGGCGACTACGTCATAGGTTTCTTGGAGGATTCCGGCATTAAGTTTCGCGGCACCGCGCGCCTTGGCAACACTCCTGCGAATGCACGTCCGCTTTACGAAATATCTGGTTATGAACTTCGCCGCATTGTGCAGGGATTGAATACGTTTTCAAATAATTTCATCGCCGACATGCTCACAAAAAGACTGGGGGCTGCTTTCGGTGATGTTAAGAATCCGGACCTTGCAAGATCAGGCTCGTTGGCCACAGGGGTCAAAGTTTTAGCCGAATTTTTGCGTTCATCGGTGGGCATTCGTAGTGATTTTAAACTTTTTAACGGCTCAGGTTTGTCTACTGAAAACCGAATTTCCGCCCGTCAGATTGCTCAGGTTCTCAATTGGATGGAAAAGCAAGGTGAGTTATTCCCTGATTTCCTTGGAAGTTTACCTGCCTCGGGATGGGATGGTACCCTAAAAAAACGCCTTAAAAATGTCGACGAGCTTGCAGGCCAGATCCGGGCGAAGTCTGGAACCTTAACAGAGCCGATTACAGTGGCCGCCTTGGCAGGCTTTTTTAGGCATCCAAAAGAAGGCTGGGTTTCGTTTGTGATGATCGCAAACGGCCGGGAAGGGAAGGGGCAACCTGATTTGACCCAAACGCGAGCCCTTCAAGACCTTGTTCTCAAAGAACTATTCGCTCGTTAATAAGATTTGCCGATTGTGCTTGACGATCGGGCCCTAAGTTATCTATAAGCTTGTTTCTACGATTTAGGCTTGTAGCTCAGTTGGTTAGAGCGCTGCCCTGATAAGGCAGAGGTCGGCAGTTCGAGTCTGCCCAGGCCTACCATTTTCCCCTCAAAGGGAAAAGGTAGAGCCCTTAAAAAAAGTATTGCTTAGGAAATTCATGCCCGAGTTGCCAGAAGTAGAAACGTTGGTTCGTGGCGTTCGCCAGGAACTGGTGGGCAAGAGTTTTGTCAGCGTATCTTTTCTTCGTGCGGACATCCGCGAACCAATTCCCACATTACGATTAAAACAAATTTTGACTTCACAGCCAGTGCACTCCGTGACTCGTCGCGGCAAATATATGCTCATTCATACCAGTCAAGGATCCATGGGTGTGCACCTTGGGATGAGTGGGAAATTTGTGCTCTCGGCGAGCTCACAAGAACGATTGCCGCACACTCACGCTGTGTTTGAATTGGTGGATGGTCGTCAGTTTCGGTTTATTGATCCGAGACGTTTTGGCAGGTTGTTTAGCATCGAGTGTGAAGAGTTGAACGAACATCCGTTTCTTTCAAAACTTGGAGTCGAGCCACTTAACGACGACGTCAATTTGGCAAAACATTTGTTTCAGTCATCGCGCTCTAAGTCACAAGCGGTCAAAGTTTTTTTGATGGACAGCAGTGTTGTCGTTGGCGTTGGAAATATTTACGCGAGTGAATCACTGTGGCGCGCAAAAATAAATCCACACGTTAGTGCGAAACAACTGACTTCAAAAATGTATACAAACCTTGCGCGCCAAATCATTAAAGTTTTATCGGAAGCGATATTAGCTGGCGGCACGACCCTTAAAGATTACCGCAATAAAGATGGTAACCCGGGATATTTTCAGCTGAATCTGGCGGTTTATGGACGAGAGGCAAAACCTTGCCGTAAATGTGCCGCCATGATTGTAAAGACAACCCAAGCGGCACGGTCAACGTACCAATGCCCAATTTGTCAAAAATGAAAAAACGCCTTTATTCCTAATAAAATTATTATCAAACGAATTCATTAGAATATTATTTTTATATATTATTAATCTATTTGCAACATATTTTATTAATAGTCCTAAAGTTTTTTAATTATCATCCGAGAGGTTTGTTGATAAAACAATGTTTGGTTTATAACAATCTTTAGGAGGTTTAAAATGGGTCTTAGAATTAAAACGAATATTAGTTCC
>CANJQY010000098.1 GCA_947476525.1 Oligoflexales bacterium
TCAGTTTCGATGGGTTGAATATTTATGTCGACATGACATAGACTGCATTCAAACCTAAGGAGGAAATTATGTCTACAACTAATACTATTTCTGCACCTCTGTCACCCCAGACACCCCAGACACCCCAGAAAAGTGGCACAAATCCACTCGCAAATATCGTTATAAACATTCTAGTTCCAGCTATTATCCTTAATAAATTGTCGGAAGCAGATCGCCTTGGACCATTTTGGGCGATGATTTTGGCTTTGAGTCTGCCGACAATTTACGGCGCTTGGGATTTCTTCACGACGAGGCATCACAATTTTGTTTCAATTTTAGGCTTCGCAAGCATTTTGCTGACAGGCGGACTTGGGTTTATGCAGGTTGACGGCGTGTGGTTTGCGTGCAAGGAGGCGGCGATCCCAGGCATCATTGCGCTCGTGACGTTGGGTTCGCTTAAAACGTCCAAGCCGTTAGTTAAGCTGATGCTTTACAACGAGCGTGTAATAAATTTGGCAGCGGTGGAAACGGCCTTAGACCTGCGTGGCACAAGGGCTGGTTTCAAAAAACTTATGATTTCGACAACCCTAATGTTGTCTTTTTCTTTTATCGTTTCTTCCATTTTAAACTTCGTGTTAGCGATATGGATTTTAAAGTCTCCGGCCGGCACGCCAGCTTTCAACGAAGAGCTTGGACGGATGATGGCCCTAAGTTATCCGGTCATCGTGGTCCCAAGCTTACTCGTCATGATGATCGCAGTGGCTATGCTCGTTCGCGGCCTGAAAAAGCTAACTGGACTCGATATGGAGCAAATTATCTCTGAACAAGCAGCCGGTAAAAAATAAGAGCGGTAAATGAGCACCGATCTCGCGAGGTCATAAATCAGGCGACGGTTTCGCACCTACATTCTGACTTCAACCGGCAGGATCGCTTGAATTTGGCGTTTTGTTGCCATGGCTTTGATGGATTTTAGTTGCTTTAACTCGCTCAATTCAGATCCGTAATAACGCTTGATGGCCTCAGATTTAATGGAGGCTCCGTGGCGACGCATGCATTTGCGTAGCTGAGATATTCCGGTTAAGCATTCACTCAGAGATAATTCGGAACTTTCAAAGCGGCGGATCGGATAAGCCCTAGTCTCGTCCAAGCCGGCAATTTTTTTTGCATATTGTATTGAATCTGTTAATGAACCAATTTCATCGACTAGGCCGTTTTCTTTGGCCTGAAGGCCGGTGTAAATTCGACCCTGGGCCAACTCCTCCACTTTTTCCATCGACATTTTTCTGCTTGCGGCAACGCGGCTCTTAAACGTGCGATAAACATCCTGAATTGTAGATAAAATATAGGTCTGATCCGCAGCCGTCATTTTTTTGCCGGCGAGGACAGCGGAGCGATTAGATTGACTAACGGTGAAAAAACTAACCCCAAACTTATCGCGCATACCGTCTAGATTAGGAATCATTCCAATCACGCCAATTGATCCCGTAATCGTCGAGGCGTCAGCAAAGATTTTTTGGCCGCCCGCCGCCATATAATAACCGCCCGATGCAGCCACGCCGCCCATGCTAATAATAACCGGCTTTTTTTCATTGACCTCTCGGATACGCTCCCAAATGAAATCCGAGGCCGCAGCACTGCCGCCAGGACTGGCAATTCGAATGACCAAGGCTTTGACGTTTGGGTCGTTAGCAGCCCAATTTAATTCAACCTCCATAGATTCTGGCGTGATTTTACTGCCGTCATCCGAGCCGTCAACAATCTCGCCAGTGGCCTCGATCAGTCCAAGGCCGTCTTCAGAATGTAAACTATACCCTCCCCGCAATTTAAGGGCGAGAGACTCGTCAGGTTCGTAAGCCTCAAGCTCGCGGTCTGCAGACGTTTCGAAATCTATGTACGGCACATAAGCAAGCTCGTCCACAATGCCGAGCTCCTTTGCTTTTGCTGGCGTGAAAAAACTTTCTTGAAACCAGAGGAACACTTCGCTGTCTTGTTTCTTACGACCCAAGGCCACAGACTTGACCATTTGATCACGAAGGCTACGCTCGACAGACCCTAACGCCTCGCGATTTTCAAGGCTCGGCTCATTGCTGACAAACGCCTCAAAAGCACTCTTGAATTTCCCTGTTTTGATGACCTGCATCTCGATACCTAAGCGTTTTAACGCCTCGCCAAAATAAGTCAGGGGAAACGCCGGCCCTGGCAAAGAAACTTCCGCAACAGGATTCAAATTTATTTTATTTGATAAACTAGCCACCATTAGTGCCGCGTTGTCTAAATGCGAAACCCAGCTGATGATCGGTTTTCCTGCTGCCTTGAATTCAGAGAGAATCGTTCGCAACTCTTCAATGCTCGCAGGTGAGCCAGATAGACCATTCAAAACTATTTGAAGATCTTTGACATGGGCGTCCGCGGTGGCTTTCTTTAGGGCCGACCGAACGGTCGGTAGATAAATTCCGTCGGTGTTGCCAAATAATTGCTGAAATAGAACTTGACCCATGCGAGGCTCGCTTTCGAGGATTCCGGTATCCAAATTTAACCACAAGGAATAAGGCTCCTTTGACACAACGCTCGAAGGCTTTGTGGTGTGAGATTTTTCGGAAAAGTTAAAAAATACCCATATTATGACTAACGGCACCACCGTGTAGATGAATCCCATAAATGCAAAAAAATTGCGAATCCATCTCATAATACGCAGAAACCAACGCACGACAAAATTCCTCTCGCGAGGAGCGGCATTCATTGCTTGGTCGCGTTCACTCATAGATTAATACTCCTAAATATTTTTTTTAATTTTTTTTTAAAATTCAAAACAAGTCAAAACCTAAAAATACTTCGATATTCTAACCTAAAAATGCGAATTCGTCAGCTCGCGTCTCTCTTTTAGCAGTGAATTATACTTCAATAAAGTTTGTATATATATTGGTCAATTCGTGCCCATGAATAAATTGAGCAATATTTACAAAAAAAGGAATTTCTTTGGTATGATCTCAGGAAGTTAATTATTTTAAATGATAGAATTGAATCACGCACTTTTGCACACGAGGTTTTCATGTTCCGACGTCGAAGACTTGTCAGGCTTATCTTTGGGATCCTTGGTCTCGGACTAACTTTGCTCTGTTGTGGCAAATCAAAAAAAACACCTCCCGCGCCGACTACCGATGGGCTTGCTTCAGACTGGGATGGGCAAATGGATTATGAGCTAGGGGCCTGGAGATTTGAAACACCATGACCCGTCTACTTCTGCATAAATCTATTCTGCTTTTAACGCTCCTAGCAATGACGCCTGTGCTTCTTAATAGCACGGCAAACACACAAGAAGCCTTTTCCAAAGCTGCGTTTGGGACTTGGCAAGATAATGGAAAATATTTTTTACGCTCTCAAAATTTAGATAGTTTATTAATTAATAATAAAAAAATACTGGTTATGGTTAGTTTTAGTCCTTTTTCTGCTTTTTCGAATAAATTAAGAAGAGCCGACAATACTCTCGCTTATTTTAGTTCGCCGAGTGCCGGTATCGGACGTGCCGTTGTTGCTGTTGAGTCTGAAGAAATGCGGGAGTCCCTTGCGGCCGATGCGCACGCAGATATTAATGCCTGCGGTGGCGTTGAGGATCTAGACCTTAGCTACCCACTCGTCAGTCTTGGTGCCGGGGACTCTCCTATTATCGCCACCACGGCAAAATCTAGTGCTATTGCAGATCTAGTTGACCAAGTTTCCAGTGCCAATTTAGAAAGTACCGTGTCAACACTTCAAAGTCTTGGCACAAGGTATCATGCAGGAACCTCACCAAATACGGCGCCGAATACCATTAAATCTCTTTTTGAGGTGAACGCACCATCTGGTGGCACCGCTGTTTTGGTCGATCATTCCGCGGCAAAGTCAACCACCCAAAAAAGTGTTGTGCTCACAATTCCTGGCACCACCGATACTTCCAGAAGCATTGTCATAGCGGCACATTTAGACTCGATCAATCACACGGATCAGACAAACGCGCCTGGTGCCGACGACAACGCTTCCGGCATCGCAGCCCTCGCCGAGATATTGCGAATACTGAAAGCAAGTAAGGCTACCTTCCAGCGCAACATAGAAATTCATGCCTACGCGGCAGAAGAAGTAGGACTCTTTGGCAGCGCCGATATCGCAGCCCAGGCCGCGGCCGCAAGTAAAAAAGTTCCTGCCATGCTTCAACTAGACATGATCGGCTACTCCGCTACGGCCAGCGATAAAATTTTGCACTTAATCACCACAAATACTAGTCCCGTGTTGGTGCGCCACCTCAAAGATTTGGTATCCTCCTATTTAGACGGCACTTGGGCAACAGGCACACTGTCGGCAGGCACGTCCGATCACAAATCGTGGACTGTGCAAGGGTACCATGCCGCCTTTGCCTTTGAACACCCCACCAACTACAACCACGCCCTTCACTCCGCATCCGACACCAAAACGATTATCGATTTCACTTTGGCGGGCCGCTTCACAAAACTAGCGCTGGCATTCCTTGCCCATGAAGCAGGTCTCACTAAAGGAGTTGCCGATACCGCTATAGCTTGGGCCGGGCAAAAACAAACCTCCGACTCGGTCAAACTTTCTATTTCAACGTCGTCGACTGGCGGCTACCGCGTTGCAGCCACAGTTCCTGACGCCTCAGCCGCTGCCACTGCCGAGTTTTGCCAAGTCACTGCGGCTGCCGAAATTGGCTGCCAAGCCCTTAACACAGAAACAAGTATCGCCAAGCGGGCCTCAGGAAAAATATTCTTTTTGACGACCGCTGATGTTTCAATAGCCGACGACCAATTTTGGCGGTTCAATGCCTATGACGCCAAGGGATTACTGGTTGCCATGCGAACCGTCCACCTAAAGAAGAAGTAAACGAAGAAGTGACCCGCCAATCATTCCACCACCCGGGAGTATAGCACCATGAAGGAAGCACCAAAAAGCAATCGCGACCCGAACTATATCAACAGCGCCGTTTCTTTTGTGAAACAAGAAATGCTAATCCAAGAGGCCGTGCAAGAGATGGTTACGAAGGGCATCTCTTCGATTCTAGTCGAAGACAACAACGGGTTAATCGTTGGTATTGTTACGGAGCGGGACATCGTCCGCAAATTTACGCTGTTACAAATGGAAGATAAATTATCTCGAACCGTCGCCACGATCATGACGCGGCCTGTTGCGTTCGTTCAGGTGAAAGACTTTCACAAGCAGATCGTAAAACTACATTTGGAAAAAAGAATTAGACATTTTCCGATCCTTTCCAGTTTGGAGCCAAAAAAAGAAAACTTAGTGGGCATCGTCAGTATCACTGATGTAGCTCGAAATTATATGCTTGCTGAAATGGGAAATCTGCCCAAACCTGCCTCCGCAGCACCGATAGCCCCCACAAAAAAAGCGGTGGTAGGCATCCTCGCCCGCACGCGCCAGCAGGTTAACGCTTACCTTGAAATCTTCGGTGGACTTGGATTTGATGCTCAGGACGTTACCGATATCGCAAAATTCGCAACCTCTCCAACCGCCGCACACAGCACGTTAATCCTTGATTTAGACGGGTATTCAGATCAGCAAGTCCATGATTTGTTGCCGATTGCGGTAAAGGCTCAATTCTATTTAATCCTTACGACCTCTCAGCCAAACATGGTTCCGCTCTTTAAAAAATATATCGATAAATCTCACCAAGAAATTGCGACGAAACCACTCGACTTAAGTTACGTAAGCTGGATACTCCACAACAAGTGGACGGTTGATCAAGAAAAATAAGTTTAAAGTATAATCGGGAAAGTAAAGTAGGCAGGGAGAATCTGTTCTGGCTGTGATCGGGGGGACAATCAGGACCAAGAAGCAGTCTCCCTGCCTTTTTATGAACTCCGAAGAGTTCTTGTGTGAGTGGCTGGAGTAAGCTAGTTGGGGGTTTTCTCTAAGGAGTCAATCACCACTCACATAGAAGTCTTCGGAGATTTTGTGAGGATCCTGAGAAAATATTATAAGGTTATGAAATTACATGTATTTTATGCCTTAAATAATTCCCATTTTCGACTACCCTGGTTCCCCCATGCCGATATTAACTCGACCTCTCAAAATGAATTGGACATAATACAGACATGAGCTACCAACATCAAACCATCAAAGCTGGCGAATGTTTGATCGCCAAAATTGTAAGTGAGCTAATGGGCGCACACGCCTCGATTCCTGCCACTCATATTATTCTTCCAACGCAGCGCCTTCATTTATATGTGACGAGGGAACTTTGCCGACTTCAAAATGGCGCTGCACTCCTTCCCCATCTTTGGACTTGGGATCAATTTATCGAAGAAGTTACTGCTGAACATGCGACTAAATACAAGGTTATGGTTAGTTCTCAATGTGAATTGATCATGGAACATGTGCTGCTGCTGCGAGATAAAAAACAAACCGAAGGTAAATCTGAACGAGATCTCAACACAAACTCAAGGCACGCTCACGAATTGGTCTACTTCGCAGGAGAGCTCGCGAAGGCAGGTTTAAGTCAGGTGGCCAAACAAAAATTAGACTCCTACCTTGAGCGGGACTGGCGTCGATCAGAGGACGTCTTCGCCTCCGTTTCAAGTCGAGTTGCCGATGTGTTTTCTGCCCTAACCGATTACGGCGACCTAATGACCAAGATGCATTGGACCACACCCGAACAGTCGCGGTCGGGTGCCGTGACCCAATGGCTTGCAAGCACCACCGCAGCTAGAATCCAGTCAGTGCCGCAAGGTCGCATCATCATCGCAGGTCTCACGTCCTTACCGCTGTTGGAGTCTAAACTCCTCGGAGAAATTTCTAGGCAAGAGAACGTTAGCGTTTGGATCGACGAAAGTCCTCCCTTCGGCACCGATTCGCCGATTCAAGAACTTCGCCGTGTGGTGGGCCTTCCGCCAAGCCTAGCCCCAAACGAAATTTGGGCCTCGGGCGTAAAATCCGTCGTCAGTGCGTTTGACATCACACACGAGGTGGCGCACAGTTTGTTGCGAGTGAGGGAATGGCTCGACTCGGGCATCGCGGCCCACGAGATCGCGATTATTGTTCCTGACGAATCCTCCCATGGCCCTGCGTTACTGGCCCTTGCCTCGACGGCCCCCTGCTCGATCAACATGCCCTTGGCTCGGCCTTGGGCGACGACTCTTATTGGTCGCTGGTTAAGCCTTGTAACAGAGCTAACGCACACTTATGACATTCACATTGTAGGTCAATATATACTGCATCCACTGACTCTATTTTTGTTTGGAGCCAGTCCCACTTTTAAAAGCGAGGATTTCCAGATTGAACTCAAAAATTTTCCAATCGTGGATCACGATCCGTCGGTAATTTTTGCATTCCTTCGTCAGCCACATTACGGGCACGCCCACGGAAAATTCTCGGTTGCCGATACGGCCTATATCGAGAAGGCTATTTTGTGGTGTTCTTCCTTGGACTTTCCGAATATTGCAGGGGCCGCAGGTGAGTTGGCCCGAGTTTTTTCGGCTTTTGAAACCTCCCCATGGCTAACATCCCAAACAATGTCAGAGACAAAAAAGTCAGAGGCCTCCTTTAAAATTCTACGCAAGGCCAGCGATCAGGTTTGTGAACTGGGTCCCCTGCGGGGGTACAAAGCTGGTGATTGGAAAAGCTTACTCAGAGACATTTACCGCACCGCAAGCGAGGAATCAGTCAGAGACCCAGGAGAGCCTCTAAGCGGCCTCCAAATTCTTGGTTTGACGGAGGCTCGGTACGTTCCATTTGCGGCCGCCCTTATTGTGGGGTGCGCCGAGGGTTCTTTTCCGCACGGGCTGCCGAAGGATAGTTTACTGGACAACACCATGAAAGGAATCATCGGTCTACCTGGTTGGACCGAGCTTGAGGCCCTTGAGGATACCACGTTTCACCTTTTGACCTGTCGCCTGCCGCACGTTGAATTATCCTATCCAAAGACGGACTTAGGCAGTCCAAAAATTCGCTCGCGATGGATTGAACAATTAGCGCAAACACTTTCAGTTCATGAGGTTAACGGATCTCGGGCCCATGAATTATTTCCTAGTAACAAAGGTCGGCCATTTCCCGCAGAATCAGAAACGATCGAGGGTTTTGCCGAGGATCACAGTGAACTTACAAAAACGGCCTCCGCCACTCGCCTAAGGAATCTTCTTTGGTGCCCCTATCGTTATTTAATGGATGCACGAAAATTAACGACCGTAGAACTTCCAGAAGACCGTGAGGCCATGTCCCTCGGTACCCACCTTCATGCCGTGCTTGAAGCCTTCTTCAATCAGCCTCAGTCCCTCATCCTCGCCGACGACCTGCAGCTGAGTGCATGTCCCAAAGACCTTGCACTATTTAAGGATTGGGCTCGCCGTCGCCTTGACGCCCTAGCCCAGATCATCGTGCCTCGTTCGTTCGCTCGTGCACCTAAGATGCAGCACATGACGGGTACAGGCTGGGGGAAAGTCGCCGATTTCTGGTATGGACTGTTCGCCGCTGGATTTCCCATAAATAAAGTCGGCACAGAGATTGACATCGGTAAATCGGGAAACCTGACGATGTCTTTATCTGGCCGTCAGATTGTAGTCCATGGAAAAATTGATGCGGTGCACGCAGGAACGCTAGCGACTCTTTTGGTCGACTACAAAACAAGCGTCATGCCCACGGCAAGCAATGTTGCCAAGGGCCTTGAGCCGCAATTAGTTTTGTATGCCCATGCTTTATCGAATGCGACTGACGCAAATTTGCAGCCGTTCAACACCAAATTAGAAGACACAGCAGTGGCCTACTATAGTTTCACAGATGGCAAGGCGCGTTACGTGTCTATTGGTGCGAACGCGAAAGCTCATTTTTTACGTGCGACCGTTTTCGGACCAAAAACAAAACCAAGTGATCTGTCTAGTGCCCTGGCGGCAGTTCAGTCTCGGTGGCAACAACGTCTTGAGGCCATCGACCAAACCCAGCACTTTAGTGGAGATCCATCTGACTGCGGATACTGTCACTTTGCGGGAATTTGCCGCAAAGAGGATCCGAGGTACAAAGACCGATTCAATAAGCAAAAAATCGCCAAGCCGCCTGCCGCCACAATGGAAGATTTGGCTGCAGAATTAGCTGCAGAAACTGCTGAGAGATCCAACCGTGTGTCTAAGGATTCCTCCACCGCAGGCACCAGTGACGAGGAGGACGAGACATGAATCCCACATCAATCAACGTTGACAAAACTAGCGAATCCGCGGGCTATCCGCCCTACAACCCTTGGCAGAGCCACCTGATCGAAGCGAGTGCTGGCAGCGGAAAAACATGGCAGCTAAGCCGCCGTTTTTTGGCATTAGTGGTCGCCGGCGCAGATCCATCATCTATTTTGACGGTAACTTTCACCAAAAAAGCCGCCGCAGAAATGCGCGAAAGAATCGTCCACGATGCGATTTCACTCGGCAACGGTTCCAAGGAATTTGCTGACTTTATTTCCGACATTCGCAAGTGGCACGTAAAAAGCGGTGGCCACGAGGCCGTAAAGATTCGCACCGCTGAGGAGGCCTGTCGGCTCATTATTCAAAAGACACAAACTCTCAAAATCACAACGATTGATGCATTATTTATTCAATGGGTCCAACGTTTTCCTATCGAAACTTCAGTGACGATTAACGACTCCACCCTAAAATCTCCGTGGAACCTCCTCAGTAACCTCGCTCAGACTCGCCTAAACACTGCTGCGTGGGGTGACGTTCTGGCTATGACTTCCGACGACGATGCCAACCGAGAACTCATGCAATATATCAGTCAAAATGCGCCTAACGGCAATATCTCGGGGTTGCAGGGTGTCATTGATCCATTGACAAAAAGTGACACTTTCCTCTGGTACATCAGAATGCTTGGCCGTGAAAACTCACTTAAACTTTATGACGTCAAGGACGACGACACCTCACCTGAAGAATTTATTGAGTGCCATAGAAAACTTTTTGAAACCGTCATTCAACTTGTATCCAACAAAGATAAAAGTGCCGAGGGATTGCGTCACGTGGCGACACCAAACATGTCCGGATTAATCACAGCAGGAATTTTGACTAAGGGCACAGGAAACCTCAGCGGCACATGTTTCGGCTCTGCCGCAACAAAACAAAATAGTGCTTTTATTTCCCTAAAAGAAAAACTATCCGCGAGGCTCGCCAACATAAAACTTTCAGACTTAAATAAAACGGCCACTCTCGTCTGGTCGTTATATAATGCTAGGACTTCCGCCGCCCATAGGAGAAAAGTTTCCGACTCCTGCGGAACGTTTATCGATGCGGCAAAGGGGGCAAGTGTTTTAGCTTGTGACGACCAAATGGTCGGCGGGCGGGCCATGGCTTGGTCCACAGTTCGGCATTTAATGTTGGATGAGTTTCAGGACACGAGCCGCCTGCAGTGGCTTATCTTTGAGAAAATTGCCCTCGAATTGTTAGCGGGTCAGATCATTGATGCAGAAAGCGGACCAAGTCCAAGTGTGTTTATTGTTGGCGACAAAAAACAGTCGATATACAGGTTTAGAGAAGCCGCTCCTGAGGTTTTAGACATCGCAAGAAAAAATCTAGTCCGTTTTGGGCTAGTGTCACAAGGAATGAATGCTAGTTTTCGCAGCTCGTCGATGATTCTTGACTACGTAAATCTAGTCTTTGAAGACGGAACAAACATTTCTGATTTTCCAGCTCACGAAGCCTCACCGCTCCTATTAAAAAGCGATCCTACGCGGTCGACGTATGGGACGGTTGCGGTCTACAACGTTTGCGAGCAGCAGATTGGACGCAACAAACTTCCATTGACTCCTGTTGAAGCCGAGGCCGAAGCTGTGGCCTCACATATTAGAGACTGCCTTGACGGCACAATTGTAATACGAGTTTTTGACTCCGCTTTAAAGGGTTGGAGAGCTCCAAAATGCTCAGACTTTGTGATCGTCTATCCGACGAGCACTCACTCACAAAAATTTGAGGAGGCACTTCGAAGTCGCAACATTCCTAGTCGCCGTGAAGAGGCTAAAGGTTTTTTTGGGCGTTGCGAAATTATGGACCTCAACGCCCTTGTGACCTGGCTGACGTGGCCTGCGGATACAGTGGCTTTATGCACGGTGCTGAGATCTCCCCTCGTCGGTCTTACGGATATGGAATTGCAAAAACTCCTTCAAAACCACCCAACAGACTTATTTGCGGTGGGACTTAAAACGACCTTTCCGGTTGAATGGCAACTTCTGAGTGACCTGAAAGGCTCGCACCTCCAAGAAACACTCGCAGGCCTTGTGGCCATGCTCCTGACAAAGTGCGGGGTTGGAGATCGGTACGAA
>CANJQY010000099.1 GCA_947476525.1 Oligoflexales bacterium
AATAAGGGGTGATCTTACCAAAAAAATTGGTCGAAAAGGTGTCAAAGTCGCATGGTTACGCCAGCGGAGGGATTTCACATGCGAAAAGTCGGGGATTGACAAGGCCTACAAGGCTCACTTAAGATTAAATCTATGGAAACTTTTGCTAATCTCGAGACGGATATTCAATAGCATGGCCTAATCTCAACTTGCCAATTAATTTCAGCTCCGAAATATACATATCGATTGTCAGACTGCCGCAAAATTTATGATATGATCACGAGATCGATAAATTAGAGGTTATGAATTTTATGACGCTTCGCCGTGTGGCAATAAAAATATCCTTTGATTTCCGGGGATTTATACTTCCAATTATCGCATCATCTCGGGAGAACCAATGAAGAACTCAGGAGCAATCGTCACGCTAATTTTTTTTCATATACTAGGGCTTTCCAGGACCACGCTTGCCTGCGATCAAAAAGCGGCGGACAGCGGGAAGGCTTCAGACCTAATAGAGTGCGCCATGGAACCTTACGACGACGCTGACCTGGAACTAAACCAATATTACAAGCGGATTTCAGACTCCCTAAAGTCTGAGAAGAAAGACAAACAATTAATTTCACTGCGTGCGGAGCAACGTTCCTGGATCAAGAAAAAAGAGAAGGCTTGCAAGATGTATTTTGATGAGGCGGAATCTGGGCGAGAGGGCCCTATTCAGGGCTATGGTTGCTATTTAGAAAAAACCGAGAAACGTTTAGCTGAGTTGAAGAAGAAGTTTACATCTCTTACTGCCGCTGCTGGTGCTAAGTAAAATAAGACTCAACATCAGCGCCTTGGTTTCACGCAGGGTGGTCAATCAGAGGTTACGTATTATTGGACGCTTCAAATTTGGGGGGGTAAAACTCCCCCCCGGTGTGTTCTCGCCGAATTACAATCATTCTAATCTCGAGTCAACTGACACAACTTCAAGTTGAAATTTACTTCCGGTGAAAATGAATGAGGAATTTAAACATCATGAGCATCGACCAAGAAAAATCGGACGTAGAACAAATTTCCATCCTGATTTTGTCAGGAAAACAATTGCTTACAACTGATTTAATTACCAAATCAGGGCATCGAGTTACTTCCTTATACAAATGGAATAGGGACGTTATAAATTATTTCAAGACTTCGCAATATAGGAATCAGATTCCAAAATTCATGAGACTAACTCGCGACCATGAAGAAGAAAATTGGGAAAACGGGCATCATTCTGAAGGTGTAATATCAGACCCGAGACTGTATGACATACGATTGGAATGCAATCGGCAGGCGCTACAGGACTGCATAAAATTTCTTGAAGATTTAATAAAATAAATTCAAGACTCGGATTAAAAAATCCCCATTCGCGGTTGAAATGTCTCAAAGCACCTCAGTATTCAATCGATGATAGACTCGCTAACCTCACCTAAATTGGGGGAATATCAGTCCACGTTACCTCAAGAAAGTAGTGTTGCTAGGAAAAATGAAAAATAAATTTAATCCGAAAATAAAACAATTCACAGAAAATTTTGGAATCAGCCGGGATTATGACACCAACCCGAAGCTGTTTTTCCCAGTGTTTTTATTTACTCCGGATTTGAAGAATACAGACGAACACTTCCACATCCCGCTGACCAAGAGCCAAGCTCGGAAGCTGCGGGACTGGCTGAACTTGTATTTAAAGGACCGGGACTAAAAGTGAGACCCAGTAAGGACGTTTAGATTTAGGGCTATTTTGAATAGGCAGAATACCTTGGATAGCAGTGACATCGCGTACCAAAAACCCTAACCCAGATGCGTAAAAAAATCATCGCCCGTCAAAATATAATTTCGCAAATTTTCGCTTAAATTTTTCAAATTCATGGCCAGCTCTCGCTCGCAACAGTGCTCTTGATTGCTTAGGGTATCAGTCACTAGTGGCTAACCGCCAACGACATCTTCAAGAAAAAAGGTCCCAAAATTCTGGAAAACTTTTATCGACAACCTCTGGCGTCAAAATTTTAAGGTTGGCCCCCGCAAGATTTAATAGGGCTGCGGCCATGGCCATTCGGTGATCTTGCGCCGGATCGAACGGATGGGCGTCCTTGAGTGGAATTGGAATCAGACCTCCATGAATGGTCATGCCGTCATCATGCAGATCAAATCGGGCCCCAACACACGTTAACAGTGCGGCCGTCTCGCGTAGGCGATTAGACTCCTTGTGAATGAGATGCTTGGCTCCGAAAAGTCTAGAAGGGCTCTTTGCTAAGCTACAAAGCACCGCCAACAACGGAAAAAGATCGGGAGCGCCGCATAGATCTTGATCTATTCCTGCTAAATTAGCAGTCCTATTTACGATCAACACCTCACCGTCTAATTGAATATCCACGCCCATTTTTTGCAAAATCGACACAAATACTTGATCAGGCTGCATGGAGCGTGCCGGGAAATTTTTTATGGTGGCTTTCCCCCCTACCACTCCGAGAGCTGCGACAGCAAACGCGGAACTAACATCCACCTCCGCCTTCATGCTCAACGCCGTCACCCGACTACCTGCTAGAACTGTTAAAAAACTTTGGGACGTCATGTGAATTTGCATGCCCGCGTTCTTTAAGGTGCCGATAGTCATGTCGAAATATCCTTGGGATGGGCCTGTAGCAATAGACCGCTCAATCATCAAATCAAACGGCAAACCCCACGCCGCCAGCAGCACCGCACTGGCAAATTGACTGGATTCGCGTCCGTCAATTTTTAGCGGATTTTTTGGTTGGATCCAACCATTTCCTTCGATGATCATCCCCGTTAAGCGGCCGCCTTCTTTAACCAACCAAGCTTTTACACCTAACTGTGAAAGCACGGCAATGATTTCGGCCTGTGGTCTTTTCAGCAAACTTTCAGATCCGCGAAGCAGATGACGACCCGATACTCGCGAGAGTCGAAGGGCTAAAAAGCGAAACGTCGTACCAGCAGATCCAGCATCGAGGGAGATGTCGCCGCCTTGCAAAACTACTTTTAAGGCCTCACGCATGTAACGTACATCGTCACAGGCAGAGCCTCCTAACACCTGCAACTGAGGCGCAAAACTCTGCACGATCAAAAGCCTATTGAGCTCTGATTTTGATGCCGATAGAGTTCCGCAAAATTGAAAACTCAGATCAGCCACCATTTATTTATCCCACAATGCTCGGTGGTGTGACAACAAACCATCAAATGTCCCAGCCTCAATGGCCGTGCGGATATCTTGCGTCAACTTTAGATAATAGGCCACGTTGTGCAGTGACAACAGCCTCAGTCCCGTAATTTCACCGGCAATGAACAGGTGCCTGAGGTATCCCCTAGAAAATGTTTTGCAGGTATAGCAGGCACAATCGGGGTCTAGTGGGCCGTCGTCTAACCGGTAACAAAGGTTTTTAATGTTCACTCGTCCCATGGACGTAAACAACGTGCCATTGCGTCCATTGCGTGTTGGCATTACACAGTCAAACATATCCACGCCACGGCTGACCCCTTCGATGATGTCCAGCGGCGTCCCCACCCCCATGAGGTAGCGGGGTTGATCGACAGGCAAAACCCCGCAACACACATCCGTAATGTCGTGCATGTGCCCCTTTGTTTCCCCAACGGATAGGCCGCCAATGGCATAGCCCTCAAATCCGATGTCCATCAATGCTCGTGCACTTTGTTCTCTCAGATGAGGGAACATGCTACCTTGAACGATGCCAAACTGGCAAAGATCCGCCTTCGTCTTAGCCTCGCGGCAACGTTTTGCCCAGCGCATGCTTCGTTCCATGGACTTCAAAGCGGTGCCTTCGTCACAGGGAAATCCGGTGCATTCATCCAATACCATGTGGATATCACTGCCGATCGTTTCTTGAATTTTGACGGCAAGCTCAGGTGTCAAAACAAATTTTGTGCCATCAAGGTGACTGGAAAAATGAGCTCCATCTTCAACCAATTTATTGAGCTTCCCAAGACTAAATATCTGAAAACCACCGCTATCCGTTAAGATTGGGCGATCCCACTTAATGAAATTATGTAGGCCACCAAAATGCTCCATGACTTCCATGCCTGGGCGCAAAAATAGGTGATAGGTATTGCCAAGGATGATTTGTGCGTTAACGTCCTTAAGGTCAAGGGGCGTCAACGTTTTAACACTACCCACGGTGCCAACTGGCATAAATATTGGTGTTTCGACCACGCCGTGTTTTAGGTTCAATCGACCACGGCGAGCGCGACCTTGTGTTTTCAGTAGCTCAAATTTTTTAGCTGGGGTTCCAGCAACTGCCGGTTCATTCGTCATGGCTTTCCCGCCTAATCCTAGTTAGATTTTATTTGCCCACAACGCCATAGCCGTCACTATCGACGGCGCAACCATCTAGACGATCGATTTGCCAAGCGTTGACTGGATGAGGTCGATCACTAATCCTGCTGTTTTGTGATTTTCATCACACATTGGATTGAGCTCGACAAACTCCATGGAAAGAACTTTTTTCGTGTCGGCCATCATTTCTAGCATCAAATGTGCTTCGCGGTAGCTTATACCGCCGGTCACAGGAGTTGACACGCCCGGAGCATAGAGAGGATCTATGCCGTCCAGGTCAAAGGAAACATGAAAACCGGCGGTATTCTTGGTGGCTACAGCGATCGCCTCTTGCATGACCAAAAGCATGCCCCGCTCATCAATCTCACGCATGGTAAAGTAACGAACCCCGCTCGTCCTACAAAGTTCTTTTTCTTCGCTGTCGAGAGTTCTAATTCCGATTAACGCCACATTTTCTGCCTTCACCTTCGGAGCAAAGCCATTAATATTCACGAGGTCTGGAAATCCGTGCCCTAAAACCACGGACAGCGGCATGCCGTGGATATTGCCTGAGTGTGATGTTTTTTCAGTATTCATATCGGCGTGAGCGTCGATCCAAATGAGACCCATCGCTTGGTTTTGTTCGCGGGTAAATCGACTGACTCCAGATATGGTGCCCATCCCAATTGAGTGATCGCCACCTAAGACAATTGGTTTACGTCCTAGCTTCAGGGCCCTATAAACCTCGTCCGATATTCGATTACAAATTTCTAGAATTGCGGGCCTGTAGCGCATCGCCACTTCAGAGGGCCCGATCATTTCGCGAAGCGGCACAACAATATCGCCGCGTTCTTCGATGTCACAGCCCATATTTTTAAGTTTTTCGTGCAAACCTGCAATTCGGATAGCGGTCGGCCCGATGTTCGCGCCCCGCATATTGGCACCCAGATCTGAGGGCACACCGATGATTGAAACAGCTGTCATAACAGATTCCTCCACAACGTGGTTATGCGCGAGCGACACTGTCGACGCCAATCCAAGTTTTATTCCACCGGACAAAACGCTCGCTTGTGACTTCGTCAGATTCGCGACCACTGGTTTGTTGAAAAAGCGAGTAATACAAAAGTAGCGAACGCAAATGCCTTTGCGACAGTTTATATTGAATAACATTCCAGTAGGCTGCGAGGTCTATTTTTTTTCCGTCACCAGCCACAGGGCCTATTTCAGGAAAGTAATCATGCGGCTCAACACGCATGCGAGCTTGGGCAATGGAGGCGGCTTCGGTAACCAAATATTTCAAACCGGCGGCATGCTCAGGAGACGATGTTTGCCACAATGCAAAAACAAAAGGGAGTTGAGTTAGTTCAAACCATACTTGACCTAAATCTAGAATCTTCCAAAACTCATGGCGCCGCTGCAGCGCTTCGTCACCGATCACAAGCTCCATAGGCTGAGAGCCTAAGTTACGAGAAATCAATTCTCCGTTAGCAACAGGCGCACTCACTGTCGCCTTCGCAAACAAGCGAGTGGCTGCGTCCTCACCAAGCCAAAGAGAGATAAGGACTTTGGTTAAGGCAGTAGATGCCGCAGAGTTTGGCGTTAGCTCAAGATGTGGCGCAGGGGCGTTAACTCGTTCTTGTCTTGTCCTCGACCAAACGGCTTGTGACACCTGCCGCACATCATCCGGAAAGACAGTCAACGCCTCTCTAAATCTTTCACGAAGGATCGTCTGGCGTTCACAAACAACATCATAAAAGTCTTCGTGATGACGAGATAAACCCAAATAAACACTCTGAACAGGACCTTCACAAGCTATGCCAATCGGAAACGCCATTTCCAATTCGGTTGACTTAAACAATGCGATACTCGAGGCGGGAGCCACCTGAACGACGCCCTCCGTCAGCCAACGGTTAACGGAACGAGGGTGACCGCACACTAAATTATGCAGACCACCAGAAAGCCGTGCTATTTCGTAGCGCAATGGTAGCAAATTTAAGTAAGGAATCCATCCAATCTGAGCAGGTTTTTGCGGCATGAGTTAGGTCAGCCCTCCTTTCATTACGCGGTCAGCAATTTCAAGCGTATTTTGAATATCCAAATCACCGTGTGCACCCGAAACGAAACCGGCTTCAAAGGGTGACGGAGCCAAATAAACGCCATTTTGCATCATTCCCCAAAAAAACTTTTTAAACATGGCCGTGTTCGACGTCTTGGCCTGCGTGAAGTTTGTGACCTGTTTGTCATTAAAGAAAAATCCAAACATGCCCCCTTCACAATCTGCGGAAAACGGCAGGTGATATTTTTTTGCAGAAGCCTTCAGGCCATCGACTAGAGTTGATGTTTTTCGAGCAAGATCTGGGAAAAAATTTCTGTGGGAAATGATCTCGAGTGTTTTTAGCCCGCAGGATACCGCCACAGGATTTCCCGACAGTGTACCCGCCTGATAGACGGGCCCACTAGGTGCTACGATCGCCATTATTTCACGGCGCCCCCCATAAGCGGCCAAGGGCATCCCCCCGCCGATAACCTTGCCAAGGCAGGTTAAATCAGGGCAAATATCATGGATTTTTTGTACGCCACCCAGCCCCACACGAAACCCGGTCATGACCTCATCAAAAATCAGCAACGCACCAAATTTAGTACAAAGGCTTCGCAGGCCCTCTAAAAAACCAGGTTCCGGTCGAATAAAGCCACTATTACCAACAATCGGCTCCAAGATCAGAGCTGCGACCTCTTCCGGGTAACTCTCAAACATAGCCGCCACCGCTCCAAGGTCGTTGTACGCCACCGTTAGGGTGTCGGACGCAGTCCCACTTGGGACTCCGGGGCTATCGGGAACACCCATCGTCGCGGCACCACTACCGGCCTTAACCAAAAGCATGTCGCAATGGCCGTGATAGCAACCCTCAAATTTTATAATTCGATTGCGCTTGGTAAACGCGCGTGCAACCCGCAGAACTGACATACAGGCTTCCGTACCTGACGAAACGAACCGAATCATTTCTATGCTTGGAACATGCGCCATCACGGCGCGAGCCAGATCTGATTCGAGTGACGTCGGAGCACCGAACGAAATTCCATTGGCTGCCGCGTGAGAAATTGCTTTAAGCACATCCGGATGGGCGTGTCCTACAATGGCCGGCCCCCAACTTCCAACATAGTCAATGTATTCATTATTATCCGCGTCCCAGAGGTGGCTGCCCTGTGCCCGTTTGATGAAAATTGGATCTCCGTCAACAGATTTAAACGCACGCACCGGAGAATTAACGCCGCCAGGAATTAGTTGAGAGGCATCAGCAAACAATTTTTTCGATTCCACCCAAGAACGTGCCATGCCGAACCTCCAGGATTGTTTTTTTAGGGGCTCACTTGAGGAGCACTTGACCGTTGATTTTGCGCCATTGCCGGCCTATTGGCAAGCCTGAATTCGGGCTACCCCAATACATGTGTGGCGACTTGTGACCTTTCATGATATTTTTTAGGCAACATTTCTGGATCTCAGCGAATAAAACCATTTTTTCCACCAGAAGGTGGCAGGGAGACTCCATGGAGTGTTTAACAAGATGGCTAAGCAGACCGCAAGGCACGGTTCATTATTGCAAGAGGGCGCTAGGAAGTAGTCTTGTGGCGATATTTTTTCTGGGTCAGCCCAGCTCTGCCTTTTCTGGCGAAAATAAGAGTTTGCGACGTGACAGGCAAGGTGCGGCGACGGTTGGTGCCATCAATATTCGCGGCCTAAATATTTCCAGCCTAAACGCACTCAAGCAAAATAATGTGTTCAACTGGTGGAGTGAATTCGGTGACACGTTAGTCGTTGGTGGCAATCAAAACATCATTCAAGAGTCCCCAGCCAAGCTCGAAAATGTGTGGACGTCCCTATCAGAAAATAACCTGCGCATCATCATTGCTGGCCATCAAAACGAGTTGCCGCCCGCGACCATTGTCATCGCACGAAGTGGCCATACGTCACTTGTTGTTGAAAATAATGCGTTAGCCGCCATCGAAAAATTACCCTTGAATTCTCAGTCTAGCGAGCACATGTCGATTCGAAAATTTGTCACCAACTCAACCTACGTCCAGTCTTCAGAGCACGACGAAAAACCAATCGCATGGAGTACGCAGCACGTGGCGACGGCCCACGCCGCCATGCAATTGGTTGATGGGGCTCGCTGGTACAGCGACGTCGAGCGGCTGAATGCGCTGAATAGGCACGTCTCGTCGCCTGGACTGGCGACAGCAAGGGACTGGATCAAAGGACAATTTGAATCTCTCCATCCAACGTCTACAGTCACCCAAAAATTCAAGGTTGCCGGCACGGATGCATGGAATGTTATTGCGACTTTTGACGCGGGTCCAAACGCTGATATTTACATCGTTGGCGGCCATTATGATTCCATCAGTGAAAGCACCTCCGAGGCGGCACCGGGCGCTGAGGACAATGCCACTGGGGCTGCTGGGGTGTTAGAGCTGGCGAGGGTTTTCGCCGCTAAAAAGGCCAACTCTACTTTGATATTTATCGCCTTCAGCGGCGAGGAAGAAGGCCTTCTTGGCTCTTACGCTTTTGTCGCGAATTCCACTCCAGAATTCAAGGCCAGAATTAAGTCGGTGATGACTATGGATATGATTGGCTATTCGAAGGATGCAACAACTGACGTTATGTTGGAAACAGCGTCGGAGTTTAGTGCCCTCACCGCCCAGTACGCAGCGGCCGCAAAGCTGGTTAGTGGCCTAACCACATTTACCTCATTTAACCCATGGGGGAGCGACCACATGCCGTTCATCGAAAAGCATATTCCTGCAATGCTGACCATCGATAATGATTGGGGAGACTACCCGGCCTACCACCGCACGAATGATACGATCGATAGAGTTTCGCTAGCCATGGGCGAGTCCATTCTAAAAATGAATGCGGCCGTTTTAGCCGTCATGCAGGGCCTTAAATAAATATGGCTGCCCTGCTGTGGCCGTATTATGAACTCCGCTTTTCTACGTTATCCTAATCCCGCAGATCATATATATAGTCATATAGATCATTCATACATATTGACAGGCGTATCCAAGCCTGACACACTACATTTGTGTGAGGTAACTCGTGTTGGGAAGACCAAATGCCAAAGATTAAACGAATTTCAGCAAATATACCTGAGCAACTAGTTAAGGAAGCATGTGCCGTTAGCGGAGCATCATTGACTGAAACGCTAATTCAAGGGTTAATATTGGTAAAACGAGCCGGTGCATATGAAAAAGCGAAGGCGCTTCAAGGAAAGCTTTCAATAACCGTTGATTTGGATGAAAGTCGTGAACGCCGTAATAGTTGATACATCTAGCTGGTGCCACTATTTTGAGGGGACTAGTTATCCAATAATTGATACAGCGTTAACCGCGGGTCATATATATTTGCCGCCGATTGTTGTTGCTGAATTGACAAGTGGCCAAATGCCTCCCAAGAAGAGGCTGGCCCTAATAGATTTTTTACATGATTTGCCGTTAATTGATGTGAATTTCGATCATTGGATTCGTGTCGGAGAGCTTCGACAAAGGGCAGCCGCCAAGGGAATAGCCATTTCGACCCCAGATGCTCATATTGCACAGTGCAGTATTGATTTTCGTGCAGTCTTGATTACTGAAGATCAAATTTTTAAGAAGTTAAAATTGAAGCTTCCTCACGCAGGCTTGATTCTTGGCTGAATAAGTAGGACCGCCCTAGTCATTGGCGAGCACGATTGATTTTCGAGGTGTTAACACGAGGATTAATTGAGGTTTTTCTTGAGCCAATCTTGCCATGAAATGATGGAACGGCGATAGAGAACGAAGGCAATGACTTTTTGCTCAAGGGAAAGGCTCGTCAGCATTTCTTTTATGGCTCTAAAGTCAGAGCATCCAAAAAAATCAACGGCGAATTTCACCATGGGTTCGCTGTTTTCCAGACCGATTTTAAATCCGGGAGATCGGTAAAAATTCTCGATTGCACGCAGATCTGCGCCTTCAAATAAAATATGATTTCCGCGAATGGCTTCGTTGTACACGACCCGCCAGACCATTGGTAAAGGCAGGGGAGGAATATCGGTTTCAAAGAAGTTCTCGTAAATAGCTGCGTTTGATGAATCTCTGGCCATAAAAACTCCGGGGTCGTGGTGCGTTAGTTAAAGGAAATGTGAGAACACATGACCACGCCAACTGCGTGGACAGGCTTCTCTAAGCAAATCCCAAGCCAACGAGGCCTTGGTATAACATGATGATTTTACGTCTATAAAAAATAGAGTGGTGTAGTATCTTTGGTCGCTTTGTCGATATTTCATCACTTTTCAGGACCCTAACAAGACGAGCATCGGGCACCGACAATCGACTGGGACGATGTGATCAAGTTCGAGCATCATTCTTGAGCCGCAGGGATAACCTTTAGAGAATTCATGGGTGCAGTAGCCCCCGTCTCGTTGCCATACTTGATGTTTGGTCGTCGCTGAAACTCTAACTCGCATACCTTTACGACCGGACTGCTTCAAAGCAGTCCCTTCCCGTGAGTTGGTTTGGACTGGACAATGACCAGACTGCTTCAAAGCAGTCCCTTCCTCTGAGTCCGTCGAGCTGTCGGGAAGCGCTTCCCCACAAAGCAACTTCTTGATGTTTTTGTTAATGACTCGCTCAGCTTTTTTGACCGGATCTCGTCTTTCAACCAATTCGTTGAGAGCTTGCATCACCAGGTCTTCGGTCGAGGGAACGTGACCACCGTGGGCGAGGATTTCTCGGGCTCGCTCTAGAATATTTAGTTGAGACTTACTCAGTCGCAATTTGACATCAACAAACGTGTCGGCCTCAGGAAGTATCCGACCGTCACCAGTCACTGAGGCGATAAAATCACGCACTTCCCTGGTCGACTTGTTTTGGATGCCCGCGGCAAGAACGTCTGCATTGGCCCGAGTGATTTTGTTGGAGAGCATGGACACGTGACTGGCAA
>CANJQY010000100.1 GCA_947476525.1 Oligoflexales bacterium
ATTCAACACGCACTCATACACACCTTTTTGTAGGGTAAATGAACTATCGGCGTTCACCACTACGGAATTCTTTGTGTCACTTACTTCGTAGTTGAGTTTGACCGTTCGCCAGCTGTTTGGTGGTGGTGGCATGGTGCATTCCCCACCTTCTGTGCCCCAGGGCTCCCTATCCTCAATCAATATATATTCAGACGACTGAAAGCCCCCGCCAAAGGTAGGGCAAAGTGAAATCGTCTCAGGAAGAAGTAGTGCTTTGGCGTCTTCCCAAGTTTGAGTTTTACCGGTCAAAGGATTCGGCAGAAAATCACTGGGGGAGGTTGATGTCAGTTGTCCTGTAGAGCTTAGGGTGGCTGCTTTTATAGTCAATCCATCGTTTGCCGCATTACATTCGCTTTTGATCGTTAGACCGCCAAATTTAGTTCCTGCGCCAGCATCACTTACGACGGTCAAACCTTTTTTGTCCAAAAGTTTTTTTGGACCACCCGCGGTGCAAGTTGTATTGTCAAAGCTTTTCCCACAATCAACTTTTTGCATTAAAAACTTAGTAATTGCGATTCTGTCCACGTTGACTTGTATCGACTTTTGCCCTCTCAGACCAGTCGACAAGGTGGCAGTCCACCCCAAAATGACAGCGGAGCTGATTCCCATTGCAATCATGACTTCAACGAGTGAAAAGCCATGAGATTTAATATTTGATCTCTTTTTATTCACAGCCGCAGCACCTCTGGGGTAAATTGGTTTGACCTAAACGCGCGTTATTAAACTGACAAAAAATCTCGAAAAAGGACTGCGCCATGCAACTTCATGGATCTGTGGCAGAGCGACATGAGGCTTCAATTATCATATTTAAAGCACTCAGCCTGGGCAAACGTTTCCGGTACCTTGGCGCCAGTTGTGTCATAGGTCTTTGCGTCTATTCCGAGCGCATCCACACCGCCGTCCGCCGTACACCAAACCTGCAGTTTGAATGTTGTTGGCGCTGCAATCGTAAATTTTGTTCTGATAGTGACAGGTGGAGACGCAACGGAAATCATCATCGACTGGCTGTACGCCTGCGTAACGTCAGCAGTTACATTGTACAACCGAGCGCGGGACTCATTAGTGTAACTGAGCGTTGGTGCCAGGGTGCATTCATAAGTGCCACTGTCTAGGGAGAAGGAATTGCCAGCAATAATAACCACCGTGCTACTGGTGTCTTCAGTTATTGTATTTAATGGGATGTCGTTGTAATGGATCGCGCCGGACCTCACACCTCTAAAGCGGTCAAAAATCACGTTTTAACACGTAAAAGACTGCATGTGTTTTATTTGCCTCCCAGATCACCAGAATTTAATCCTGATGAGAAAGTTTGGAATCATTTGAAGAACCAAGAATTGAAAGCTCATATGGAGCGGGACATTAAGGGGTTAAAGCGATTAACAAATAAAAAGTTAAAGAAAATGTCCCTTGATGAAAAGCTTTTGAAATGGATTTTTTTGGGCTCTCGTGTTGCGAAACTTATGAACTGATCTATACACAAGATTTCCGACGTTACCCTATTCGCAACAATAATAAATTCTGGCCCCTGGGCGCTTTCTATTACAATAGTTCGCGCACCAAGTGATATTTGCCGCAAGATTTTCGCATTCCATTTGTGTGGCGGCGAACCCTCCGCTGTTCACGGGAATGACCGTCGTCTTCGGGGAAAATATTCCGAATTTACAATTGCTCGCGAACCCTCCCAATAAACACGGGGGAGGGCATTTTGGGATAACGGCTGGTCGCCTAGCTTCCAAAATGCAGTCGCATTCAGCCAAACCGTAATTCGAATCAGCTAATAGTGGGTGCACCCGAGCGCAAAAGATTGTGGACTTTATTACGCGCTGTCTAGGGCAATCATGCGGTTTGGGCCATAGTCCCGCTGGGCAGACTTCGACACCGAACGCGAGCCCCCCAATGAAATTCGAAATTAAAACCGATGATATAGCAATCAGGAACAACCTGGGAAAGGTACAATTTGACCGCATAATAAGGCCCCTCTTAATTGAAAGTCAGTAGATCCAAATTGAAGTAAAGTCCAGTAAACGCACTATTCATACAGCGGTTCCCGGCACAGAGTTTGCTTAAATTGAAATAATATCAGCTAGTTACTGAGGCGAAAAAATATTTGAGGCAGCAACTATTTTGCGACGATTTATTTATTTTTAAAATTTTTGGGCACACACTTAATTTACTGGGCTTTCTCTTTGAGCTTAGGTGGTTACGATGAATTGGGACGCCTAATCGTTAATGTTGTGTCGAAGCCATAGGCGAGTGCCTCGTAAACTTCCAACCAAGATTTAAATGCAAAAGTTTCAAAAAGGTATCGAATTTTGCGGTACATATTGCTCAGTCCAAACGACTTCTTTAAAGCCTGTTGAACGACTTTACTAGTCAGCAGCTGCGCTTGATCGACTAGGAATGCAAGCATCATCAAAAACGCCAAATTTACAGACAAATTTTTGTATCCATGCCCATAATTGTGCTCAAACTCATAGCCCTGATTCTTAAGTGTGTTAAACGTTTCATTTTCAATTTTCCATCGTGCTCTACCGCCTCTCATAATTTTTAAAACGTTGTCATCAGTTATTTCAATGTCGGTGACCCAAGTGAAGTTTATGTCGCGTTTGCCTGGCCTACACTCGCTGTATTCCAAGAAATTCACGACTACGTCGTCACTTTTTTCGTTGAGCTGGAGGCCGTTCACGTAGCGAAGTACGTGTGCCCCTTTTGCCTCATGAATTATGACCTCCTTGATCCTGCTGCCTGCCAAGGAATACTCCTCAAATAGAAATTTATGATCGCCTGGTTTAGCTCCGAGGATAAACGACATACCGTGTTTTTTTAAATCGCGTATGTGTGGAGCATTTGACGACAAGCCATCCTCGGTAACAATAAGGTTAAGCCTCGGATGGTCCTTTTTAATTTTCCCCAATATGCGGGCACATGCGTTTCTTTCACAGTCGTTTTTGGTTTCGCCATCTTGCTTAATGATAGGCTCCGGGCAAAGTGGAATGACCACCTTTTGATCGGGATGAATGATTACTGCGCCCAGCATTTGATGATGATACGTGATCGTGCCATCTTTTTTGTGGTGTTTTTCCATGCACGAGGGGCAATGAATCGAGTCGGAAGAGAAGTAACCAGTCCCGTCGATGGCCGCCAAATAGCGGCCATCCATAAAAACGTAGTCCTCCAAAGCTTTGCTGCGCTGAAGCTGATGAAATACGTCTTTAAATCCAATCCGCAGTTGGTCGGGATCGACTTCGTCCAAAATTTCACGCATCGTGGTGTCGGATGGAACCTTTTCAATTCCAAACAGGCTCTTGAGGTTGCCGATATGTTCATCACTCATCCGGTATTTGTCGAGTGCCAACATCGACGGTATTTTTAGCGTAAACATAGCAAATCCTGACATAAGTGCGTCGACCAGTGGAATTGTCGTCCGCTTGCGATCCCGTGGATCATCGAATTCCATAAACCGCTTTCGCAGCCGTTCATTTAGGGCTTCAACTGATAGATTTTTACGAAAAACTTGCTGGATTAAATTACTGTCTAAAAAATTCTCTGTGCTGCCTGCTCTCATATGAATGCTCGCCTCCATGCAAACATTGAATTATACCAGCCAACAGCATGCCACTATCCCGAAAACATTACGAAAATATTTTTTTAGCGTGGCCTGAAACCCGCGTCAAATCGTCAAAGAAATGTTGACCGGGAATTGCTGCTATTCATAGCTTATCTCAGCGAACACTAAAAGTCAAAATGGGAAAGATAGCTTATCAGGGCGGACATCCAGAAAATATCTTCCGCTGACACAGGCTTTTTTATGCTTTTCTCGCCTTTATGAAGGCTCAAACCACCTCGCCACATCCAGTATATTCTTAACGACTCCCAGAACTCAAGCCCTGCTACGAGATCGTCCAGTCGACGT
Source organism: Oligoflexales bacterium (assembly GCA_947476525.1). Lineage (GTDB taxonomy): Bacteria > Bdellovibrionota_B > Oligoflexia > Oligoflexales > RGVZ01 > CAMDKS01. Next base: position 3,953 of record CANJQY010000100.1, read on the forward strand.
TCTAGACCTTTTTGGCAAATCGGGAGTTGGAGGGACGACCACTGCTGAAGTATATCTTTATTGATCGCTCGGACAAATGTATTGTCTTGCACTATAAAGGGATAAATATATCACATTGACTAAATTGTCCTATACTCAAATATGGTCACGACTAATTTGGATTGCAGGACAATTTAGTCAAGAACGCAAATATTAAATCAAAGTTGGCTGAAAGGCGAGCCTAGAACTTAGTTCAGCTACGAATGAGCGGAGTCTTTCAGGTGTTTTAAATGGGCCTAACCGCGACATAGACAGGTAACCATTACAGCGAGTATGCTAGCAGAATTATGACTACACCCGACTCCCCAATTTCGCCCTCCGCACTCCTTAAACAAACCTTCAAAGAGTTTTTTGAGGGTTCTCGCTCTAGCTTTGTCTATTTTCCCACCGCCCTAAGGCTCGCTTGGGGAGCTTCGTCACAGCTTACCATTTCGGTAGCACTGTCCATGATCGTTTTAGCAGCTTGGCCCGTGCTCATTGCCTACACGGGCAAGTGGATTATGGATGCTGTTTTGGCTGGTCAGGTGAGCACCGCCGTTCAAATGGCACTTTTGGAGTTAGTGTGGGTGAGTCTTCAAACCCTATTTTTTAGGTTTTTTCAGTTGTCAAAATCCCTATTGGAAGCTCGTCTATCCAATGAAATTAATATAAAGATTCTCCAGCACGCCACCCAATTCTCTCTGCTACAAATAGAAGATCCAATTTATTATGACAAACTAAACCGTGCCAGGGCCGAGGCGTCGGCACGTCCCATGAATATGCTTATCGACAGCCTGCAGCTGCTGCAGGGGGCCTTAACCCTTGCATCGTTTGCTGTGGTTATTTTTACCTATAACGGTTGGTTTCTTTTGGTGCTACTACTCGTAACAGTGCCTGCAACACTTGCCCAAGCAAAGTATTCTGACTCCTTGTTTCGGCTTAAAAATCACCGTTCTCCCGATACCCGGAAGGTGAATTATTTAGAGCACATCATTGCCACGGATGCCTACGCAAAAGAACAAAAGGTTAATGCCATCGGACCCTATTTTTTAGGCAAGTTTCGTCAAATGCGTGAGCGATTTTATAATGAAGATAAAAAGCTAGCCCTCAGTCATGGGGCATTTGGGGCTTTATTTTCCTTGATTTCGGTTGCTGGCTTTTATGGCTGCTATGTTGCTTTGACGCTTCAAGCCGCCCAAGGGGTAATATCTATAGGTTTGTTTACCCTTTATTTAATGGCCTTTCGGCAGAGTCAAACGGCGTTTCAAGGTTGTTTGATGTCACTGGGTAGTATGTATGAACATAATTTATATATGGCAAACCTCATCGATTTTTTTAGTATCCCCGTTGCCCCTGCACAAGTTCTTCTGGGACCTGCCCAGTATCAAGAGAAAGGCATTCGTATCGTGAACCTGGGTTTTCGGTACCCTGATAGTGAGCGCTGGATTTTTCGCGGATTAAATCTATTTATTCCCGAAGGGCAGACGCTAGGAATAGTCGGTAGCAATGGGGCCGGAAAATCAACGCTGATTAAACTCATCATTGGATTATATGCAGCCACTGAAGGTCAAATATACTTAGACGGGGTACTTCTCTCCCAATGGCCCGAAGACCGACTTCGCAGCAGATACAGTGTCGTGTTTCAAGATTTTATCGCCTACCAGTTCACGCTGCGAGAAAACATCAGGCTTGGAGATGTTTCGGCGGAGCTTGAAGGGTCTAAGATTGAGACTGCTGCGGTTAAGGGCGGTGCCCAGGAATTAGCTAAAAAACTAGTGTCTGGCTATGATACTCAGTTAGGAAAATGGTTTAAAGATGGCGTGGGATTGAGCGGAGGCGAATGGCAAAGGGTGGCTTTGTCTCGGGCGTTTTTTCGCGAAGGGGCTGATATCTTCGTGTTTGACGAGCCCACTGCCGCTGTGGATGCCTTAGCCGAGGAGACCTTGTTTGACCAATTTCGACTCCTTACTGCGGGTAAGACGGCCCTCTTGATATCGCACCGTTTTGCCACCGTCCGTCGAGCGTCGAGAATTATTGTCATCGAAAACAGTGGTATTACTGAGGATGGATCTCACGATGACTTGGTACGCTTAGGGGGTAAATATTTTTCAATGTTTAACAGTCAAGCAAAAGCTTATGTTTGAGGGCTTCTGGCATTAAAGTCTGGCCACGAAACCACAACTTTTAAAGCCTCATCAAGCGTTTTATGATAGTCCAACGCTGGAACCTCAATTGCACCGAGTGATGCCAGGTGAGAGGTCATAAATTGCACCTCAAACAACTGAACACGGGCAACATTCAGAATTCTCACGAGTTCCACGAGGGCGACTTTCGACGCATCTGTCGCGGTAGAAAACATACTCTCACCGTTAAAAACACCGTTAAAATGTAGCCCAAAGACCCCTCCCACTAATTCCCCCGATTTCCAAACTTCCACAGAGTGCGCCACACCTCGGACAAACATTTCATGGTACATATTCATAAATTCTTGATTAATCCACGTCTCCTTACGTGACGCGCACCCCCGCACAACCGCATCAAATGCTTGATCCCAAGTGGTCTGGTATCCGCGCTTTCTCATCGACTTTTCCAAAGACCGCGACACATGCAGTCCATCTAACGGTATAATGGTCCGTGGGTTAGGATCAAACCACAGCACTTCCTGGGTTGTAGGATGCGGCATGGGAAAAAATCCCTGCCTATAGGCATACTCAATGACGACCGGATCTAACGGATTAAATTGGCGCTTTGACATGCGAAAAGTCTCACGATGTGAACTCATGATCTAATAAAAGGCTACCCATTAACAACTTCTGGAATCGCAAAAAACTCCGCGAATGATTCAGATCTTGGAATAGGCACTCCGTCTTCCTTCATGCCTGCGATATGTAGCTGAATTGCTTCATACATATTTTTTTCAACGTCTTCGCGCGTTTTTCCAGTGGCGACGCAACCTGGTAAATCGGGGCTATAGGCTGCGTAATTATTTTTTGCCTTTTCAATCACTATTAAGAATCGAAACATAACCTCACCTCTTCGCCTTTTTTAAAGCAGCTTGCTTTAAAATACTGTTCAATGTTCCTGGCGGTAACTCATCACTGGGCTTACCAGCTATAGTAACCCGTCCTTCCTTCGATGTATGTTTAAATTGCCGATGACTGCCCTTTGTGTGGACGAGATACCAACCGTCCTCTTGGATTAAAGTTAAAACATCTTTAACCTTCACATCTACTTACCTCTGTTTTTGAATGTCACTTCCCACTCATCGTTAAAGGCAAAAGGGGCGAGGATGACTACCATATCCCTCAATAGCCCGCCAGCCCTCCAAACGACCAAGCTGGCACCTGACAATCATATCATTCAATTTCACAAACATTCAATGCTCGTGACCTGTTGATTTTCCGAAGTTCTATCGCATTGCATTCCCGATCATGCTAGATTCTCGGCGTCCATGTAACCTTCATTTAGGCAAAAAAATGGCTAGATCCCAAATTATCTTTACCCTTGGTGACCCTCTGAGCGTCAACTGTGAGGGGTTGTTCACTATCCTAGAGACTTCTAAAATCACTCAGTATTGCCCAGTAGTCGTCATCGGAAGTCGATGGCAGATAGAACATCAGTCCAAGGTCCTCTCAAAAAACTTACCCCTCTATCAAACACTGACTGAACTGGACCAACCACTCAACCCCGGATTTTATAGCTTTGACCCAAGTCCAATAATTGGCCGAGAACCTCCAGAGAATTTAAGTGAGGAAATACGCGGTCAAATGATGGTTTCCTATCTCAATGCGATACCAAAAAATATGCAGATGCCCTTCGCCGTATTGACCGGTCCCATAGACAAGCATGTAGCGAGCTTAGGAGAATTCAAGTTTCCCGGTCAAACAGAGTTTTTCGAACATCATTGGCAGGGCGAGGCTCTCATGTTACTCGCCGGCCCTAAACTTCGAGTGGGACTGGCTACAAATCATTTACCCTTAAAAGACGTGCCCAAGGCCATGACACAGCCACTGATTTTGCGAAAACTTGCGATTTTTGCGGAAGGGCTACGGAATATCTATGGGATTACCCACCCTAAGATTGCGGTTTGTGGGCTCAATCCGCATTGCGGAGACCGCGGGCTCTTTGGATCTGAGGAAATCGAGATTATTAGGCCTGCCATCGAAGCCTTTCAAAACAATTTCGCTTGGACGACGGTTTCAGGCCCTCTGCCTGCAGATACGGTTTTCCATAGTGCTGCCCAAGGGTTGTTTGACGGGGTATTGGCCATGTACCACGATCAAGGGCTTGGACCGCTAAAAACTATTCATTTTGACACTGCAGTAAACGTCTCCGTTGGACTAAGGAATCTCCGAGTCTCGCCCGATCACGGTCCGGCTGCAAGTCTTTATGGCAAAGGAACTGCAAGTATGAAAAGTTTTACTGCAGCATTCGATCTTTGTGAAAAGTGGCTGGAGCAGCACGGAGCCAACTCATGAGCAGATTTGAACGAATTGAAGTCAAAGGTGCGACTGAGCACAACTTGAAAAATTTGGATATAAATATTGATCGCAACGCCTTGACCGTCATTACTGGGGTCAGTGGTTCTGGCAAGAGCTCGTTGGCTTTCGATACTATTTTAGCAGAGAGCCAAAGGAGATTCTTCTACACCCTCTCGCATTACAGTCGTCAATTTCTGGATTTAGGAAACCGCCCTGCTGTGCGAAGTATTACTGGCCTGTCGCCGTCCATATCACTTGCACAAAACGAGACCGCTCCCTCCAGACGCGCCACCTTGGGATCCCTCACAGACCTCTCAGAAATGATGGCCGTGATGTTTGCACGATTTGGCACTCAGCACTGCCCAAAACATGGTCTTGCAACCGCTGCGATGTCTCCTGGCGACATCATTCAACATATTGTATCTGGGGCATCGGGCAAAACCATTGCACTAGTTGTTCCCGTAGCGGCAAGTAAAAAAGGTGTTTTTAAAGCCCAATTAAATCAATTTATTCAGCGAGGATTTACTCGTGCATTTATTGATGGAAAATTTTTGGACCTGGATCCCCTACCAGACTTGGCGAGAGACGAAAAGCACACGATCAAAGTTTTAATTGATCTTCTAAAGATTAAAGATCAAGGCAACGACCGCCTCGGAAGAGGCATCGCCACTGTGCTAGAACTTGGAAACGGCTTCGGAGAATGGTTTTTGGCAAATCAGAGCTCCGGTGGTCAGGTTGATTGGGACAGTGAACAAGGTCATGGGTTTTCAGCAAAGGGTGGCTGCCCTCAGTGTGGGTTCTCGTGGCCGCGACTTGATTCTCGCTATTTTAATGCGAATTCACTCGGCCGCTGCGAAGACTGCGATGGATATGGAGTGCCAGACGCACAAGAATACTCGGATGGTGGCGATGAGACAGATGCCAACGATGCCGTTTCCGAAATGCCCTGTGAGCCCTGTCACGGAACAGGTGTGCAAAGTGAAGCAAAAGGAATTAAACTGGCTGGATTGACCATTCACGAGCTCCTCACATTGCCGATGAATCAACTGGACGGCCGACTTCGAGAGCTAGCGAAAAATCAAACGTTGTCGACCAATCCAGCATTTTTGCGTGTCTGGAGTGAAGTCGAAGCGGGTCTAAAACGCTTGCTCGAAATGAAACTTGGTTATTTATCGCTTGCCCGGAGAGTTCGGTCGCTGTCCGGTGGGGAATCACAAAGAGTTAAACTCGCAGGTATTCTCAACGAAAATTTACGCGGTATTTTGTACGTGCTAGATGAACCCAGTCAAGGCCTGCATCACACCGAGCTTAACAATGTTATTGATTGCCTGAAACAGCTGCGTGACGAGGGAAATACCGTCATCGTCGTCGATCATGATGAAACGATCATGAGGGCTGCAGACGTCATCATTGACCTCGGGCCTGGGGGCGGAGTTGGCGGTGGAAATATTTTGGCCAGATTTACTCCACATGAGGCCGCGAAATATGCGGCGGCCTCTAAAACTGCCTCTTGGTTGTCGATGCCCAAGAAATTGCGCAGTCGCAAAGTGTTGAACAATCTGTCTGGAAATTTTTTGGAAATTTTAAGGCCACGATTGAACAATCTCAAAATGGCAAAGATAAAGATCCCCCTGGAGACTATGACTATTATCACAGGAGTTTCTGGCGCAGGAAAAAGCAGTCTCGCTCTTGGGGTCATTTTTCAAAATCTGTTGGACGTTATGCTTGAAACTGGTGGTGCCGCTCGGGGAAAACCCAAAAAGGTGCGGGCTACAACTAGCAGTTGGAAGTTTTGCGAGGGTTTTCAGGGGTGGGAATCCCTCACCAGTGTCCATCTCATTGATCGCAGGCCAGTAGCCAAGAGTAACGTCAGTATGCCAGCAACCTATCTGGACATTACCGGAGATATTCGCGATCTCTACGCAAGCCTCCCTGATGCTCAGGTTGCTGGAATCACGGCCAAAGCATTTAGTCTACACCTCGAAGGCGGCAGATGTCCCGAGTGCAAAGGACGTGGGGTAATCAACCTAACTATTCGTTTTCTCGCAGATGCAAGAATTCAGTGCCCCGTGTGCAACGGTAAAAGGTTTCGCAGTCATGTTTTAGATATGAAGTTTAACGGTTTAAATATCAACGATGTTTTAAGCTTGAGCATAGACGAGGCCATAGCTCATTTTGCAAATCACAAGCGAATTCTCTATAAATTGACCCCAGCTCAGAGAATGGGACTAGGCTACTTAAAACTTGGTCAGCCGTCAGCGAGTTTGTCCGGGGGCGAGGCACAGCGTCTGAAGATGGTGCCATTTTTCACCAAGAAAATGGGAATGGGTACTGTATTGATTCTGGACGAGCCGACAACCGGACTGCATTTTGATGATGTTGAAAGGCTGATCGCCATACTTCGAGAACTGGTGGAAAGTGGCGCAACACTCATTGTTGTCGAACATAGCGAAGAAATTAGACGGTCCGCTGACTGGCAAATAGACATTGGACCGAAGTGAGGTTGGAGATGGTGTGTGGGCAAGGCGTGATGGCAAAGTGCATTTTTTCCCATTTCCGGATCTTTATACGAGTGATGTGATGGAAGTATTGTTTGGAATTCAAAAGAGACTAGAAAAGCTTTTGAGGCGACAAGGCAAAATCCAAGGTCACGGATCCGAAATTGAGGAAGTGGCGCAAGAAGAGTTGCCATCTCCTTTCGCGCCGAGAAAATCGACGGCATTTCGGCGTAAGGGTGGACATAAGGTTGTGAATTGGGATGCTATTGATC
>CANJQY010000101.1 GCA_947476525.1 Oligoflexales bacterium
ATTAACCCGTTAATATACGCCATGGAATTCAGCTCCTTTGAGATCACGAGGTTTACTCACAACTTTCAGAAAATGCAGTATAAATAATTGATTTGCTCAGAAATAGTTTACGACATGTGGTGAGCGAAACCATCAAAATTATTGTGGCCCTTTGCAAAACAGGGTATTAACGAGTCAGCGAGCCGGTTTGGGCTGCGGATATTTTTGCCAGAAAGGCGGTAATCATGACTACCACCCTGACCCCTTTTGAACACTCCGTTCTCATTGGGAAGTCGACGGAGGCGCCTCATACAGGGCTCTACGTCAACACGAAGAGCGAGGGCGCCTATCATTGCAAGGCCTGTGATGCCAAACTTTATAACAGCACAGATAAATTTGACTCACGATGCGGGTGGCCAAGTTTTGATCAGGAAATAGCTGGTGCAGTTAAGAAAATTCCGGATATAGACGGCCGCCGTGTGGAAATAATTTGTAACAAATGCAGTGGCCACCTAGGGCATGTATTCGAAGGAGAAGGCTTTACCGATAAAAATACCCGGCATTGCGTCAACAGCATCAGTTTAAAATTCGTTCCAAAACTGTCTCCTCAATATTTGAAAGCAGTGTTTGCGTCGGGATGTTTTTGGGGAACAGAATACTACATGGCCCGAATTCCCGGCGTCATTCAATCAACGGTAGGGTATGCTGGCGGGCATCTAGAAAATCCAGACTATAAATCAGTGTGCGGCGGCAAAACTGGTCACTTAGAGTGTGTGGAGATCACCTATGATCCGTCCCTAGTCAGTTTTTCAGCATTGTGCAAAATGTTCTTTGAAACGCACAATTTCTCGCAAGAAAATGGACAAGGCCCCGACATCGGGCAACAATACCTTTCTGCAGTTTTCTACGACGATTCAAAATCAAGTGATGAGAATAAATCCAATTCTGACAAATCACAAAAGAGCGTTATCGAAGAATTAATTTCAACTCTTCAAAAAAAGGGTCATAAGGTTGCCACGCAGGTGCGGCCTGCCGCAAAATTCTGGCCTGCAGAGCTAGAGCACCGGCAGTATTACGAGCGGCAGGGGTCGACACCGTATTGTCATCACTTTACTAAAATATTTTAGTCACAGGGGCATTTTGGTTTTAGGTGTTTTTTTGACAAGCCCAATTTTTTTCAGGCGGCTGCTAACACATCAAATCAGAAGTCGGCATAGTTGCAGATCCTCGAGCATAGGATTTACAATTATCGTCGATCAACGATTTCCAGATAATTTATCAATATATTGTCTTCGATTGTCATTTTTTTACTTGATAATATCGCCTATCAAAGATATATTCAAGTGAGTAGAACACAATATAGCCAATCAAAGATTCGAATCATGACAAAAATTGGTGATCAAATTAAGTATCTCCGAAAAGAGCGGGGCCTTACACAAAAAGCTTTAGCACTCCAAAGTGGCTTGAGCTTTTCGTTTATCAATCAAGTTGAGAGCGGCAAAGAGAGCATCCGCCTCGATGCACTTGCACGTTTAGCCATCGCATTTGGATATGAAATTCGGCTGGTCAAAAAAAATGAGCCGAATACCTACCCTTAAGGAATTGCAAATGACTCAATACGACGGCATTCATTTTCATACTTTAACCCAGGCCCATATTTACCTCAGAGAAGAACTCGTAGGGCAACTATCAAAACGAAATTCAAATGAATACGTCTTTACTTATTTTTCTGAATACGCCGCAAAAAAAAATGCAATCTCAATCTCGAAATCTTTGCCCGTAACGACCCATGAATATATCTCCAAAGTACTTCATCCTTTTTTTGACAACCTCATCCTTGAGGGCTGGCTTCTGCATCAAGCAGAGAAGCAACTTCACATCGACGCTAAAAGCCGCTTTGCCATGCTTCTTGCCGTCGGACGAAACACTATCGGCGCCGTGAGTATTGTGCCGCTTGATCACGGTGGCGCAGAAATCGCTCCGACAATTGATGACGGAACCGAGGATTCTGTCGTAAAATATAACCTTTCAACACCATTCTCACGATATTGTTGTTCGTGTCTTATGCCTAGCAAGAATGGTGATCTTCACGCCAAGTGCCTAAAGCTTCTTTGGGGCACTACAAGGCAGCTAAGTATTTATTTGGATCCGATTAACCCATTACAAAGTTTTTCCAGAACTATTCATGGCGGCTCTATTTCTGGAGCACAACGAAAGGGGTTGTTTCGCTTTGACTCCAGGCAAGGCCATCTAATGCCGACAGCAACTGGTTCTACGCATATTTTGAAACCGGAGGGTGACTTTCCCGAACTTCCCGCTAACGAACACGTAACCATGGCTATTGCCCATCGTCTCAAATTTGACACACCGCCACTTGCACTAGTTAGAGTAGAGAACCTTGGATTAATTTATATTATCAAAAGGTTTGATACCACTGCGGCCGGTAAACTATTGAAGGAGGATGCAGCACAGCTCTTACGAGTACCAAGCGAAGAAAAATACTCCCTTAGCAATGAGCAAGTTGCCAAAGTTATTGAGACTTATACAACAAAACTCGATCTAAATGAATTTTTTCGAAGACTGATATTTTGCTTCTGTACGGGCAATGGTGATATGCATCTAAAAAACTGGGCTATCCTAGAATACCCTAAAATGAATGGTTCTATGCATTTAAGCCCTTGCTACGATTTTCTCAATACCCGCTTGCCATTAAGTCAAGAACAAACGGATATTGGCCTACCACTTTTGGGGAAAAGTCGAAAATTGCAAGGCTCTTACTTCCGAAAATTTGCGCTCACAACGCTAAAGCTACCTCCTCAGTTTATCGACTCTGTATTTGCAGAATTACCGCTTTGGCAGACGGTCATCGAGGAAATGATTCCGCGATCGGCATTGCAACCGAAATCCCAAGAACGATACCTTGAAATTGCCACCGCAAGATTGAATGACTTACTCGAACAGTAGCTTTCAAGTCCGATGTTCTAACCTCAACACTACGCAAGGTGTTACCGGTCAATACCATTTTTTTGGGCTCGATGAGATGATGGCTCGATATGCTAGCTACGAAACACTGGCAGAAATTATTCGACACCGGTTTGTTGACCCCAAAAAAAGCCTTCGCGAATTATTCTCTCGCCTCGTGTTTAATATTCTGCCTCTTCAGCAGAATCTACTTACGTTTACGATCTTTTTTTCGTTCAGCTCGCAGCTCTTCTTGTCGCTCCTGAATGATCCAAAGGGCCGAGCCTGGACTGAAAAGGTCTTGGTGAAGGTTTGTTGCGCCAAGCGGAACGTCCGTCGCGATTTCGAAAACTTCCGCCATAGTGCGCACTGGGATGACCTCCAGAATACCTTCTTCGACCGCAGTGCGGGTTTGGCGATTTAGCATCAAATTTAGGGCATTTTGCACTGGAATTAAGATCGTAAATTTCCCATCTTTTTTGCCGAGAATTTCAGCTGTTCGCCAGAAGCCTTCAATCTTTTGATTGACTCCCCCAATGGGCTGCACTTCGCCAAATTGGTTTAAGCTGCCTGTCATGGCAAGGTTCTGCCGAACTGGTAGCCGAGACATAGCGCTAATGATAGCGGTAGCTTCAGTAATTGAGGCGCTATCGCCGTCGATCATGCCGTAACTTTGCTCGAAGCAAACACTTGCCGCCATTCCAATATGATGCTCGCGGGCGAGTAGGGCGGTCAAATATCCGGATAATATACTGATCCCTTTATCGTGTAGGCGTCCAGATAACTTTGCATTGCGTTCGATATTAATAATCCCATCGGCCGATGCAGAGACGGTGCATGTGATGCGACTTACTTTACCGAAGCTGTAATCACCGAGATCATAAACGGCCAGGCCGTTGACTTGACCAATAATGGAGCCGTCAAGCGTCAGCAAGACGTCCTCATGTTTTACCATTTCGAACATTTGCTCTTCAATCAGGTTGACCCGGTAGAATTTCTGATCGAGAGCATCTTCGACGTGCTGCCTTTTGATAAACCGACTTTCTTGTTCTCGCGCAATAAAATCGGCTTCGATAGTTAGATCTTTTAAGGTGCCGAACTGGGTCGAGAGTTGCCTTTGATCATCGACCAAGCGACTGCCGTACTCGACCATAGCCGCAACCCCCGAACGGTCAAATGATAGAAGATCTTCTTTATCGGAACGTGTCGCGACAAAATCTACATAATGGGCGATATTTTCCCGCGACCGCGGCATTTTGTCGTCGAAGTGGGCCTTAATCTTAAAGATTTTAGTGAAGTCCTCGTCCATGCCCTGGAGCATGTGATAAACGTCATCGGTACCAATGAGAATCACTTTCATATCTAGCGGGATAGGAGCAGGGCGAAGGCCAGAGGTCGGCAGTAAGGAGTATTGTTCGCCCATATCTTCGATAAAACCTTTGCGGTTTTTGAGCACACGTTTGAGCGTATCCCAGATGCTTCCTGTTTTAAAAATATCCATCGCGTTGATTACAAGGTAACCGCCATTGGCCCGCTGGATGGCTCCAGGCTTGATCATCGTAAAATCGGTCAAGTACATTCCATGCTCAACATTTTTTTCAATTTTTCCAAAGAGATTGTAATACGAAGGATTTGTCTCGATGATGACGGGGGCCCCTTCGGCGTCGCCATTGTCGATAAAAACATTTATAGCGTAACGGACGAAGCGATTACGTTCATCGTTTGGGGCAAACATTTCGCCTTGGGCATCCTGAGCTGCGGCATTGGGTGCAGAGTCATCGGCATCAACAAAATCCATCAGGTGTTCAAGAATATGGCTACGAACTTGATCTAAGTGTGCCGCGACTCCTTTATTGGCCTTGTACTCTTCCATTAAGGGTTCGATCACTTGACCTACAACATGGCGACCAAGCTCGCTACGTAGCTGCTCGACATATTCACGTGTTTCATTTTCGAGGGTTCGTACTTTTCTTGCAAATTCGAGAACTTCTGGATCGATTTGCGCCCGCCGATCTTCTACGATTCCTCGCTGTGACTCGCTGAGTTTGGCATAATCTTTTTCAGTTAATACGCGTCCGTCAACGATGGGGACAGTTTCAATGCCGAGGCGGGTCGATTTCACAGCGAAATCTAATTTTTTAGCCCGCTTGTCTAAATCACTAAATAATTTCGTCTTGCGATCGTTACTAGCTGATAGGTATGCATTGACGGCATTTTCATAGTCTTCACTTTGAAGGGCGGCAGGAATTTCGGCTCTCAGTATTTTGACGAGTGCTTCCATTTCTTTTTTTAATTTTTTACCTTCTCCCGGCGCCATTCCGATAGCTTTAGGGACCTCCGAATGCTGGAAGTTGTAAACATAAATCCAATCACTTGGAGCGGGAGAATCTTTTGCCCAGCGCTCTAAGAACGTGCGAATGACGCTGGTTTTGCCAGTCCCTTGCGCGCCAGCAACGTAAATATTGTAGCCAGGCTTGCGAATGCCAAGGCCCATATTAATGGCGCGAACGGCGCGATCTTGAGAAATAAATTCGTTACTTTCACCGATTTTTGATGTCGTGCTAAATTTAAAAATATCGGTGTCGCAAATTTTATAGACCTCTAGCGCGGTCAGTGCCACCGGCAATTTGACGCCGCCTTTTGTTGGTGCGATCCTTCGAGGCTTTGATTTAGGTGTTGCCTTGGTTTTGGGTGAGGGTGTTTTTTTTGTGGTGCGAGCCATTACAGACGGCCTTTTCGCAGCGTGTTTCGTTAGGTTAGAGGATTTTTTTTTACTTGGATTTTTGCGTGGTGCTTTTTTAGCAGCGGATTTTTTAGCAGTTTTTTTAGCGTTTTTTTTGAGATCGTTTATTTTATTGTCGGTTTTTTTGTTCAAGATAGCCATCCTCATGAGGTGAAAGGGACCGAAAGTGTTTCAGGTTAAACTGGTAAACGAATCTTCAAATTGCCTGGCGTGGCTGAATTATTTTTTGCTGTCCGGAGGATTTTTTTCGAAGGTTTCAGCCATGGTATTGAGGAGGTCGGTTAGGCGTTGAAGCTCATCACCTTTTCTGATTTTTACCCGTCGGCGAAATTTCCCTTCCGTCATTTCGCCGACAAATCGTTCGATGGAGACGAGTGGGCCGTAGTAGCGGTGAGTCAATTTAAACACCATAATGAACATTCCAATGATGTATCCGACGAGCATGAGCCCTATGGCTATGGCATTTCGATAGAAAATATCATTGGTTACCAATTCCATCTGATCTTTCACGTCGGTGATATTAAATAGACTCATGACGTGTTGATATTGTTCATAGAAAGCCAATACAAACATAACTGCGACGACAAGGACAAATGCCACAGAGGCTGAAATGACGTACGCGCCGAATTTTATTTGCCTAAACGGTTCGATCAGAGTGGATTTTACCTCTCGTTTGGCGCGATTTAAGCTCGAATTGTCGGTTAGATCAGACATGGGGCACCCCTTGATCAAGGCTAAGTCATCGAAAAAATTAAGATTACGCTATTTATATAAAATTATTCCACGAATGGGCTGTAGTATCAAGAAAATCCCTTGCCAATCTCCATTTCGATGAGTATTGTCACCGCCTTGAAGTGAGTAATTTGGGTCAAACAGAGCCCTAGCTAATTTTAGGAACGTCCTAATGCAAGATCCTAGTGCTAGAACTTAGCGCTAGAACTTAGTGATAGAATTTAAATGTTGGTAACTAAAGAGTTGGAGAGTCACAGTGCACGGTTCACGTCATAGAAGAAAACATCCTAAAGGTCGTCGTAAAGTTGGTCGTAACAAGCGTCGTATGATGCGTAAGCGTCGTAGCCTACGGACTAATGGATAAAAAATAAGCAGGGCGCCTTGGTCGTTGAACCAAATTTTCCAGCGAGAGCAGGGAGGTGGTTCAAAATAAAGGCAATTCTTCGGTTGAATTGCCGTCGTACGCCTGTTATCTGATTAATATTAGTGCAATCCGAATCTTTTTCTGGGTATTCTTATCCGGAAGAAGATTCGCTTTGCTTTTTTTTCGTACCCTCATGTACAATAATAAATAGTCCATACAACTTAGTTTTTTGAGAATGCGGAACACAGGGAATAGTGTTCCGCTAATCGTCCATAAACAATCCAGGGAAGGGGTGTCGCATGTTGGAATTTGCACTATCATTCGAGAAGGTTTTAGTTCGGTGGCCAGATAATACGCCATGGACGATTGCTCAAATCGCCGATTTTACCAATACGTCTATAACAATGTCGGTGGATGCGGTCTCGACCACTCTTAATAGGGAGTTTGATGTTCACGAGACCATCACACCGGCTGAGGGGCGTCAAGTCCTGTCTATTCTTAAAGAACGCTTACATCGTCAATTTGAGGCAAGGGAACAAAGGATTCAGGCTAGTCGTGATGGGGCAATGCGCGCCTACGATTTGACGATGGATCGAGTGCGAGTTAGTCAGTTGGCGAAAGATTGGCGCGGAGCCTATAAGTCATTATCTTATTTTGTCGGTCGATACGATAAACACATTGACCACGATTTGCTCGTGACTTTGTGCGGAGACTGCATCCGCATTGGCTCAAGAGCTGGATTTAACACTCAGGAAACTGGACAATGGTTTCGCAAAGCCGTTGAGGCAGCGATTCTAAGTGGGTCCACATCTGTGCTAGAAGATGTTCTAGATTTTGTCGATGCCTACGGAGAGATTTTTTCTTCGGACGTGAGCGGCGTCGGCGCTAAAATTCTCAAAAACGCGCTAACGATTCTGGAAATTCCAGCGATTGACTGCAATTTAGGATTTCAATGGCTGAATTTGAACAATTCACTTCGCGGCTAATTTTAATTCGTATCCTCGTAATCAAAAAAAGCGGCCTTTGCATCGACTCGCAAAGGCCGCTTTAAATTATTTGTTGCTTTGGAGCGCGTCCAGGTTTTCAGTGCGCGCTCTTGCAAACTGCTCGGTCTAGCACGATGACAAGGCCCAAAGCTAGTAGGACAAGGATCCCAGAGCAGATAACGACTGATTCAATTCCAATTAATTCGCCGGTTGGGGAGCTGGATAGGAGTCTGGCAGATGATATCGCGCCCGCCGACATAGCCGTATGTTGCACGGCCGATTGAAGAGACATAAACCCTGCACGTTCCGAAGGTCGAGGAACCTTTGACGTCAGTGTTTGCATACTAATATTCCTGAGGGTGCCAAAAATCATAAATCCGATGAATAGGCTATAGGCATTGAGCGCTGGTGGAGATTGGTACATGCCGTAATATAATGTTCCGAGAAATCCACACGAGCCAAGAGAAAACCAGGGAAGGCTTCCAAATTTGTCGACCAATTTTCCGCAGGTTCCCATAATGATCAAGCTACAGATGCCGCCGATAAAGTATAGACGGCCCATTTCCTCTCTCGGAAAATGTTGGTTTATTTGTACGAAGCCTGCGATATTGGGAAAAATTAGAAATCCTCCCATCATGACGCAAAATAGACAGGCGTAGCTAATTAAAACTGTACGCTGTGTTAGTAGTGATTTAAAGGCACCGCCCGATACGCCAAACTTCATCCTATTGAGATTGGTCTTTAGTGGGGGAAGTTTGACATGAGCCCACCACGCTACGACAGCAGCCATTGAGCCAACCATTATGAATGGTGCATTCCAACCGCCAATTCTAGCGACCTCCAGTCCTGCGGGCACACCAAAAATAGACGCTGCAGAAAATCCCATCATTATTTTACCAAGGGCTGCTCCGCGTCTTTCCTGCGGTACAATGTCGCCAATGATTGCAAAGCCGATGGCGGTGGCTGGACCACCAAAAATACCGGCTAAGACTCTCGCCCAAAGCAGCGAGCGAAAATCCATGGCAAAGGCTCCGGCTGCGGTCCCGATCGCTAAGCCCACAACCGCCATCACCAGGGCCTTTCGGCGTCCAATGCGGTCTAAGAAAAAAGATCCTAGAAATCCGCTCAAAGCTGCAGCCATAGTGTAGGACCCAGCCAAAACTCCCATGTGGCTGATTCGAATGCCTAGGGCTTTGGCAAAATCTGGGCCAAGAGGCATGACCATCATGAAGTCGACGATATTTACAAACTGCACAGCCGCAATGACCATGATGGCCTGCCGCTCTTGTTGACGATGACCAGCGCTGCCGGAAGGGGCCAGGTCGTTCGTCAATTCGCTGGGTGGGCTTATTTTTGTCATTAAGATTACCTTTTAGTGGCTGCATTTAAATGGCGCTGTCAGAAAGCTACCTGACAAATGATTAGTGTTGTGGTTGACCTGCTGAGTTTAGCACATTTATCGGAACTAGAAAATATGCTACCATTATCGGGCGGCATTCTTTGCAGCATTGGATTCGGAGATTTTTTGTGTGTTACAGCATCCTAGTTCAGCAAAACCTTAAGATTCTTGAGCGCGAGTTCGGCGCCATGCCGGTTCGTACACAATTTGATCATTACGAACACCTCACATCGGTCGACCCTAAACGTTTCAAGGCCATGACGTCACATTCCAGAATTTACCCAAATTATTTCGCACCAATCATCGCCCAAAAAAACAATAAATCGTGGGTGATACCAATGCGTTACCGAGTGCGTCCGATGGGGTCGACCGAAGAAATTCCAACGAAATACAATGTTTTTAATGCTCGACTTGATTCACTTACAAGTCGAGGCACCTGGTCAAGGTTGATCGGGCATAATCACGGACTGCTTGTGATAAAAGAGTTTTATGAATGGGTTGCAGACGACAGTTCTGAGCAAGAAATCAAACCGCATCAAAAAATATCGAAAAAAAAAATAATTGGAATTAGGCCTGAGGGTCACGACTATATGTTGACTCCTGTATTGTGGGATTGGTGGGAATCTAAGGATAAAACGACGTCATTCTTTTCATTTGCTGTGATCACCGGCGAGCCGCCCGCCGATGTATTGAGGGCAGGCCATGATCGGTGCCCGATTTTCTTATCCAAAGAAGATGCGGCCCTCTGGCTTGATCCGCACAAAGGAGGACATCGGTTAGAGGTTGGAGCGATTGTGGAAGAGTCCCTTAAAATTTTAAGTCACACGGTTCAATCTAGTTATATTATTAGGACGGCAATGTAGCATGGGTAGAAGGGCACAATTCACAGCTGTTATTTGTCTAATTGCCAGCAGCCCACCTATCACAGCAGAGGAGTCTGCGTGGTCGTATTCGACGGAAAGCGAAGAGGCGGATGCGAGTGATGTTTTTCTACCAGCGGCGTCCTTCTTTATTCCTGGGCTTGGACAATGGTGCCGTGGACAATTCTCAAGAGGAGCCATCTACTCTGGTGTGGCTATTGGCGGCGTTTCATACGCACAAAGTACGACGGCGGATTTTGACGTCACGAAAATAACGAGTGGAGAATTTTCGGAGAAGAACGTCGCCGTCAGGAAGTACTTGTTCGGGAGTCAGGTCTATCAAGCCTCCGGGGGGCTGAGCTTATATCACACATTTAGATCGTCGGTTTGGCAGCGTCAAAAATTTGGCAAGTATAGTTTTTTAGGCCAAGGAGATTCGCCTGCTGACGTCCTACTTGCACCGTTTCAGTTTCAATTTTTGGCGCGCTCAAGCTCTTGGATTCCTCTTGGTGTTATGGGGGTTTTGGCCGGCTACCTAGCGTCACACCCAGATCAAGGCCAACATATTTCGGGGCTTGGCCGAGAGGATCCTTGGTTTGCGGCAGTGTTTTCTTATAACGCAGGGACCCACGAAGAGGCCGTTTTTCGAGGATGGGCGATGCCCCTATTCCATGAAGGCGGTCTATCGGAAGGCTGGTCCAACCTCGCCCAAGCGGCCTTGTTTGCGGCAGCCCACCTGGGATCAAATAAAATCCCGCTGCCGCAGTTTTTTTTGGGTCTGCACCTTGGCAACGTCACACAACGCAATCACTGGACTCTGCAAGAATCGATTTTTATCCATGTTTGGTGGGATGTTTTTGCGTTTCTTGGGGGATACTATGTAGAGAAGGATTCGCCAAGTTCCTCCATTAAAATCAGAGGATTAGCCGCGTCCAAGCATCGCGCGAGCCTTTTCTTGCCGCCAATAGACATCCATTTTTGAATCGTTTGGGAAAATGGACATAAGCAAAAATACTAGGAGCCTGACTTTAAAGCTTCGATGCCGACGACAGGCGGATCGTCACGAAACTCTTGCCAATATCCTTCACCGAAAGCCTTGACGCCACCCTCG
>CANJQY010000102.1 GCA_947476525.1 Oligoflexales bacterium
ATTAATCTTAAAGCTTGTCTCTCAAGGTCTTCTTTTTGATCAAAGGAGGAGACTCTAGCGTAGCCAATCGTCAAATTTTCGTTCGGCTCCCTAGCAGTTTCACCCAAAAACTCCTTGATTTTTCTCATCTCGTACCGCCTGTGAAGTCCAGGGCTTCGCCAAGACGGGCAGAAAGCTCCCGCCTTGTCCCATCTTCTGAGCGTAATTATTGCAACTCCAAGTAATACAGCTGTCTCGCCGATGCTTACAAACATAATGATTCCTCCAGTTTAAGGTCTGGAGAAGAATATCTAAAAGTTAAATGATCAGGTTTGAGACGGTTTTTGGTCAACAGCTAAAGCCCTCACAACTGACGCGCAGTAAAAGTAGCAGCGGGCTCTTCATTAAAACAAAAGAAGGCGGCCATCGTTTTAAGTGGCCGCCTTCTTTTTGGCTGGATACCTTATAGGATTATTGTTTCTTGACGCCAACTCCAGGTGCAGGTTTGCCTGGAGGCGCAATTCTCTTGGTTGTATCTGCCACGGCAACCAACTCGTAGCCAGAAGTGGAGGTGGTTTTTGCAGTATCAATCTCATAGAGAGATGTCGTGGCATTTTGTTTGAAGCATTGGCGAGTGTAGAATGCAGGGGTTTGCTCAGTGGCACACTTCACTCCGTTTGCGCCGAGGTCTGCGTTCGGCTCATACCATTTTATAGTGGGTACCGAGGGGCAGAAATAAAATTTGCCGTTGGCGTCCGTTGATGCGCTCGTGCTGACGTTTCCGCGCGTCAAGCGCCTCATTTTGGTGCACGTCTAGTGTCCGCTCATCACCGTGAGTTACCCCCTCCAGAGTTACCCTTTTACTGACGTACTTCGGAATTAACCAGTTTATTGTATCGGTTGCTGTAGGTGGATTTTTATTTTTATGATGTAATATCATGGCGTTAAAAGCATTTTTAGATTGAGTCATGCTGTTTTATAAAAGGTGAACTAAAGATTTTTGAAGGTTAGCCGAGTGGTATTATTCTGCAGGCATTGGGTGACTTTTGGCTGCGCTTACAACCCTCGTTAGAAAGGATGCTAACTATGAAAATGAGAAATAAACTCCCCATCATGGCCGCGCTCGCGGCCACAAGCCTCGTTGTAACAACGTCTTGTGGAAGCAAAGAAAAGAAGGACACTACACCCGCAACCACCGAAAATGTCTTAGCATTGGCTTTCCCCTCTGAATTGGCCATCTCGGCATTTCCTGCCACCAGCACATCGTTAACCAAGGCTGTTGATGATGTGACTAAACGCTCTGCTGCTGACAAGATCGAAGATCAAGCTGCACGTATCAAAGGTGAAGGCGATTGCATCGACCCAGACATATTCAAAACAGCGCCGCCAGAGTCCGCTGCTGAGACGTGCTATGAGTTCGACGCAGATATGAATCCATCGACTGTAAATGGGAGAACCACAGGCACCAAGACCGGTGTAAACAGCGCTGGCGAAGCCTGCTTAGTCGCATTTGCGCGCGAAGAGGTAAACCGCACTGTAGACATGGTTGATCGCGCCCTCGCTTTAATTGGTGGAATTATGTGTCAGGCTAAAAAAGATGGCTTGGCTGCCGTCCTACCTGAAATTGGAACGCCGCTTGTTATGACCACCTCACTCGCCGCCGCACTGCCTATCGGATTAACTTCCAAGTCAGCTACGATGACTCGCCTTGCAGACAACGCAGCCGGTGCAGCTGTTTACAAGAGTGTCGTCGAAGTTGCAGATTCACGTGGTAAAACCATGACCGTGTCCCTCGTACACTCTCCTGGAGTCGATGGGGCAGAGTCTGGAGTGTTAAGCTCCCAAGTAGCAGAAACGGCTGCAGCTGTAGGTGATCCTAACAACACAGCCAACAAAAATAAACTCATGAGTATTAACTACTCAAGAGAAACTGTTTCCGGTGTAAAGCGTATGCGCTTTGAAGTCCGTCGTGCGTCCATTTTAAACACGATCACGTCATTTGATACGGGTGGACTGGTGAATTATGCGGGGATTTCTGATTCCGCAACAAACGAAACGGCTCACGCGATGGCCTTTTTGTCGTTTGACATGGACCCAGATACCAACGCTGGTGACATGTCCTACTGGCGAAATCCAGGCGGAAGCTTAAATGAAGCTGCACGCGGCTTCCTATTCCATATCGACGCTGCTACTGACGGTACGCTATCTGGATGCGGTGTATCAGGTGCAACCGCATCAAAGAGCATTCGTAAATCTGTAGTCGACGGTCTCGTCGTAGAATCCCTTAAGCCAGCTCAATGGTGGCATCCACAATGGTCTATCAACAGCAATGCCGATAAAGATACTACGTCATACACGGCACAAACTGGACCAAACATCACCAAACAGTGTTTTAAACGCAATTCAGTCGGACTCTATGCGATCGACACCACTAAAACTGTTGGAGCGCGAGGCTACGAGATGATTCTTGGCACGGCGAGCACAATTGCGCCTCCCCCTCGTCCAGCTAATAAACCAGCGAAAGTGGAATAATAATAGTTCACCGTAATTTCGATGAAAAAAACGGCCTCATCTTGAAAAAGGTTGGGCCGATTTTTTTGGTAAATTTTTGATGCTAGTATAGCTAGACACCTCAAGATCCTCTGCAATAGATCGGTTGCTGAACAGGACTATTTTGCAAGTCCACCTAAGCGGCGATTCGGGATCACCTCTGGTGCTGGGCTCAATCAATTCTTCGAGAGCGACCAAAAGTTCTGGCTGTTCATCGCTCATGTTCTTGCGTCCTCCGCCAGGACCTCTAACTCTTGAAATATCTACAGCCTTGTCATCGGCCTCTTCCAAATCCTTAAGGCCCCGATAAAGCGTTGGTCGCGATATCCCCGTAATTTCAGAAATTTGTTGAATTCTGCCGTAACCAAGTGCGTGCGCCTCAGCGGCGGCCAAGATTCGCCTTTGCTTTTCGTTGAGGTGCGGCAGTACGCCCGCCAACTTTAATTTGAGTGCACTTTTATCTTTGGTCATAAGATATGAGAAAATCTTATGCGTGGTAGATGTAAAGGTTATTTTTTAACAGATCCTAACTAGGGTAATGTCGCTGGCTACAATAGCCAATGATAAGTATTAATTAGTTCGTCGGAATCTTTTCTTAAACCTTTAGTTATCTCGTTACAAGCCCCCCAATTCTCTGGGCATAAATTTCATAAATACCATTTATATTGGTGCCTTATGTTGACAAAAAAATATCCTGTCGCCGAACTCTGATGGCGCATGGAGTTTGTTATAAAGTATAGTGGCACTACTGGACTAAAAATTCTCGCATCGATGTGTAACTGTACGACGAGAGTTTACGGTGTAGTTTCAAACCAAAGGGAAGTGTTAACTTTACAATATTTTGCAGGCAAATTTTCTCGAGACAATGAGTTGACGGTTAACTCTAGGGCGGAGCGTGCTTTAATTGTGCCCTCCGAAAAAATGCTGGAGTCAACATAGACACCTGTCCAGGTGCCTTGACCGGACGGCACCGAAGTCAACGTCTGACCATTTGCCAGTTCAAGGCTAAAGGGGGTGGAGCACTCGAGTTTCCAGGTAAAAATATCGATGCTTGATTGATTGTCGAGTTTAAATTTTCCGCGATTTGAGTGGCCCCACGAAAGACTTGGCACAGCCTCAACCTTGGGTCGTTGTTCTAAAAGTTTAACGGTAATTAAGCCGAGGCTTCGGTGGCGAATACGTGCTGCCAGGGGGCGAGATTGGTCGATTTGAAGCTCGTGAAAAACCTCAATCGAAGCGTCCCCTACGCTGCATCCAGACAGCGGCTCAGCAGGGAGCGGATCAGCGGTCGCCTCTCCGATGTTGTAGGCCTTGTTATCAATAAACACCGTGGTAAACGTGCGCTGGTCCACTAAATCGACAGGTCCTAAATCAACAGTGTCGCACGATAGCGTATCTTGCACATAAGTTAGGGGCTGAAGTTCTGAGACATATGTTGTGGAATCCACGGTTGCAACAATAGTAATTCTCACGCCGGTTAGTTCTGGTGATCCACCGGAGCGAATTAGTTTGGCTTGAATTGTTTTCCCGTGATCCGTCACCTCACAGTGGCCGACGACTGTACCCGAAGGAATAGCGGAGGATTCTTCAAGTCTAATTCCCCGGATATTCACCGAGTAAACGGTTTCGCGTTGTTTTAATTCGCCATCCCGAGTTGAAAGCGCAATGAAACCGAATTCGGAGACGCAGTGAGTTTTCAATAATAATGAAACATTCTCGGCCGTGGCTTCATCTGCGCGAGGCCTCACCAATTGTTCAATAGACTGATCGATCCAAGCCCCATAGGCCGATAGACGGGTGTAGACGCCGGGAGCTCCTTTTTGCGCGCATGATGCGCCATAGCTGGTGAGTCCCACAAGTTTCCATTCGCCAGATGGAGACTGAGAAACGAGAGGCCCACCACTGTCACCAGCGCACGTGTCAATGCCGCCAGCCTCCCATTGTCCAGCACAAATCTGAGTGGCGTCTACACCGTCGTATTTTTCAGCACATTGCGCGGTCGCAATTAACGGTAAATCAACTTCTCGAATGACCCCATCAAATAAGCTACCAATTGGTGAGAGCAGGCCTAGGCCAACAGCCCGCGCTAAAACGCCGTCGGACTCCGGGCTGGCATTATCTCGGTTAAATGGTAGAGGAGCCACCGGCATTTCAAATATCACGCCAGAATAATCTTCTAGGTACAGCAGAGCGATGTCGTTTTTTGTGTTCGTCGTCGCAAATTCTGGATGGACGATAATCCCACGAACTTTGACCGGATGATTCAAATGCATATTTTCGCCATCGGCTAAGCCCATGGCAACGTGAAGATCTTTAACCTTAATTGGATCGATACAATGGGCTGCAGTCACGACAATTTGAGGCGCAATGAGGGTTCCCCCGCAAAATCCTTCGGCGCTCGTCTCCTCACTTAATAATTGTACGAACCATGGGTGATGTTCAGTCGTCGGGTGTCCTCCGACAATTTTGACATTTGAGATTTGTGTTTTTTGACAGGAGCTAGCTATTGCCGCGCAAATAAATGGAACGATATAAATTTTTGTCACGACGATGCTCCTAAATAAGAGGATTCATTGCTGCTGGCCATTTTAACGCGTAGTTCCTGATAATTATTACTATAATTGTTAATAAAAGTATATAAATTTTTGCGATTACATTAAAATTGCCCCGTAGATTTTATTAACACATTGAAATTATAGTGATTTTTTGTGTTTAGAGTGTGGACTGTGGATCGACGTCTATTTTAACTCGAATTTCGGTTGGTGGTTTTGCGCTGTACGCAGCAAGTGCGGCGGAGACCGTGCGGCAGTGGGCATGGTGTGATGATAAAATCATAATGGTACGGCGAGTTCGGCCGCGAATGACTTCGATCGGTGCTGGAGCAGGGCCTAACACCTTAACTAAACGCTCGAGCTCGGGGTGCTGGCTGAGTAAGTCCATAAGCTTATTTTCTAGGGCTTTGCACCAGTGGTCTAGTTTTATAACGTCGGGTCCGTTAAATTCAAAAAGTATCATGCGACCAAAGGGTGGATACCCCATGGCTTGCCGATACGATAATTCATCTTTTGCAAAAGCCCGAAAATCCTGCTTCAACGCCGATTGCACTACGGGATGATTGCCACGCAGACTTTGCACGATCACTTTGCCAGGTAATGTCCCACGCCCCGACCGGCCCGCCGCTTGCACGAGTAGCTGAAACGTGCGCTCGCCGCCACGAAAATCAGGGAGGCCGAGAAGCTGGTCTACCTCTAAAATGGCGACCAGCGTCACGTTCGGAAAGTCGTGGCCTTTGGCTAAAATTTGTGTGCCGACCAAAATATCTAGCTCACCATTTCTGAATTTCCCAAGTGTTTCTGGTAGTACGTGAGGATCTTGCACGGTGTCTGAGTCTAGTCTTGAAATTCTCGCAGAAGGCATGGCCTTGCACAGAAAATCTTCCGCCTTTTGACTTCCATATCCCACAACGGCCCAAGTTTTACTTGGATTTTCGAGGATGATATTCTGCATGGTCGTGGTGTAGTCACAGTAGTGGCAACGCAGTGTTTTGCGACGTCCATGCACGCTTAAACTGATGCTGCAGTGTGGACAGCCGGCCGCCTTCCGATCTTCGACGCACAGCATGTAGTAGGCGTAGCCGCGCCGATTAACCAAAACAATACTTTGATGCCCCTTCGCAAGATTGGACTGAAGGGCTGAGATGACTTCGTCTGCAAACGGGGAGTCACCGTCGTCGACCGCGTCGCCACGCACGAGTGCCATTGATTTAAAGGCTGGTTTACTTGGCACGGTTTCAACATCAGGAAGTGGTTTGGTCGAGGCCCGGTCTGGCATTTCAAGTAACTGATATTTGCCGGTTAATGCATTATTCCAGCTTTCCATGCTCGGCGTGGCAGAACCCATAACGATGGTCACGTTTTCCAGGCCAGCCCTGACCACCGCCACGTCGCGGGCGTTGTACAATAAGCCGTTTCCTTGTTTGTAGCTGCTGTCGTGTTCTTCGTCCACGATGATGAGTTTTAAGTTGGCAAAAGATCCGAACACGGCCGATCTTGGGCCGATCAACACACACGCCTCGCCGCGTCGAATGCGGTCTAGTTGCTGCCACCTTTCGCGGTCGTCTAGGGCTGAATGCACAACGGCGACCTGCCCCGGAAATCTCTCTTCGAAAATTCTGGTCATTTGCGGTGTCAGCGAGATTTCGGGAACGAGGACCAATGCCTGCGCACTCAGGACGATACCGTCGGACGTGCGCGGGCCTTTATTGCGTTCAATAGCCTCGCGAATCGCGTGCAAAAACACTTCTGTTTTTCCGGATCCTGTGACCCCAAATAGTAAAAATGGTTTGCTGGTAACTTGCGTTGATGTGGCAAATCCCTGGGAAATAACGCTGGTGAACGCCATTTCCTGTCGTTCATTTAATTTTTGAAAAAGTTCTTGTCGACAAAAATCAACGGCTTGAGCTCGGGGTTCAGAAGTTGCTTTGCGTGTTTGAATTGTCTTTTCTTTGGCAACAATCATCCAGCCGTTTTGTAGCCATTTTTTTATTAGCGCATCAGACGCCTTGGTTTCAAGGCCGCGATCTTTGAATTTCTTCTTGAGGGTCGGAAGCGAAGCCGTTTTTTTGCGGGCGAAAAATTCACCAGGACGAAAAATTTCGTCGACCGGAGCGCGGGATCCGGTTTCCGTGATCTCAAAAGTAACCTTTACGGTTTTGGTGCTGCTAGCCGGCAGCATCGTGCGCAGGACTTCCCCGAGGGGGTACATGTAATACTGAGCCATCCATTTTGCGAGACGAAGGAGCACCGGGGAATAAACAGGATCCGGGTCTAACACTTCTTTGATGGATTTTAATTTGAATTTTCTTGGTTCTTTGGGCCGGGCTTGCACGTCTGGTGTTGATCCGGATTTTTTCAGGGATATTTCGGATGGGCGTCCGAGATCGTTTGTTTGGGGGCCTTCCACCACAACTCCAAGGGCGCGTGGTTGGCTTCCAAATGGCACCAGTACCCGAACTCCTGCGGCTAAAGGCTCAGCGTGCAGGTAGGTAAAAGTCTGGTGGAGCGGCGTGGCAACCGCAATTTGGATCTCAAATTCCATAATACCCTGTAATTACGGTGTTTTTATTTTTTTGAGTGGAACTTCGTGCAAAGAATTAATAATCTGAGGATTACTCGGAAAAGCTGTGTTTTCAAGGTCTTTATTGCTTTACAAGGCGAATAAATCTGGGGTATGTTGCGGACTCTCTTTTGGGTACCATAGTGGTAGCCCAGATATTAACAAGGTTTTTTTTTCCGGAGGTACACAATGGAAAACGTGGAACGCCCACGACGCAAACGCCGATTTGCTTCACGCAAAAAGCGCACGCTCGACCCCAACCTGGTCATAGATTACAAGTATCCTGACGTGCTTAAACGTTTCGTCACCGAACGCGGCAAGATTATTCCTCGCCGTATTTCTGGTGCTACGGCTAAACAGCAGCGTCAAATCGCTCTTGCTGTGAAGCAGGCTCGTTTTCTTGGTCTAGTTGCATACTCTGTTTCTCATGCTGGTGAAAAAGGTTTCACTGGAGAAATGGCTGCCGCAACCGTTATGTTAGCTGGCCGTGATTTCGGCGCTCGTGGTCGTTTTGACCGCGGGGATGGTCGTAGTGACCGCAGCGAAGGTCGCTTTGATCGCGATAAGTCTCATGGCGAGGAGGAATAATTATGTCTAAACGCTGCGAAATTACTGGTAAGGGCGTTCTTGTTGGACACCGTGTGTCCCACTCCAACATCAAAACCAATCACAGATTTCTTCCAAACCTTCAGACCAAACGATTTTGGTCTGACGAAATGAAGAAATTTGTAGCCATCAAAGTGTGCACGTCTGCAATGCGTACGATCGATAAACTCGGTTTTGACATGTACTGCCGCCGTGAAGGTTTCAAATTAAGCTAAACTAACTGGAGGATCAAACCATGGGTCGTGGTGATAATCGTAAAGCACCGAAAGTTCGTCAGCGTAAAGCATGGCGCAAAGCTAAGGTGCGTCTTGCTGCAAAGATCGGTGGAGCAGCTGCAAAGCTAGCGGCATCGAAAATTGCTAAACCAGCAGGAACAACTGTAGTCAAGAAAAAGGCAAAATCAGAGTAAGCCTTTAAGGCATCCGGTCACGGGTCCTTTGAAGACTATCTTGCTAAGCCCCATAAAAAGCCGTCAGAGAGAAATCTCTGGCGGCTTTTTTTTTCACGGGACTGTTTGCCACGGGACTGTTTGCCATTGGCCATGTTTGGAGGTCGGCCAGATACAATAGGCAAATTTCGCCGATTGAGGTGACGCACCGTCAGTCTGTACAATATCTATATGGCTTGCTCACCAACCAAAATGCGCAGACTGGGTGAATTATGACTTCAGATTTCAACTTCCGATTTAATATTTCGGAAATGGCCGCTTCTGTAACATCAAAATTTACTGCGGCTCGGGCCCCACTTTTGCCAGCAGCCCTTTGCCTTATGCTGGCTGCTATTCCCGGGTGTGGTGGCCCTGCCGCAGATAAAGCTCCACCTAAAAAAATTGAACCTAATTCGGATCCTGCGAATCCAGGAGTCCCGAAGCCGCCTGTACCTGTGAATCCAGATAAACCAGACCTTGGAGCGGTCGTCATAATGTTGCCTTTTAAAAACTCCCAGTCACCTGCGTCTGAAATTGTTGTGTCGGGAACTTGCGTGACTGCTCGACAGCTAACTCTCGGCGGGGCGGTGATCGTTTCAGAGGTCATAATGCCGCTTGGGCTCCTTACGCAGGTGTGTCTAGACA
Organism: Oligoflexales bacterium; assembly: GCA_947476525.1. GTDB lineage: Bacteria > Bdellovibrionota_B > Oligoflexia > Oligoflexales > RGVZ01 > CAMDKS01. The sequence continues at coordinate 9,323 of CANJQY010000102.1, forward strand.
GCCGCTTTTCATTTACGATTTCCAAACTCATGGACGGAGTTTTTCCTTTTACCGTAACGCAGCTCGGCCAACTACCGGCCGACCCTGTATCGGTAGATAACGTAACCTGGACAAAAGACTCGTTAGCTCCGACAGCGATTTCAATTTCTAAGCCAGCAGGCGGGTCGGTCCGCAATTCATCAAACTCACTGGTCATTGCAGGCGACTGTGAAGCCGGAGCGCAGGTTCTGTTTAGTGGGGCTAGTGATGGCCATGTCTCTTGTTATGGCGGAGGCTTTAGTTTTGAAATTACGGCCACAACTGACGCTGTTCGTTCGTGGGTGGTTAAACAAATTGATTTGGCTGGAAATGCTTCCACGGGCGTAACGGTGCAGTGGACTAGGGATAGTTCTCAACCTCTAGCTCCTGTGATCTTAACGCCGGTCATGAATTCATATTCGTCAAATCAAGTCGTGGTGATATCTGGAACCTGCCAAAGTGGATTTGAGGTGCATTTGACTGGCGCAGCTTCTACGGAGGTAACTATGCCAGCGGGGGCATTGGAGCAAATCTGTAGCTCGGCCACCTTTAGCTATTCCGTCAAGAAATCGACCGACGGTCCCTTCGACTTTTCAGTAACGCAAACAGATTTACAAACGGGCATACCCTCAGCTCCCGCAATGGTAACGTGGCATCTTGACACGGTAGCTCCGGCGAAAATAGTCATTTCGCAGCCTGCAGGCGGCACGTTGACCTCGGCTGATTCTGTGTTAACGATTGCAGGTTCCTGTGAGCCGGGAGCCACCGTGTCGTGGAACAATTTGTGGACCGTGTCAGGAGCCGCTAATCTGCCCCTTCGTGGTGCGATTGAGTGCCCGTTGTCAGGGTTCTTTCAAGTCGTCGTGAGTTCATCCGTTGATGGTATTTTTACTTGGAATTTTTTGCAAACAGATCTTGCAAACGCTTCATCGACATCGGTAGCCGTCGAGTGGACTCGTGATTCTAGCATACCTGTAACTCCAGTGATTACGAGCCCGTCTACAAGCACGGTTTCCAACAGCCTAAGTATGGTGACGATCTCAGGAGCCTGCGTCACAGGTTATCTTGTGACGATTGGTGGCGACGTTGTGAATGGCGACATTCTCAATCCTGTTGGTAGCTTGACACTGAACTGTGCTAGGTCAGTATTTTCGTTTACGGTTCGTAAAAATGTGGACGCAAGTTATGTGTTCGCTATTTTTCAAACCAATCGATTAAATGTAGATTCTGCATCCGCGATTCTGACGTGGGTACGAGACACGCTAGCGCCTTCCGCGGTGCAGTTAACAAGTCCATCAGGTCCAAGCGTGACCACGGCTGGAGATTTAGTGGTGGATGGCGCATGTGAGTCAGGTGCAACGGTTCTCATAGCTGGGGCGATTTCGACAACAATACCTTGCGTGAGTGACAGTTTTTCCGTGACGGTTAGTGCAGGAGGTGATGGCGTTTATCCAATGGGCGTAACGCAAAGGGATGCGGCCATGAACACTTCTTTATCTGAAGGGTTCACCTGGACGAAAAATTCGTTGGTGGCGCCGACTCCAATTATTTCAGTCCCAAGTCAGTCGCCATACCGCAGTACGTCCCAGTCCATCACGATTCAAGGTACTTGTGCGGCAGGACTTTTTGTGGAGATAGCGGGAATTCTGGCTAGTGAGGTGACGTCTCCGGTTGGAAGCCTTGGGCAAATATGTTCGCCTGCTAATACGTTTGAATGGACAATTGTCGTAGCGTTAGACGACACCTATTCACTTAGTATTA
>CANJQY010000103.1 GCA_947476525.1 Oligoflexales bacterium
ATCGAATCGATACCAAGATCGCTCTCAAGCTCCATGTCCAAAGTTAGCATATCTGTTGGGTAGCCGGTTTTTTCTGCAATCGTAGCCATCACGGCTGCCGTTACCACGGTTTGGTCATTATTGGTGGTCGATCCACTTACTGTAGCCGATGCTCCCGGCTGCGCAGCCGCTGAAGCCGAGGTACCTGATGCGTCATTTAAAAAATCTGAAATCGCCGCCAACGTGGCTAAACTTCCCATGTGCTCATGGGTAATGAGCGAGGCCTGAGGAATGCGTTCTTGCAAATCAGCAAAAATCTCGACACGTTTGATCGAGTCAATTCCCAGATCAGACTCAAGAGCCATTTCAGGCGTCAACATTTCGATAGGATAACCGGTCTTCTCAGCCACAATCGCCATGATTGTTTTTAGGTGCGAGCTAGAGCTAGCAGACACTGCTTTAGCTTGAACGCGAGGCGCTCCGATAACTGCGCCAGCTGCGGGTGTCAGCCGTGTTACGATGTCACCTAGTGTTCGTAATTGAGTCATCTCATCAGGCTTCAGGGAGGCCGCTTCAGGAACCAAATCTTGAAGTGCGGCAAAAATTTCCACGCGTTTGATCGAGTCAATTCCTAAGTCACTCTCCAAACTCATGGTTAGCTCAAGCATGGATTCTGGGTAGCCAGTTTTCTCTGCGATAATGCTCACGAGAATTTTAGCCGCCGAATTGGTTGACGTAGAAGTTACTGATGCAACTGGAGAAACAGCCGCAGGCGAAGCCTTCACTGGTGCTTGATAAACTGGTGCTTGATAAACTGATGTTGGCTTGGCTAACACTGGTGCTTGATAAACTGGCGCTTGATAAACTGGTGCTTCGATCATCATGCGAGCTTGCGGTGCCGCTTGAAGGTTTTGCTGAGGGTATGCCGCAACGGGTTGTCCGACCATTAATTGCTGCTGATCACTCATCAACCGGTGAAACATTGCTTGGGAGGCTGCTTGGTTTTCTAAGAATTGGCGGTGCAACGATGCGTTCTCTTGCTGCATGCGTTGGAGGGCTAGGAAGCTCTCTTGAACGTAGGACAATGCTTCCATGGATACTGGTGCTTGGGGAGCAAATGCAGGGGCAGGAGTCTTTGAATTCATGGTTGGTTCCTTCATTCGATTGTCTTGAACAATTGGTTTCATTACTGGATTCGTGATAACTGGATTCGTCATTACAGGCTGTGTAGTGACAGGTTTGGCCATCACATGGTTCGTCATCACAGGCTTCGGCATCGAAGCAGGAACTTCCCGGCTTGGGGCCGAGACGTCTGTTGGTGCATAAATACGCTCCGCAACTGGAGGACGTTTGGTGGTTGGCTTGCGATAGTTGGCACCCGTGATTGGCATTGCAAACTTAGAGGCTTCTTGATCATCGCGACCAGCCACAAAACTATGGTCCCACGCGGCCAAATTAACGGGAAGTCCCAGAGATGCGACCTCGGCCAACAGACGAACCATGTCAACAAATCCGTCACGTTTTCCGGCACTGCTATCTAGAGCCACACACGACACGTCTTGCCGTTCTGCAAGTATCGACTTGGCAAGCCCAGTCAAGGTGGCGGCAGGGCCGACCTCCAAGAAAACTCGAGCTCCATCATCGTACATGGCTGAAATTTGATCGACAAACGCCACACCGCACGCTAGTTGGCGGCTAAGTGTTTTTTGGCATTTTACGGCTGTTTCTGGATAAGGCTTAGCCGTCGTATTCGAATACACAACACAACGCGGCTGCTGCCACTTAACTTTTTTCACACACTCACTAAACGGAATTTCTGCAGGCGCCACGAGCGGGCTATGAAACGCCGCACCAACATTTAGACGCTTATTTGTGATTTTAGCTGCGCTCAACACTTGAGCCGCGTGTTCAATCCCTGCAACCGTACCCGACAACACCACTTGTTTTGGGGAGTTGTGATTGGCAACGACGACGTCGACTTTATCTTTGGCCAGAAGAGCTTCGATATCTTTGCGGTCACCGCTAACGGCTAGCATTGTGCCAAGATCGCCAGAAAGGGAAGCCATCACATCACCGCGGCTTTGGGACAAGTAAGCAAAACTCTCTAGGTCAAAAACACCTGCTGCGTAAAGGGCTGTCAATTCGCCGTAACTGTGGCCTGCAACCATGTCAGGCTTAAGTCCAAATTCTTTAAGAGCCATCCACGCCGCTGCGCTCATCGCACCGATCGCCGGCTGAGCCACTTCCGTGGCACGTAAGGCGGCCTCGTAAGATGCTTGATTTAAAGCGGTAACGACTTCTCGCGGGTAAATGCGGTCAGCGATTGTCGATGAATTAGTGACGCTACTTTTCGCTGTTGCGGCTGCGGTCAACGCCGTAATCCAAGCTGGATGGCTGACCGCCATGCGGCGATGCATTCCAACATACTGCGACCCCTGTCCCGGGAATAAGATGGCCAGCTTTCCGGCAGCCGGTTGATGGCTGAAGTAGATGCCATCTGGTGTCGACCATTTTGCCGTCGTGGACTCTTTGGAAAGTTGCTCCAGAGCCTTAGTAAGAATAGCTTTGGCAGACTCAACGGTCGCATCAGACACGGCAACAAGGCGACAGCTTGCGGTGCTTGAAAACTTCGTACACAAGGATTTAGATAGTCCACGTAATTTTTGGGTAGACGTTGTTTGTCCTAAAACACTATTTATTTCCGCGATAATTCCCGCGGTGTTTGTCGCCGCAAAAGGCCAAACCCACGCGGTGTGATCCCCATGAATTTCTTTCGCTTCGGATGAATATTCTTCAACAACACAGTGGAAATTACTGCCACCGAATCCGAAGGCACTAACTGCGGCCCGTCGCTTTTCACCGTTAGCCTTGATCCACGGGCGAGCCTGTGAGGACAAGAAAAACGGAGAGTTTAAAAGATAGGATTGTGGCTGATTGACTTTGATCGTTGGGGGCAACACCTTATAGTGGAGAGCCATGACCGCTTTGATAACGCCCGCGACACCGGCCGCCGCCTTGGCGTGTCCGATTTGTGATTTCACAGAGCCCAAGGTGACCCAAGGCTCCTGACCCTCTTTCATGCTTTCTTTGAAGACTTCAGTCAATGCCGTCAACTCGACGGCGTCACCCACTTTAGTGCCCGTGCCATGACCTTCTACCAGATCAATTTGTGCAGGTGTCACTCCGGCCAACTCGTAAGCGCGGCGAAGCGCTTTTTTCTGGCCCTTCGCACTCGGCGCGTAAATAGCCTGACCCTTACCGTCGCTAGACGTGCCAATTCCTTTCAGGACCGCGTAAATTTTATCGCCATCACGCTCAGCATCGGCAAGACGCTTTAAAATTACAGTTCCAACACCTTCGCCGAGCACCGTTCCATCACTATCGTTTGAAAACGGGCGGGCGTGGCCTGAGGCAGACAGGGCTGGAGTTTTGCTAAAGCACATGTACATAAAAATATCGTTGAATGTGTCCACACCACCAGTAATCATCATGTCGGCTCGGCCGGTCATGAGCTCCATTGCCGCCAAATGAATGGAGCTTATTGAGCTAGCGCAAGCCGCGTCGACCACAGTATTGGTGCCGCCCAAGTTGAGGCGTTGGGCGATTCGTCCTGCGACAACATTGCCGAGGAGTCCTGGGAAAGAGTTTTCTTGCCAGCCAACGTAGGATTCTGAAATTCGCTGGACCACATCATCTGCGATGTCCTTTGGGACGCCAGCATCTTTCAATGCTTCACGCCAAATAGGATGACCTAGGCGAGCACCGAGAGGAATAACTAGTTCGAGAGTTCCGGTGACACCCATGATACATCCAACGCGGTCGCGATCAAAATCCCGATCGGGACCGTAGCCTGCATCTTTGAGGGCTTCGTGGGCCACTACCATGCCGAGAATTTGGCTTGTATCGGTGGCTTCAATATCATTTGGAGCTAGTCCAAATTCAATTGGATTAAAGGGGTATGGCTTTAAAAATCCGCCTTGTTGGCCGTAGGTATGATCTGGTTTTTTGGGATCGTTATCAAAGTAGTGTTCTGGCTTCCAGTGCGTTACTGGAATTGGACGAATAGCATCTTTGGCCAACTTGATATTATTCCAGTATTCTTTAGTATCGCTAGCATCAGGAAACATGCTGCCAATACCAATAATCGCGAGATCGGTGTCTACGACGATAGGTTTTTTTGTGTGTCCAACGGCCGAAACGGTTGTCTTTGTGGTCGGCTCTGATGATTTCGCTGATGTCATGACGGATTCCTTTCGATCATACTTCGTAGTTCCAATTCTGGGAGTGGGCGCCAATTCTGCCACGACGACGGAACCGACAAACCTTGATGACGTAATGTTTGCACGCGCAAGCAAACGGCAGCGCCGTACAATAAATTGAGCGCGACGGGAACCGCACGACGCTCTTTGGCTGCCTCAAGAAAACTTCCCTTAGCCCATTCATTAAAGGCACCCATCGCTGGCCCGCACCAGATTTGGTAGTCAACTTTACGAGTGGGCTCACCAGCATTGGCCCAACGTGACGACTGCCCGAGGTACGAGCGGAAAACGAGGGCCATTTTATGTTTTGCATCCGTTTCGGCACGAACATTTTGCTTGGGATCACGCGATGCAAAGAAGGATTTCGTAGAAATCCAAGCATCCTTGAAGCTTTGTTTTAGAAAGTTTTTTTCGACGACATCACGTTCTGCAGCAGGAATTTCCTCCCACGAAGCGTGTTTGATGTAAAGGTCGTAAAGTTTTTGCGCACGCATAGCGAACATGGTGCCACGCTTCAGCACTTGCACTTTGACACCCATTTCAAACATATCGGCTGCAGGAGCCATTGCGATATCGGCTTGGCCAGCATCGGCCAGCATGGCTCTAACGGTGTCACTAGTGCCTGCTTCAAGACAAGCTTGGTTGATTGTGCCGGTGACGATGAAGGCAGCTCCCATTGCGAAAGCTCCAGCAGCGGCCAATGGGGTCGCTATGCCGCCAGCGGCGCCAACCCTTATCGGAACTTCGTAGCCGTATTGTTCTGACAGCCGATCTTTGAGTGCGAGCATTAACGGCAACAAGGTGATCGCGGGCCTATTATCTGTGTGGCCACCAGAATCTGCTTCTGCGGTGACGTCTTGAGCCATAGGAATTTGCGCGGCCCACTGCGCCTGCTCAGCGCTAATCACACCACGTTTTACGAGATCTTGGAGCATGGCTACAGGTGGGGGCGCCATGAATTTACTTGCGACTTCCATCCGTGAAATTTTTGCGATGATGCGATTTGGCGCCACGATTACACCAGTATTTGTCCGGTAAATTCCAGTAACCCTGTAGCGCACGACTGCAGAGGTCAAGCCCATAAATGCCGAAGCTTCCACGAGTTTAACGCCATGTTTCAGGTAAAGATCGACGATGGCCTCTTCAGTGTGCGGCTCATTTGGGCTGTGTATGAGGTTGCTTCCGAACGGCAATCCCGCCAAGGCTTTGGTCAAGCGCACCATGGCGGCTTCGACCCTTGAAACGTCAAGTCCTGCTGCTCCAAAAATACCGAGCATTCCAGCATTAGCCATTGCAATCACCAGTTCTTCACTAGCAATTCCATTGGCCATAGCTCCGGCTACATAGGGATACCGTAGTCCATGATCCAGGCAAAAACTTGGGTCACCAAGTGCATCTAGAGGAGCGCGAGGTGACGAGTATTCATGCTCACCGCGTGTAAAATAAATTGATTTTTTAAGGTCCCAACACGCGAGCTTCAAATCAGAATCCGAAATCGTTGGAGCAACCATCGTGACCATCCTCAATACAGGTGAAGCAAACAATCGACTGAAACGTTCGTCGATTCGCTGACATTTCCAAATACTTCACACGCCCGCAACTGGGGTTCTCTGGGGGAAATTCAATCATTTATGGCTATGATTTAACGCCTAGAATCACAAAAAACCAGCAAGATTTCTCAACTTTGACACAAGTATTACACTTGGAACCTCTGGCCTAATCATTAATCACCCGTTATGACGACTTGTAAGAGGAGCCATGAGTCGTCTCAGGGTTGGTTTGCCCGATGTAGTCTGTTTTAGGGTCATAGTGAAAGGTCTTTTTTAATTGACCATAGACGTTAAATACGATGGGGCAGGTGCCGTAGTTTTCAATGGCACCGATCGATCCACCCAAAAAATCAGGTTTATGCATGTGCGGATACTCTCGGCAGTCGTCTGGGCGATGTTCATAAACCGTGCATGAGCTATTTTTAAGCATCGGGCAGGGGCTAACACAAAAAACAGTAGTGTCCACGCCCTCCGTTCGCATCGTGCTCCTAAGGGCCTGCTCACTCTGACCGAGCCCTGCCGCTAGGCGCGAGACGTCGCCCGGTCTAAAATGTGGGAAAATTTCACGACAACAATTGCCGCAGGCTGTGCAGTCTATCTTCGCAGACACGTCTTGAGCTAGGGCTTGGGCGGCACGGTCAATTTCTGTTGGAGAGACTTTTTGTTGTAAATAGGCGCGAAAATTCCAATTGTCAGCCCAATGAGGCTCAGCCAAGGAGGATATAATATCTATGCGTGTCTCAAGTTGCTGCGTCATAAGCCTACTTACGTTAATTGATGGATCTTCTTAATCCGATCTAGGTCGGCAGGAAAACATCGAATAGTCACATTAGTGCCGGTTTCATCGTGAGTTTCATTCACGACATTCATCAACTTATGCATTTCAGCCACGGCCGCGCCCTTTGCGTAGGGAACCAGTAAAGTCTCCTCTACCATCAATGATTCAAAGTGCGCCAAACAAACACTTCGCAGATCAGACACACTCGCAGGATCAATCGCCGATACGCATACAGCATCTGGAAATTCCCTCTGGAGTGTCGACTTCTCAAACGGTGTTAGCCGATCAATTTTATTTAGTATCAGTAAACTATTGGTTTCGTTCGCCCCGATTTCGCCCAATACCGTCTTCGTGGTTTCTAGCTGTGAGCGAAATGATGGGTCGGACGCATCCACCACGAACAATAACAGCGATGCGTCGAGGGCCTCGTCTAACGTCGAACGAAAAGAAGCAACAAGATCATGCGGCAGTTTTTTTATGAAACCAACGGTGTCTGAAACCAATATTCTTGGCTTTGATTCAGGATACATCGCACGAACAGTGGTGTCCAAGGTCGCAAATAGTTTGTCGGCTACAAGTACGTCACTTCCCGTCAATGAGCGCATCAAAGATGATTTACCAGCATTCGTGTAACCAACCAACGCCAGCTTCAGGTTTTCTTTACGTCGATCCCTGCGAAGTCCCTCGTCACGGTGAATCCTCTCTAAGTCCTTGCGAAGTTCTGCAATCCTGTCCCGAATTCGACGCTTATCCAACTCGTGTTGGGTTTCGCCAGCGCCTTTTGCCCCGATACCGCCACCTTGGCGGTCTGCTCCCCCGGTGGCACGAATCCTCGGGGTTAAATAAGTCAACCGCGCAATTTCAACTTGGGCTTTGGCAGCTGGCGTTTTTGCGTGGCGATGAAAGATCTCAACAATCACACCCGTTCGATCCATAACCTGTGCACCTAAGGCGTCTTCGAGGTTTTTGGATTGCATCGGACTAAGCTCATTATCAAAGACCACAAAATCTGCTTTTCCTGTCGGAGTCGTTCCGTCGCCATCAGAGTCGTCAGAGTCGTCAGCGGATTGGCCATACTCTTCCTCAAAATCTTCATCCGTCTCTTCGTTAACACCAACACCGGCAGTGTGCTTTGTATAGCCCTCCAGGACGCCGGCTCCGGAAGTCCATTGTGAAATATCTTTGAGCTTGCCCGCACCAACCACGCTGCTGGCAGATAAGGTTTTTCGTTTTTGAGAAATTGTAGCTATGACGTTGTAGCCGAGCGTATGCACGAGGCGAGCCAGTTCTTCTAACGAAGAATTGTGATCAAGGTCTTTGACATCTGGCAACTGCACTGAAACTAGAATTGCATTTTGCTTAGTTTTTTTGTCAGACCCTAAAGACGATTGTGATGACTTTGGAGGTAAAAAATGGCCCATGATAAAATTCCGATCAAGTCGTCTATGTTAATTAATAAGGAACGCACACGCTGCGAGATGGCATGTATCAATTTGCAATATAAAACGCCACCATATGTTGGAGGATTAACCTGCTCAAAGCCTAAATAACTCGTGGCTAACGCATTAACACACTAATTTTATGGACTAATAATATATGCATAACAACTGGACATTGCCGCTTCTTTGAGCTAGCATCATGCCAGCCTCGTCAGTCTATTATATAGACAGTGTTTGCCTGAATTTTCAACGACAGTGTCGCTAGGCAAAAACTTCGGGGCAATAAGAGAGTTCTCTTGGAAAAGGTTGGCGTTATACTGAGGTTACGTTTCAGTCCCCTCGGCAGAAATCCAACTTTTGCAACAGAATTAAAGTACGGCATTTTCGTCACTGTGGCGGCTCCTTGTTCCAGCTGACGTTTTGCACCTCCTAATTAGGCCCCCCCGCGAAATCATCGCGGGGGGGGTTCTTTTGGGTTTGATGCCATGGGCCACCAAGGTGCCTTCACCTAAACGCCCCCATCCTTTGCACCATGACAAATAGCGACGCATTACCCTTTCATTTCAGGCATTACCCCCACAACTTCGCCGAGAACCTTTCGCTGCTATTAGCAAGTAATCCTAAACTTTTGCCGCGTCGCTCCGATGGGTGTACGTGAAGGAAAATAGGTAACTTGTAACTGTTAGCAAAGCGAAGTAATCGCAAAGGAATTTTTCAATCATTGAAGCGAGGTATGTTCTATATGAAGGATTTAAATATTCGGCCGCTCTTAATGTTAATGCTCGCCATTGCCGGTATCACCGCGTGGCTAAGCATTGATGTCGGCACTAGAAATATCGCGCGAATGAATACTACCGGCGAAATTCGCGATCTGGCACACCAACTTTCGGATGTTCCGGATGACTATAAAGTCGTCGGAGTTGATACCCTTCACAAATTTTCTGATCAATTAATGAATCTTGAAAAAGACAACATGCTTGTCGATCGGCGCTGGATTCAAGCATCCTTGCTCGCCAATGTATTGATCATGGTTCTACTTTTTAGCGTGATTATGATTGCGCGACGTGAGTCCTCAATCATTATTGCTAAACGCGCCCGAGGTGACAGTAAGAAAAATGATTCAATGCAGTCCGTTGCCATGTCTCATATTCTCGAGGAAATGAAGAGCTCTGCCAAACAAATGGACCGAATCAACCGCTTAACCAGTTCAGCGCGTTCGGTACGCCTAGTACCAAAATCTTCGGCACCTTCAATTGCTCTAGTCTACCTATCGGCCACCAGTAGGGCCATCGGCACGGCCTCATTGGACGTTTTGACGTCCATTCAAGATTGCGTTAAGCATCTTCATGCGTCCTCCGGATTCTTGCGCGAGCATGGGCAAGTAGCCACCTCAAATAGAATTGGATGGAATCTCCTTAGTTCCCAAGTTCGCCAAAATAAGCAGGCCATGTTCGAGGTCGTAGACCGAAGCAAAGAAATTCAAATGCGCTCGTCTCAAGGACTTGAAACCTTCACAGAGTGCCTAGCCCTTGAGGCGCTAATCACTGGAAAATCTACTCAGGTCAATCAGCACTTAGAAAGCGTCGGCGAAAAATTATCCGAGTCGATTGGCTCAATCAAAGACATGAATCAAGCAATCCTTGCGTGTAAAAATGACGTTGTCTCAAGTGGCGAGTTGGTGACGTTACTCTCTAGCAGAGCGAAAAAGATCGTGCACATCATAGGGGTCATTGACGACATTGCAGAACAAACCAATTTGTTGGCTTTGAACGCATCGATCGAAGCAGCCCGGGCAGGCGAGCAAGGCAAAGGCTTCGCCGTCGTTGCTGAAGAAGTTAGAAAACTGGCGGCAAGATCAAGTACCGCAACGAGAAGTATAACTGACCTGTTGGTCACCATCCAAAGAGAAGCCGAGCTGGCCTCCACAAGTCTAGACCAGTCAACGACCTCAGTTCAGGCGGCCACTCAACAGATTGTGTTTTTCAAAAATAAATTTGACGAGTCCATTCGCTATACGAAACGTGGACAATCTGATTTTAGAGATGTTCAAGAGCATTTTAAAAGATTTGTAAGCAAGGTTACGATCGCGCAATCAGGCAGCAAGGAGCTCGTTAGTAGCATTGCTGAGCACTCCCGAGCCCTCAGCCATTACGCTGATGCCGACCACGCCTTGATGGAGCAATTCAGTGAAATCACCACGTCGTCTGACCGCGTTAGCCGATTTCTCGTTAGGCAGTCACTTGAAATGGAAAAAATTGACGCTCTGCTCTCAGGATCGACTGAAATGTGTAAAGCCATGACCGCGCAAACACAGACCATCTCCGCAACGGTCTCTGACCTCCGCGCAGCGATGCCTGGTCATTCGGAATTAGGCGCAGAAGACGGCTTACGTGAACGACTCCATGAAATGAATCACTACGCAAAACTATTGACAACGTCAGCCAACTTCATCGCAGAATCATCAGGACCTAGCACAACTGCATCGGAATCGACGACCAGCGAACCGGAAGTGGGCATAGAGATGGGCATCGCAAGCTAAATTGTATTGTTGAAGGGACACGACCGTGGTTTCAATTGGCGACAAATCATTGCAGGAACGCCTTGAGCATGCCCTTGAAAAAAGCTCGCGTGAAAATGCGGATGCTATGGAAAAACTCGCCAGTGGCTCCAACTTCACCAGACAAGATCCGCGCACCGCAGATCAAGCACTCGCCAACGGCCTGTCTTTCAAAATTAGAGGACTCTCCTCGGCCAAACGCAACATCAACGATGCCGTGTCCTTGCTGCAAACTGCAGACGCTGGAATGCAGCAGGTCAACGACATGGTCTTGCGCATGAAAGAAATCAACATTGCAGCCACCAACACAACAATAGGCGATCATGAAAGAAAATTTCTTTTCATTGAGTATCAAGCCCTACATGATGAAATTCAACGTGTCGCAGAAACCAC
>CANJQY010000104.1 GCA_947476525.1 Oligoflexales bacterium
CGCACGCACCCCTCGGGACGCTTTGCGCTCAGGGTGGCGCGAGTGATTTGAGATTGAATGTCGCGAATGCGGCTGTGCAGCATAGGATTAGACTTAGCCGCCAGTTTTTGGTGGCGTGCTACTAGCCGGAGCTGCTGGCGGTGCTGCTGTTGGCGGTGCTGCTGGCGGTGCTGCTGAATTAGTTTCTTGGCTTGCTTTCGCAGTGGTTTCGCTGTTCGAGCCACCTAATTCTTGCGGGCCGCGATGCATAGGAGTCGTACCTTTACCAGAATAGGTTGAAAGCGGCATAAAAGTTTCTTCCTCAGTCACTTGATACTGAGGGGCTGAAATATAAATATCTCCATTTTCGGCAATTTTAATCTGAACATTACGCAAGTCTTGATTGCGCGCACTTGAAACGTCCACACCGTTTATATAAATGCTTCTATTCGGTATAGTCGTGGGCATTTTCGGGGAGGAAAAGTCACGACCTGCTGCATTCCTTGCCGCAGTTTCCGGAGATTCCTTAGCGGTTTCGCCGGTGGCAGCGAGGCTTGCGACGCTTGAGGCTAGGCAAAAAATTGCGACACTAAACTTGAAGCTCATGGGTGCTCCCTTCATTTTGTTCATTGCAGATCCTATCTTGATTGTAGCATAAAAAAACGGCTAAACTATTTTTGGGGGGAAATAATCAGCATTAAGTGCCTAATTTGAATGCGCCGATTTAAAATATTTTTGACTTCCTCAAAAAAGCGTTGGCTGGTCCAAGTAGCTTGTGGTAGATATTTCTCTACGTTGAATTCTGAGCCTGGGTGGTGGAATGGTAGACACAATAGACTCAAAATCTGTCGCCTTAACGGGCATGTCGGTTCGAGTCCGATCCTAGGTACTTTTCAGATCAACGTTTTTGTTCAATAAACAAACCTTTGCTGGCACATGTTGGGAGTTTGATTCTCCCTTCCAAGCACTATTTTTAATTCTGCACAGACTTCTCTGAGGCATTCATGCGGCGCATTTTGAATTCACGTCGCCTGCCCATGTTCTTGGGCGTTCTTTTGTTTATAGCTTACGTTTTCTATAACTTTATGGTCATACCAGCTATCTGGCCTGATGAAGAAGAGCTAGCAGCACCCGCGTTTTCACTGGCAAATGGTGGCCCATTTGGAAGTTCGCTGATCTCAGGAATGTTGCCGGGCGCTGACGTCGCCACGTATTGGTATCCACCGGGTTATTTCTTCTTTTTAGCCGCCGTGTTTAAGGTGTTCGGTGCGGATATTCTGACGATTCGTGGTTCGAGCCTGATTTGTGCTGGTGTCGTAGTGCTGTTGTTTAATCATTTGATGTCACAGTTCGAGGTCAGCAAAGTTCGGCGGAGCTGGATGATGTTTTTGATGTTGACTGATGTGGTTTTTTTGCGGTCAGCATTGATTGGTCGTGCAGAACTTTTAGTTCTAGGGCTGGCCCTTGGGTCGATCACGGTGGTCGTGGAAGTGGGACGTTGCCAATCCAAAAATCGGCGGTATGCACTCGCGTTCGCTAGTGGCGTGCTCGCAGCCGCAGCCTTTTTGACTCACACACTTGGCTTGTTTGCTGCCATGATTTCAGGATTGATGCTGCTGACCGCGAGTCCTTTCGCCGCCGCGCCGGTAGGGATTTTTATCGGTGCATTTTTCGCAACAGCCATCCCATACCTGCTCTATGTTCTCAGGGATTTTTCCGCCTATTTAATGCAATTTGGACTGCAACTTCAATATAAAGCGCAGGAGTCAAGCTCGGCATTCAACCACATAGGCGACCGATTTTTAGCGGTTTGGGCACACTACGGCACATCTTCTCGGCCAGCGGTGGCCATGCAGTTGGCCGCTCTCGTCGCGCTGGCGATGGCCTGCCGAAGGAGTCGCGGTATGTTTCCTTTGATGGTGGGGCAATTCGTCCTTGTCGTGTTGCTCACGCTTGCAGGCGAAGTTTGGTATACCGTCTACGCCATTCCCTTCGCACTCACAGGCCTTGCCGCGTGGACTCCCTCTAAAAAATGGGTTCGCAACTTAGGACTTGTGATCATGATTTTTTTGGGCGTGAGAAATACAGGATTAATGCTTAAGTCCATTCATGGGGCGTCGGGAAATGTTGTCACTCATTATTCAGACTGGCAAAAATTTGGTGAATCTATTTCCTCAATTTTAAAAACCACAAATCACCTCCCCGGCGGCGGCAGCTACCTTGTGACCTTTAACACACCGAGCCCTTTTCTTTCGTTCTGGCAAGACACCAGCCACATTTACCATTTGAGCTTTCCATGGAAACTCGATCCTAAGCGGATGAATGGCCTCTATCACTCGTTGGACGGGGTCATTGTTGGGGGCAGTGCGAAACTGATTGGACGTGATGCGTGCTACCTAAATAGTAGAATCGTTCAGACAGAGGTGGTGACCGCAGGAATGTTTACCGCAAGTGTCTCGATGCTCGACAAAACTATGCCCGAGATTGAATGCAATTAATTCGGTATGCACGACCTGTAGTGCCGGAATAATCAATGTTTATGATTTTATTGACGATTTTATTTCTCTCTGAGGTGTTAAATAGAGTTGGCAGCATAGTAAAGCGGTAGTACAGGCCATTAGGATCGTCCAAGCAGCTTTGGGTTTCTTCAAACCAAATGCCATGTTTGCGACGGTGGGCTTTATTTTTATTTTCGCGCATTTTGCATTTTGTTATATCGCTCAAGGGCTTTATTCGTTCGGTTGGCCGCGTTCTCTAGAGCCTGTTTTGTCGTGCTTTTCCCGGCCAAAACCTCTTCGATCGCAGACTCAAGGTGCTCGCGAGCTTCTGGAAATACTCCCATCAACGCGCCTTGGGTCGCGGCACACTCCGCCGAGCCAATTAGCTGATCAATCGCAGTCTTTGCGTTTGGGTATTTTTTGTAGAATCCCTCATGTTCTAACGATGCAATCACGTCCTTGCGGATCGGAAAATACCCGGTTTTTGAATGCCAAACACGTTGCGTCGCTGATGAGGCCATGTATTTCAGGAATTCATAGGCAAGATGTTGCTCGTTTGCGGGCTTAGCTTTCATGATCCACAGGGAATTGCCGCCGATGATGGTTCCGCCGGGAATCTTGTCCATTCCTGCTGGAATCGGCAAGGGTGCTGTCTGAACCTTGAATGGTGACTTGGCGGTAATAACAAATACGTCCGACGTGGATGTTATCAACATGGCTGAGCGACCTGCCATGAAGTTTTGCACTGGCGGATCCCACTCGCGGCCGACGTTTGAAAAAGTTCCCGCCTTAGTCATGGCCGCCAATAAATCTAAATAGCGAATACCCTCCACTGAGGCGAAGTTCGCTTTCTCAGCGCGGCCACTGCGGCCGTTACCGTGGTCGATTAATACCGCCCCTTGCCGCGCCAGGAATTGTTCGAAAAACCAGGCGTTGAGCGGCCAAGTGATTCCCGTGAGTTTTTTTGTGCGGTCAGTGAGTTTTTCGGCTACTGTTGAAAGCTCTTCAAATGTTTTGGGCACTGCCCCGACGCCAGCTTTTTTAAACCAATCAGCATTGTAGTAGATAATGGGATTTGATGTCGCAAATGGCAACGAATACAGGCGACCACTCACTTTATAGTACTGAACCACTTGAGGAAGCATTTGATCTAGGCCGAATTCCTTGTCCTGCCCAATCAGATCTTCTAAGGGGGTAGCCGCCTTCGAGTCGATCATGACTTGAGTACCAATTTCGAATATCTGTGCAATGTGCGGACCCTTGTTTGCAATCAAGGAAGTTCTAAGCTTGTTGATGCCTTCGACATAGTTTCCTACGTAGGTCATGCTAATTTTCATTCGCTCTTTGTTGGCGGGATTTTTATTGAAATCGGCAACGAGCTGTTCCAAAAGCAGACTCTTGTCACCAGTCATGGAGTGCCAAAAGTCAATGGTAACCGGTGCCGCCACAGCCATGGAAGTTATTGCGGTCAAAGGCAAAGTCAAGGTGCCAAACACTAACATGGCTCCAACTAAATGCCGCACTACGGATACAGAAACACGCTTTACTAAATTCATTTGAGTTTACTCCACCTTCGTTTTTAACCTTTTATTCCACTCATCATAATTCCACGAACAAACTGCTTTTGTGTGGCCACAAATAATAAAATAGACGGTGCCACGAGAATAGCTGTGGCCGCCATAATCACGCCCCAACTAGACGCCTCATTTTCCGACCGAAACATTCCAAGGGCGATTTGTACTGTACGCATTTCTGTTGTTTGAGTCACGACCAAAGGCCAAAGATATTGATTCCAAGTGGCCACGAAAGCGTACACACCAAAAGCAACAATCGCAGGCATCGACAAAGGTACGACAAATTGCCAAAGAAACCGAAATCGTGAGCCGCCATCTACCCGTACCGCTTCTTCAAGTTCTGTTGGAATTGTGCGGAAAAACTGATAGAGCAAAAACACACCAAACCCCGACGCGGCCGAGGGCACGATCATGCTGCGGTATGTGTCCAGCCAGCCAAGACGTGCAATAGTCAGGTAATTAGGTAGAATCGTGACCTCGCCAGGCACCATCATTGTCGCAAGGATCACGGCCAAAAAAAACTTTTTCCCGGGGAATTCTATGCGTGCTAAAGCAAATGCCGCGAGAATTGAAGTGACTAATTGCAGTGCTGTTACGCTAAGCGATACAATGAGCGAGTTAAGCAAAAATCGCGCTAGGGGTGCAGACTTTATGGCCGTCACATAGTTTGCAAAATCAAATGCAGCCGGGATCAAGTTTGGTGGATACTCAAAAACCTCGGTGGCCGATTTAAACGAAAGAGATAACATATATAGTATCGGGAAAAGATGCGCCAACGCAGGTAAACACAGTACCAGTGTTGCTAACAAGCGTTGTTGCCGTTGTTGTTGAGCCGTAACACTATTTTTCAAAGGTTTTCCTCCTAGCGGTAGTGGACCCGACGCTTGGCCACGTAGAATTGGAGAGCCGTCACGCCCATGATGATTAGAAAAAGGATGACCGCTTGTGCCGAGGCGAAGCCGGTGCGGAAATTCTCAAACGCATCCCGGTAGAGGTTATAAACTAAAACATTGGTGGCATACGCCGGTCCGCCTCTGGTGAGGATGTGGATCTGGCCGAAACTTTCAAAAGCATGGATCACCGAAACGGTCGACACAAAAAATACCGTCGGAGAAATCATGGGCAACGTAATGCTCCAAAATCTCTTCCAGGGGCCCGCACCGTCGATAAGCGCAGCCTCCGTGAGTTCGGAGGGCACCGCCGCCAAACCGGCCAAAAAGAAAATCACGTTGAATCCAACCTCCTTCCAAACGGTCGACAATGCGACTGCGGCAAGTGCATACGCAGGATCCGTCAGCCACTGTGGGCCACTAATTCCGATCAAGCTCAAAAAATAATTCAAATACCCGGCGACCGGGTTGTAGAGGAACACCCAGAGCATGGCAGCCATCGCAGGCGAAATGCCGACCGGCACCAAAAAAATAGTGCGAAAAAAACCATGGAATAGTGGTCGTGCGTCCAGCATCACCGCAATGAATAGGCTAATCACGATGGAGCTGGGCACTGTGTAAAGCACAAAACAAATGGATGATCTGAGGCTAATCCTATATTCCTCAGAGTTCATCATTTCACGGTAGTGGTCTAAACCCACTGGAAAAATGGCATTCGAAAATGGATCCACATCGTGAAAACTTAGGTAAAACGATTGGACGGCCGGGGCAAGGACGAAAAGTCCCAACACTAGAAGGCAGGGTGCAAGAAGCGCGTACACAAAAAGTAGACCAGAGCGAGTGCGCATGGCGTGGACCTCAAGTCTTAAAAATGGTGCGACCATCCGCGTCAAAGAAGAAGAGCCGGCTTGCATCTGCTGTCAATTCTATCACATCGCCAATCCTCGGAATTAACTCTGGCGTGAGTGCACTGCGTGTTTCGACTACGACGTCTTGGTCGTCAGACAATCTGACATGAATGTGCGATAAACCACCTAGCAATTCGACCATTTTTACGCTTCCAGGTGGCAGTGGCACGTCGCGAACTTTTGTACGGATTTCGTTTGACGGGACCTCTACCGAGGAGGATCGGCTATTGACCACCTGCGTATCCTCTGCGCGAAAGCCCACCGTGACAGCGGCTGAGGGGACAAGCTGGGATTGGATCATCTTAACGGGCAGAAAATTCATTGGTGGCATACCAAGAAATGACGCCACAAATTTTGTTTGCGGCGCATTGTAGAGCTCCATGGGAGTGCCGAATTGTTCAATTTTTCCACCATTAACGACGGCGATCCGATCCGCTAACGTCATGGCTTCAACCTGGTCATGGGTGACGTAGATCGTCGTGCAGTCTAACCCCTTATGCAACTGTGCAATCTCGGCTCGCATACGCACTCGCAACGCGGCGTCTAGATTACTCAGGGGCTCGTCAAAAAGAAAAAGTTTCGGTCGCCGAACCATGGCACGTCCCATGGCGACTCTTTGTTTTTGCCCGCCCGATAATTGGCCAGGCTTTTTGTCCAAGTAGTCCGTTAGGTTTAGTGTTTTAGCTGCGTCAAAGACTCGTTCTTTTATTTCGTCTTTTGGCATCGAAGCTAACTTCAAGCCAAAAGAAATATTATCGCGCACTGTCATGTGCGGATATAAGGCATAATTTTGGAAAACCATAGCAACGCCTCGCTCCTTGGGGCTGAGGTTGTTGATGATGTTTCCATCCATTTTTATTGATCCCGAACTGAGATCTTCAAGTCCTGCGATCATGCGTAATATAGTGCTTTTGCCGCAACCACTTGGTCCCACAAGCACGACGAATTCACCTGATTTTACAGTCAGGTGCAATCCATCTATAACCCTCGTTTTGCCAAAAAGTTTCGTCACATCTGTAAGTTGCAATTGCGCCATGCGTATTGTCTTTCAGAGTGTGTGAAAAAACTTGAATCGTTCGGGCAAAACAACTTCTAGTCCCTGTTCAGTGTGCCGCTTCAGCCAAGGCTTCGTGTAACAGCGGATCAGCGAGTGCAACCATTGGATTACGACTTCCAAAAGCAAACACACTGCCAAGAAATAGGCCAAAAACACCGAAGAAAAGGCCAAGCTCAATCAACGGCAAGCCAAAGTCTTCACTCTTAACGATTTCTGGCATTACGATCAGCATGTAGGTAAACCACTGTGCCCCAAGAATGCCAATGGCAATTGGGAAAGCAACCATTTTTGTCCACTTGCTGGCTTTTGGAATCATCACGTATAGCGGTAAAACGAAACTAATGAGCGGTGCAATAAACACGATATACTTCCACGGTGCCTCAAGGCGGTGAATAAAGTACTCGGTCTCCTCTGGCATGTTGCCATACCAATACGTAAGGATGTGGGCATAGGTGAGGTAAGCAAAGAAAATCGAAAACCCGTGCATCAATTTACCAACATCATGAAACTGCTGGCGGCCGATGACCTGACCGATAGCGGTGCCTTTTAGGGACCACATTGTAACCATTAACGACGCAAAAAGAGTCTGCATCATAACAGCAAATAACCAACCACCCCAAAGTGTTGAAAACCAAGTTGGCGCTAGGGACATCATAAGGTCGAAGGCCAAAAGCGTGAACAAGACGGAATAAACAACCAGCATCGGAGCACTCCAGTAACGAAGTTTGGCGCGAACAGCTGCCGCCATTTTTGCGGCTTCGTCCTTGTGACCAGCCACAAATGCCCGATCTCGTGCAGTCTTCATGCCCACTTGCCATGACGATAGACAAATAATAATTAGGATTGCGACAACGTCTCTAAGCAACCAGAAGTTTTCTACTAGCCAAGTACGCTTTCCCCAAAAATGGTGAATCGACGCAGGATTGGAAACCCACGAATACAGGTCATGAGCACCTGCGATTTGAAGTTTGACGCAGGCCAGTATGGACATAAAAATAACCCCAGCAATGGGCATAAAGCTCGTGTAGGACTCAGCCAGTCGGAGGATCGGGCGTGCCCATTTTGCCCCGAGAACGTCTTGAATGGCAGGAAGGACCGAGCCCCCAAGGCTAAGCACGAAGAAAAAGAACGTGTTAAAGAGCAGTGCACCCCAAACCCGTGTGTAAAGTCCTTGATTCATTCCTATTGCAAAGGTCACAAGGCCAATTAGCACTAAAAAGGCAACAGCTCCACGAGTTACCGCATTCGCAGGCAGGTAGTAGCTTTGACGCTGTTCGTATAAATCATTATGACCATGATGGCTCATTTCGATACCCCCTGAAGTTTACGTAGGTAGTGCACAATCGCCCATCTTTCGTGTGGTGCGGTAGCATGCCCATAGCCTGGCATGATGTTTGCCCCGAAGGTAATTCTGTAGAAGAAGAAACCGTCACCTCTTGCTTGATACGCGGCAGAGGTAATATCTGGTGGCTTAGGATAGACGTCCGTAATCGAACCGTCACCTTTTGCCGCGGCTCCGTGACAGGGTATACAGTAGGTGTTAAACATTTTTTCGCCGAGAGCAACGACTTGTGGATCGTTTTGCAGAGGATTTTTGAGATTGGCTTCCGCCTCCTCAACCGTCTTTGGGTAAAGGATCGCGTTATTAGAGACGGATCCTTCAGGCGGCTCAATAAAATTTTCTTGCGGCTTCATCGTAGGTGCATCGGCCATATCTGGCACGTACTGCACCTTGGTTTGGCTGGTGTCGCCGCCCAAGAGCTTAGTGATCGCTCCGGTTACGCCCGTGTGCTCCACAGGATTGCCAGATTTCATGCAGGAGACGGTGGCACCCGCCAGTGCTAAACTCGTCACCATGGTTTTAATTCTTTGCTTCATTTTCCTTTGCCCTCCATCATTCGCGACACGTATTTTCTGTGAGTTTATTTTTAATTGAATGGTTCATGTCAATTCGTTACGTCATTTTGATTTCAGTTGCGCCCAGTTCTTTCATGAGTTTAGCCTGCGGGCCATCCGGCACTGCCCCTGGAATCCAAATGCCAAACATGTCATCAGTAAGTCGTTTGTCCAAGATGTTAACCTTCGGGTTTGGAAGTCGGCACATGACTAAAATACCAAGTACGGTGGCGATTGCCCCAAAAAGGATCGTAAACTCAAAGCCAATCACAACGTACGCTGGCAACGAATAAATTCCTGGAGTCTTACCACCCACGACGATCGGCCAATCCCAGTCACATAGAAGTGGAAGCGAAAATCCGGTTATCGTGCCAAGCATCGCCCCTACAAAAGTAAACCAGCGAACTGGACTCGGTGAATAGGCACAGGCGTGCTCTATTTCGTGGTAGGACGTCGGCGTATAGACCTCATGATCCTTGAAATCATTGCGACCCTTTACCTTTTCGATCGCACGGCAGACCGAATCAAGGTGCTTAAATATCGCTAAAATACCTCTGGATTGACTCATGGCTCAATGTCCTCCCTTGCCGTGACCACTCATGGGCTTAGGCATAATGAGTTTAATTTCTGAGAGCGAAACGATTGGAAAAAACTTCACAAATAACAAGAAGAACGTAAAAAATAAGCCGAAACTTCCTATCGTAAGTCCAATTTCCCAAAGCCCCGGCTCCGAGTGCCCCCATGAGCCAGGAAGGAAATCTTCGACTAATGACGATAGAATAATGTTGTAACGTTCAAACCACATTCCAACGTTGATCAAAACACAAATAACAAAACAGACGGTCTTATTGAGGCGCATTTTCTTAGACCACCAAATAAGCGGAAAAATACAATTGCAGAAAGTCATCGTCCAGAAATAAAAGGAATACGGCCCCGTGGCACGCTTAGCAAAGATAGCCCATTCGTACACATTTCCAGAATACCAAGCCACGAAGAATTCAATGGCGTAAGCGTAAGAGCAGATGGTCGATGTAAGAAGGGTTAGTTTGATACAGGCTTCCAAATGCTCGTCTAGAATGAATTTTTCAAGTTGAAACATCCAGCGGACAGGTAGCAAAAGGGTGTAAACCATCGCGCAGCCAGACAAAATAGCTCCTGCTACGAAGTACGGCGGAAAAATCGTCGTGTGCCATCCTGGTTGCAGCGACATGGCGAAGTCCCAAGATACGATCGAGTGCACAGATAGTACGAGCGGTGTCGCCAAGGCTGCCAAGGCGCCGTATCCTGTTTCATAGTGGTGCCACTGGCGAGCTGTGCCGCGCCATCCAAAAGAAAGTATGCCGTAAACAATTTTTTTAATTCCAGAAACTCGGTCTCGTACTGAGGCCAGATCAGGAACAAGTCCGATGTACCAAAATAAAAGTGAAACTGTGAAGTAGGTTGAAATCGCGCAAACATCCCAAAAAAGCGGAGACCTAAAGTTTACCCAAAGATTGTTGGTGTTCGGGAAAGGCATCGCCCAATACGCCCCAAGGTACATCCGCCCCATGTGAATGGCAGGGAAGACCAAGGCGCAGATTACGGCAAAAATAGTCATAGCCTCCGCAGAGCGATTGACTGCATTTCGCCATTTTGCGCGAAACAAGAATAAAATGGCGGAAATTAGCGTTCCAGCGTGGCCGATACCAACCCAAAATACGAAGTTAGTGATGTCGACTAGCCAGTACACAGGTGGACGGAAGCCCTGCCACATACCTGGACCTACTGCTGTGTGGTAGGACACCATGCCCACGGCAAATAGCAACACTGAAACCGCGGCAGCTAGTGCGACGTAAAACATTTTGTGTGGATTTTCAAGATTCACCAAAATCTCGTCATTCACATCCGATATGGTTCTTTCCCACTTTACTTCTTCAGTCATAATCCCTCACCCCAGGAAAAACTTTCGTTAACAATTGGACCTTCTGCAGAGCACGTCACTTATCTCTAATACTTAGCTCTAATACTTAGCTCTAATACTTAGCTCTAATACTTAGC
>CANJQY010000105.1 GCA_947476525.1 Oligoflexales bacterium
CTTTGCCTAGGGCGTCGAGTTTGACCACTTCATTTCCGCTACGGGGCGCGGTTGCAAAGTCGAAAACGAGCTTTTTGGATTCTGGAGGCATTTCGAGGCGTTCTATTTTATCCAGCTTTTTGACGCGAGACTGCACCTGTGCGGCGTGGGAAGCTCGTGCCGCGAATCTTGCGATAAAGTCTTCTTCTTTCGACAACTGTTCTTGTTGGCGTTTAAATGCTGCGATTTGTTGGTCACGGCGAAGCTCTCGATCTTTTAGGTAGAAATCGTAGTTTCCGCTGTAGGTGGTAATTTGTTTATTGGATATTTCAACCGTTCGGCCACAAATGCGGTTCATAAATTCGCGATCATGACTCGTCATGACGAGAGCACCTTTGAAGCCTTTTAGCCATTCTTCCAGCCAAATAATGGCTTCAATATCTAGATGGTTAGTCGGCTCATCGATCAGTAGTACATCGGGATTGAGCAAAAGAATTTGGGCCAGGGCAATTCTCATTTTCCAGCCGCCAGAAAAACTTTCAACGGGCAGGTCGTAGGTCTGAGGCCCGATTCCAAGACCTGTGAGGATCGCTTGTGCGCGAGATTCTAGGTCGTAGCCCCCGCGGTTTTGAAATTCAATTTGAAGCTCTCCGAAGTGCTCCATGAATTTCATCATCTCGTCGTCATCCATGGGCTCATCGCCGAAGCGTCCCATGCGCTCTTCCATTTTTGCCAGCTCGACACCTATGCCCGCGACTTTCCCTGCACCGGCCATACATTCCGCGAGCGCGCTGCGTCCAGACATTTCTCCGATATTCTGGTCAAAATAACCGACGAGAATTCCGGGATCCACGCTGACTGTTCCATCATCTAAATGGTCGAGTCCCATTATGATTTTAAAAATAGTTGATTTGCCGGAGCCGTTGGAGCCGACAAGTCCAATTTTATCTCCGCCACGAATCAGGAAACTTGCACCTTGATATAGAATCCGGTCGCCGTATCGTTTCGTAGCATTACTGACATTGATCATAGAAACCTCAAAACTAGCTGCTGAACCTGGGAATCCAAGACTTTAAACAAAACGCAACGGAGTAAGCGTAGGAACATAGCCCGCAGACCAAAAAGAGGCCCAAGTGTACACGAATTGAATTGAAACATAAAGGTCGTATCACGACATTAATGCCGCCCACAAACCACCATCCAGGCCACTCACGGGGCCAACTTTATGTATAAAAATCATTAATATCAGACTGTTATTCAGCCTAGGCGGCAACCGAACTGCGGCCAAGGTTGAGATCTGGCTGGGTCTTCTGGCGGCGAATGTTTGCCAATTGTTCGTCAGAGAATATCCGATCATTGATGTCTACGATGCGGATGGCCCCACTGTTTCCGAGGTTTCGAACCCGACCTAGAATCCGCATTTCCGCCATTCTATAGCGTGCATCATCGATTGAAGGGATATTTTCGAGATCTTCCTCCCAGCTTTGAGAAAGTTCCGCTGGAGCCTTCGTCAACAGCAGCTCTCGGATTTGATCCGGCGCTCCGGCCAAGAAGCAAAGTAAGTCTTCACGCTCAAGGCCCATGACGATTTCAAGCAAGTGCCCATCTTTGAGAAACGGCAGCATGTTAACTGTGACCAGTTTCAACTTAATGGCCCTAGCGGAGTCAGGGTTCGATATGACGAGATCGGACATTAAAGTCCTTTGCTCGAGAAGAGTTGCCTTCTCAAGAAGTTCGATAATGATATCACTTGAACGAAGCTGCTCGGTGTCGAAGTCGGTTCTAGAACGAACTTTTTTATGAAGCGCTTTAGCGACGTTTGCAAGGTATTCCTTTGGAATTGCGTCAGATTTACAGAGCTCTCGCATCAGTGCAACTTTTGCATCGCCTTGGTACATGTCAAAGAGAATTCGGCGGCGAGATGGTTCGACCTGGGTTAAAAGAACGCTTTGAAGCTGCGGCTTTTCTTCGGAAATAAGCGAGAATATCTGTGTGACATCCAGGTTTTGCAGAAATTCAAATTGTTCACTTCGTTTACGAGCCATTACCCGAATTTCACTAGATGTGACTTTAGTCCGAAGTGAATTAAGCAATTCTAGGGTTTGTTCATCGGTAAAGAAAAACGTTGCCTTGTAATAATATTCGCCAAGATCTTGCAAGTCTCTTTGGAGGCTGGTGTCATTCATAAGGTCGAAAACAATTTGAGGACCAAATATGTGTACGTATTTGGATGTTGCCTCGACACCTTCTTCTTGCAGCATGCGGGTAAACGTATCACGTGCCACCCTAGAATTTTCTGTGAACGCTATGATCAGCTCCTCTCGCAAACCGTCGATCTTCATTTTTAATGACAAAGTGCGTCTTCCAAGTTCATTGGGCGTACCAGGCAAGCCTACGGCGTTAGGATCCATGACGACTCCATGGGCCGCTCCAGTTTTGGCAGGCGTAGTTTCCACCATGATGCGAGCATCTTTAGAGGCTGCGGCGAATCTCATAATCATGGCCACGACAATCCCTGCTAACACCAGAAATCCTGCAATATAGGCCATGTATTCTGTGTTTTCAGAGCCTTGCTTCTTTTCGAAAGCGCTTGATTCTGAGGTTTTTTCGCTAGCGTTGACGGAATTGCTGCTCGAATTAGATTTTTCCGACGCTATACTTTTCTCCGACGCGATACTCTTCTCTGATGCTGTTAATTTTTCGAGCGAGTTTTCCTTTGAGTCTTTTGTTTCCTTAACATCTTTTGACTCAGTGCTTGCGATAATTTCCTTCGAATTGGAAATTATCTCCTTTGTGCCAGCCAACTCGCGGAAAATTTGAAGTGTTTGTCGTAGTCGGTCGAGTCCCCAAGGGTCAGCATTCTGCTTTGACGTGGTAGATTGGGGGAAATCGACCACTGCCATATTAATGTTGATTGGAAAGGCGAAGCGTGTTTTCGCTTTGATGAGGTTTTGAATTTTAGCGCGGGTAGCTTCAGGAACTTTTTCATCAATACTCAAGTCAACATCTACATTTTCAATGCGTAAAATTCCGCGGCCGTTGTGCTCACGAGCGAGCTCTCGTTCGGCGACGCCGCGAGCCTCATCCGGCGACACAAGCTTACCGGCCACACCGACGTTCGAGAGAACACATTCTTGACCACAATAAGCATCGAGGGTTTGCTGTACCGCATTTTGCACTTTTTGCTGTAATGCCGACTTGATTCGGTCTTCTATCTCACCGGAAACACCAATTTGTGGAAACGCCACCGAGCTCCAAACAACCGAGGAAAAAGGAGTGAGAGCTTTCAGAGTGTTGTTTACTAAGCGACCAAGGCGCTCTTGATCGGCGCTAGAAACGCGGTCGTCGACTTGAATTTCAACCAACATTCTAGAGATGGTTACGGTGGCTTTAGCATCACCTGAGATACTTTCGAAGCCCAGCTCCTGAGACTCTGAACTGCTCTCGTCAACATCTGCCTTTATGTCGATTAACTCGCAGGCATCACCACAATATTTTTGCAGCAGAGTTGAAACTTTACCTTTTGCGGATGCGACGCCATCGAGTTCAGCACGTATAGCAAGGGGCGTTGTTGCGTCGGCGCGGGCTGGCAGCATCGTTAGCGACGACACTAACAACGACGCTAACGACGACGCTAGAATAAGTAGATTTGTAGAAAAAATAAAATTCACACTTACTCCTGATGCATGACACGTTCTCTTGAGACGTTCCATCCATCGGAGGTGTTGTAAAATACTTAACAGGGCAATGTTTGCCTAGGGCCCAAAAACCAACAAGAAAACCGGAGTCGACGGTAAAACACTGGAAAAGCGTGGAAAAATCGCGGAAAAACGGCCCCGCCTCGAGTGCCGACAAGTGCCATCAACCATCAAATATTACTTGAGGTAAGTGTCGAATTCTTTGGTAAACGCTGCTACCGTATGGGCGCCGAGGTAGCGATGTCCGTTGATTATTAGATAAGGAGTGCCACTTACGCCAATGCGCTCGCCCTCTAAGCGGCCTTTTTCAACCAAGGCTTTACCTTTGGTGCCATCAAAGCAAGTTTTAAATTTTGCTGCGTCTAGCTTAAGGTCAGCGGCAAATTTCGTCGGTGAGTCTTTGTCGAGAGTACTCTGACCGTCAAAAGCTTTATAATGGTATTCCCAATACTTATTTTGATCTGCAGCACAGTGGCTGCCTTCGGCGACCACTTTACTAATTCCTGATGGATTAATCGGATAATCTATAAAGACGTACTTCCACTGGTTAGTATATTTTGCCGGAATTTTTTTCAGCACCTCAGAGGCCACCTTGCAGTGTGAACACTGGAAATCTGCGAATTCAATAATGGTCAATTTCGCACCATCCTTACCTTTAAACGGATAACCATCCATTTTTATTTCGACGGTAGGTGAGGCTGGTGTTGTCCCTGTAAATGCATACTTTCCAGCATTCTTTAGCTTTGCCAACAATGCCGTACGCTTGGCTGCTGCTGCTTCATCTTTAATCACGCCGGCAATTTGCGTCTTAATTTTGTCGTAGTCATAGCCAGCAGGGATATGGGACTTATTCTTTGTGTACCATTCTTTCATGGCCTTTTCCGACGGCTCTTTGACGTCAAACTCTGCTTTTTGAACTTCTTCTACGGTTTTCTTTTTTGTTTTTGCGAGTTCCGCAAAGTGATTGCCAATGAGTACCGAATCGGCAAAGGCCCGGCGTTGCTCAAAGGCTTGATACTCAATTTCAAAAAATTGCTGTTGCAGGCCAGGACTTAGCTCCGGTGTGGAAATTGTTTTTCCGTTGTAGATGTAGACTGCACCCGCAACTGCCGTTGGACTTTTTGCTTCTGGTGTTCCACGAATTAGAGCGAATTTCCCATCCTTTTTCAGTTTTGCAAGAAGCTCATCACGCTTAACTTTCATGGCCTCTTGCTTGACGACTTTTACAATTTCACCCTTTATTTTTTCAAATTCATAGGTTGCTGGAATTTTGGCCTTGTTAGCTTCATACCAGTCTTTAATGGCTTTTTCAGTCGGCTCGCTAGCCTCAAAGGCTTTTTGCTCAAGTTCATCGCGAGGCTTTTTTTGTGACGCCGCTTGGCTGTCGAAATACTCATTCAAAATCATTTTATCGGCCGCTGCTTGCAGGCCATCAGCCGTCGCCTTGACGAGCGAGGCCGCTTGCTTTAGCTGTTCTGGAGTCAGACTTTCAGAGGAAACAACTTTTCCGTTTAATGTGTAAAGATCTTCTGCCTGCACCGCACTGCTGCCGGCCAACATGATACCCGTTAGCATGATGCCAGTGAACGTGAGGCCTTTTAATGCCGTAGACTTAATTGTGTTGTATACTTTCAAGCGAATGCCCCCTATGAAGTTGTTACTTTGTGACTGTAACTCTCCAATCGGGCTCGCGCAATAAAATTAACGACTTTGTGTTCCACTTACCGAGGAACTAACGGTTGGCGCTGTGGTTCCATTTACATCACCTGCAGCTTGGCCAGAAAAGTCTCGAAGCGTGAGTGCAACGGGACGCATAGGAAAATCATCAAACAATTCTCGTACTATTTTCCAGGCACCGTCTGAGTTTTTTCGGAGGTAGACCATTTTTCGACCATGGGACTTAAATCGTTCGTCGCCATTGAACTCTTGGTTCATCATGACTAACGCATACTTGGGGTGGGTGATGACCCGAAGATTGGATGTTTTAACAGTCATAGACTTATAAGAGCCAAAAACAGATTTTTTGTAGCGTTCGTATGCAGCCAAATCCTTGCCGCCATTAGTAAAATCTTGTGCATAAAAACTTATATAGCTCGCCATATCACGGGTGGACCAAGCTTTGATCCAATCTTGGGAAACGCGGTTTGCGCCAGCTAGATCTTCAAGGCGGTTGACATCGGCTGCATCTCTGGCGATCACTACGACTCCTTGCTGGGGTCGTAACCATTGGGATAAACTTGAAATTTCAGAATTCTGAAACGCCACGCAACCTTCTGTAACGTGGGCATCCTCAATTTTGCGGTCCCCCACTCCGTGAAGCCAAATACCAGAGCCCGTTTTACCCAGTATTTGATCCATTGGATTTGGGAAGTTCAACGGGATCGCTAGGGGTCCATATTTTTTATGTTCAAGTTGCGTTGGCGGCAAGGCCTCGGCGGTAAAATAAATTCCCTCGGGAGTTTTGCTGTCCCCTCGACGCTCTTTGTCGCCATCGACTTTACCGGTGGCAATTTTAAATGACCGCAATAACTTCGAAGACTGCGCACTGTCAGGTAACGTGCTTAAATTTGCTTGGTTATGTATTTTATCGATGGTGAGAAAAATCATTTCCTCACTTGGCATTGCGGCCGACTCGGCAGGCACATTGCCTGCGGCAAACGATGGATTTACCGCTGCGACGAAAAGTATTGTCATTTGCTTTGCGAAAAAACGACACATGTTGTTTTACCCCCACAACATGAAACTCATAATAAACCGCTTTGTTTAATTATGACCTAATTCTATTCGAATATCAATATGCCAGCGCCTATTGCTAAGCTGACTTTTAAAATAGATCTTGGAGAAAAAACAATCGTGGCCGAATTAATCTCTAAATTCTGCTTGTTGCCACTAAACTTAGTCTCGGAACGCTTCGAGGTCTTTTACGATATCCGCAAAATCTGGAGGCATCGGAGCTTCAAATTGAACCCAAACACCGGTTTCAGGGTGTTGAAATCCTAAAATCCAGGCATGGAGCATCTGACGTTTGGTGGCGACAATTTTGGCCTCTAATTCCGCAGGAAAAGATTTTCTACCGACCAGTATCGGGCCTTTACCGTAGACTTGATCTCCAATAATCGGCGAACCGAGATCGCGTGCATGCAGTCGAATTTGGTGGGTGCGACCAGTATGAAGCTTTAGGCTTACGAGTGAGAGCACTCCTCGATACTGTGCTTCACGCTTGAAAACAGTGCGTGCGAATCGGTAGCCTTGCAGGTCACCGCCGCCCTCTCGCTCTTTACGATGATCGTAATGTGAGACATCGATCGAGGCAAATCTGGTTCGCTCACGCGGATCTCTATGAATATAACTATCTCGCACCCAGTCACCTTCCGGGAATGGGCCGTTTAACAAAGCAACGTACTGTCGAAAATTTGTTTTGTCATGAAACTGTTTGGAGAGGTGGGCATGGGCTGCATTTGTTTTAGCGACAACCATGACCCCAGTGGTATCCTTGTCGAGGCGATGCACGATCCCGGGACGATCCGACGTATCCCCGCCCTCGTCTTCATCTGCAGCGCCAACACCGAGTTTTTTAGAGTGAAAAAGTAAACCGTGGACAAGCGTATGCCCTTTTTCCCCGGCCCCTGGGTGCACGGTGATACCGGCAGCTTTATTCAAGACGATGACGTGGTCATCTTCAAATAAAATATCTAAATTCATCGACACTGGCTGAAGAGTCGTCTGTGCTTTGGGAAGATCACAATAACGAATGACGTCTCCAGCTTTCACAAGAAGACGCACCGTGCCAAGCTTACCATTCACTTCGACTAGTTTCAGCTCGATCATTTCTTGGACTTTGGTCCGAGACAAACCAGGCAAAATTCGACTAAGAAAAAGGTCTAAGCGAAGGCGCCCCTCGTCGAGGGGCGTAACCGTAATTTCATTGCTTAACGTAATTTTACCTGCTGCCGCTTTATCGAAACCTGTCATTATTTCTGTCCAGACTGCCATGCCTCGAGCCTACTTGAGTAAGCTGAGACGATTTTTTCAAGGTTTGGAACGTTAAGGTAGCGTAGATAGCTACGCATAAATCCCTTTATATAAACCACTTTGGGAAGCGGTTCAAAGCGGTTGTTCTCTATTCCAGCAATATACTCAAGAGGTATTTTCGTACGTTCATGCATTTCGGCTTGAGTCACGCCGGATAGTTCACGAAGTGTAGCTAGCATGGAGCCATCAGCAATATCTCCTTCGTCCATGACGACCAGAAATTTTGCCTGTAACTCCAGACTATTAGCTCCATTTGCCCGAGTCCTAGTGACCTTAAGGGTGCTACGGCTAGTTTGAATGATCTCACTTCCGATGCCTAGACCAATGGGCTTCCACTGATCGACCTCGGAGCTCCACTCGCTTTCTGGTTGGGTGGTTTGGCCACTTGCCAGTTTGTGGTTATAGGCCGTTCTAGCCGCGTCGTCATTTAGTACATCAAAGGCCTTGTCGAGGTTTTGCAAATGTCGAGCCAAATCATCAGGCCCAGCCATCCCATACAAGCCGTCGCCATTACTGGAATAAAGATTCCTTAAACGAAGGTACGACTCTCGAATCGCCATGCGTGTTGCAGCGGGATCAATGTTTAACACATCGTAGTGCGTAGGCGCACGAAATGAGCTGTTGAAGGATGTACTAGCAGTCTTTGCTAAAGGGTCTGTGTTTTCGAAGTTCATTGATATTTTGGTCCTTTAAATAATTCTGTTAAAATACACGGCTATCATACACATGCGACGACAATCTGCGACGACATTTCCTAGGCACCGAAAATTCATAGGCTCCGAAAACCAAGTCCATTTGCGGCACCTGCATGGGGGCCAAATTCAATCCCGCATTGCCTCAGTAAAACGTTGGTTGCCTCATTAAGCCTGCGGACAATTATCGACTGCGGAAAATCTAAAAGCATTAATCGCTTATTCCTGAGACTTTTCCATGCAGCCTCATCGTAATTCAAATAGCCAAGATACGACGATGCGAACCCAAAGTAGCTA
This sequence comes from Oligoflexales bacterium, assembly GCA_947476525.1. Classification (GTDB taxonomy): domain Bacteria; phylum Bdellovibrionota_B; class Oligoflexia; order Oligoflexales; family RGVZ01; genus CAMDKS01. The sequence goes on from CANJQY010000105.1 coordinate 8,699, forward strand.
TTAGCAGCCATTTCCATCGCCTTGCCAATGTCAATGTCCGCCTGAGACCGCGTCTGATTGATCATGATCCCCATAACACGCCCAGACAACGAGCCAGCCATCGGGCCAACAATAGCAGGGTTTGTCTGATAAAGCATTCGCAACTTATCAGTATAGCTACGCCCGGGAGCCCCAGCTATATCATGGTTGAGCGCTGATATTATGCCGGCACCCTCACTAGCTCTGCCCAATCTATAGGCTGAATGCGCCATTAACCGCATAAAAACAGTCCTCATAAACAGGTAGGCGTTCTCCACCGACGTCGGCTCGGGCAGCGCGGTGACGATTCCTGCATGGGCGCAACAAAATAAGTCAATCGTATGGCGACTTGTTCCCGCACCGAGGTCCAGTAGAACCACATGGAAGCCCTGCTCGCCAAGCGAATTAATTCCACTCCACAACCGTCCAAACCCATCCGTCGAAAGGCTATCGGAAATCGCCCAGGCATCGTCTCGTTGCGACGATGCGATAGATAATCCGGGAACATTGCTTGGTGACAAAACCCCGAACAAATCAGATTTATTCTGAACTAAAAAATCACCCAAATTTGCAGGAACAGACGACATCCCAAAATAAGTGTGCAAGTTCGCTCCGCCACAATCGAGATCAAGAGCGGCCACTCGTAATCCCAAATTCGCAAGTCGCGCCGCTAAGTTTGCCGCCAAAAGACTTTTTCCGACGCCGCCCTTGCCGCCGCCTATGGCAAGAATCAGTGGACGCGAAGCCAACGGCACCGAACACTGTGGAGGTAAACCAAGAACCCAACTGCGGTGACGTTGCGCCATGATATCGGTCGGCAAATCTACGTTTGCGCGCGAGCTTTGCTGATTGGAAATTCCATTGGGCGTCGATCGCCCAAGAAGATTTTCTGCTTTATTTTCTGGAAACGCCATTTAGAGCTCCCCTTCATATAAAATCATGTGACTGTAACAAAAGAATATCATTTTCACCAAAAGGGTGAAACTTTTGCCTCCGCGGCTCAGCCGAATTTAAATATAATCAATTAATATTAGGATGTTATGTGAAATATATTTTCACCTCGAAAAACCGGCTAGGAGCATCGGCCAGCGCCGCCTTACGAGGTTCGGGGCAAAACACAAACTGGAGGTTACAGAGAAATGATTATATTCACCATAAAAGCCACGCCTACCAAGACGTAGAAACCTACGCCCCTTGCAACCAGCCAATACACAGTAGATTTGTGGATAGCGGCCCACGCAACCAGTATTCCATGTGCGAGAAAAGTTGGGATTAGGAGCAAGTCTAATGTGGTCATGATCTCTATGAAGCGAGGGTCACTCATTTGAGCTTGCTGTGCCTCCGACAAGAGACCGGCCACCTTGGGCATGAGCTGTACCATCAATGGATTGCCATGCCACTGAAACCACCCCAAGACACCCGCGAAAACGACGGCCATCGCCACCGGTTGGAACTTGAAGAGGCGGTCGCTACGCATTTTTATGCTGACCAACCCCATGAGCAGAATCAATCCTAACGAGAGCCACGTTGTGGAATCTACTTCCCCAAACGAATACCAGCTCCAACCAGCCTCGATCACTGACACAATGATCGCAGCAACGATGGCCGTGCGCATGCTTGCGAAAATATCGACGATAGCAAAAACAATAAGGGGTAAAAGGCCTTGAAGTGCGAATGCAATCGACATGTAAAAACCTCCATGGAGTAGCAAAATATTGACACGTTTCATATGGAATTGAAAACGTTTAAAATAACTATAGCGTATTTAAGTTTAATCAGTATCAAATTATCGCCCTTTGTTACTGACGTCACCAGAGGATTTCAATTTATGGAATTAGGCACGCCCAAAAATCAGATTAAGGCAAAAAAATCTTCCTACGATCTCATTGTTATAGGCAGTGGTCCTGCAGGAGTTCAGGCGGCGATTCAAGCATCAAAATTGAAAAAGTCTGTTTGCATTATCGAAAAAGTTCGAGACCAAGTTGGCGGCGCTTGGATCCATACAGGAACCCTGCCTTCGAAAACCGTTCGCGAAAGCCTGGAGGCGATCCACGCCATTAAACACCACGTCGGCAACGTCTGGGTCGACCGAATCATCGAAGATCTAAGCACCGATAAAC
>CANJQY010000106.1 GCA_947476525.1 Oligoflexales bacterium
AATGTAAGTACGTGGCCCAAGCGCTCGATATGCCCGGCATTCCTCTGAGGAATTTTTCTTTGTTTTTAAATGTTGTCGACTTAGACGGTAAGAATCTTGATGCCACGATCAACGCCCCCAACGTCGGTGCCGATAATATTAGAGCTTACTCATATATCGAAGGAATGCGCCAATTAGGCATGGGATTGAATATTCTTGCCCAAAAAATCGCTCAAGGTAGCAAAGTAATTGTGTGCGTAAGCTCGGAAGGGGGACGATCCACGGCCATGGCCGACTCTAAGGTGAGCTGTATGCTGGTTATGGCTCCAAAGGGAACTGGCATGCTAGGCGATGCCCTCTATGCAGATATGAAATCGATCAATGAACCAGGCAGTAGCATTGTCCAGGATTCAGCGGCGCTCACAAGCGCGGGGAACTGGGGATTGGCCGATACTCTTAAAGACGTTGATGGCAAGGATGCTGCCGCGGGCGTGAAACCCTCTACAGGTGATGTTCAAATGGGAATTGTGGATTTTCTGGAAGAAAAAACCGGTCGCTCAGTTCGTAAGCAACTCGGGGCTGACGGCAGTTTTGTCAAGCTTAAGCGGTTTTCTTAATGATATTATCTAGTTTTTTTATGCGAATATAAAAAAGCACTCAAGTTCACGAAGCAGTTAGCCGAAGGGTGTTGAGTAAGTTAGTTGCTGACGTTAAATAACCAGGGGAGAGTCTATGTCTGACAAATTAAAGTCGAAATTTGTACCACCTGCGTCCAACCCAGATAAGATCGTCGCTCGACGGAGTGCGATCGGTCTTGGGATGATTGGTGTGCTGGGTTCGCTTCTACATGCCTGTAGCAAGTCATCTTTCGTGGGTCCAAGTCTGACCAAACGCAAAAGTGGTGCGCACGAAGACAACTCGAAGCTGGATGAAGTTGCCAGCTCCATTATCGACGTGGAGTGCCCCGCAATTTCAACCACTAAGATTGACGCGTCGGCGATTACACCCATGTCAAATGCGCAGATACCACTTGTGAAGTTTTATGGGAATGCGGCCTCTACAAGTCTAATGACCCTAAAGTTAAAGCTGCCAGGAACGACGCAGTTGGTGCTGAATGCCGAGGACGGCCGAGTCCTAGCGTTGCACGTGATTTCAGGAGCTGATTTAGCAGCGGATGGAAGCTACAGACCGATCATGATCGATGGTCTCTATCTGTCTGGCCTTGTAAAAGTCAAAATCATTTCCACTACCGACCAGGGGACCTTTGTCTCGACACACGACATCGAGTATTTTCGTACCTTCAAAGGGAAACCAGTCGTCGATCTGTCGCAACAGGTGTTGGTTAACAGCTTCTCTGATAAGCAATCCGTGGGGCAGTTTTCTGATGTTTCTGGATTTGTAAAAAGCTCGACATTGATTTATCCCGATCTAAATGGCGGCCTAACACGGCCACTTTTCACCGCGCAAAAGGGAGCAAAGTGGACTGCATCCGCGAATCTAAAGGGTGAAATCGTAGACGTGATGGGAGAGGCCATTGGGTCCCTTGATATTTTGGAATACCAAACATTTTGCACGTATGTTTTAGGCAGCGATCAGAAATACTATCGCACCATGATTAAAATCGGTTAAAGGAGTCGCCATATGTCGTTTTCAAATGTGGAAATCTATGAATTTGATCGGCGCCAGTTGCTGAAGTTGACCGGTACCGTTGGGGTCGCCGCAGCATTTATCAATCCGTCGGAGCTTCTGGGGGCGGACCTCTGTAACAAGATCAGTTCCGGTAACGGAAGTATTGTTGCCGAGCAGTCGGGCAGGAGGTTGCAATACTGGATTGATGGCTTACACCTTTCGTCGTCGGAAACCACAATTTCCTCACGTGCGAATCTTGCGCTTTTTATGAATTTAAAACAAACACCATTCAGTTACGTTGAATCAGTGCTTCTCATGGATGCGGAAAAAAGAACACTGGGCGCTCGCTACTTTGACGCCAGCAATCAAATGCAGGGTGGTTATGTTCCCTACGTTTTGTTTGACAACATCGCGTTAGATTCAAAGAAAACATACTCGATTTTTTATTCTCTCAGGGAAGGCTCGAAAACACTGCTGTATACAGCATCAATCGTAAATCCAGAACTGAGCCGACTCAATTCGGAGTTTTTACCGGCCTCCTTTCAAAGCGATTTTAATAGTTTTACGAACATTGGCGTCAATCCCACGCCTGGTTTGATCACCACGGCATTTCAATATTACACAAAATCTGGACTCGCTTTGCATACGGCCAGGGGTCGTGTCATGGATCTGTCTGCCAATGGTGAATTTAAAATAGATATCGAGTTTATGCATGGTGATTCAGGACCAACCCACTATATGCGCTATTTTGTTGTAATGGATCCAGTCGGAAGGCTATTAGGTTATTGCAAACGCAGCGCCCCCGGCACGCCAGCCAGTGGTACGTACTTAGGTGCTAACTTTATGACTATTAACCGACTGACAGCCGCTCAAATCACTGAGCTTGGCCTTGAGCCGCATCAAATTGCAGATATTCGTGATTGTCCATATGTTCAAATTTATACGGAAGACGCATTTGACGCACTTGCTCGCTCGTCGTTGCGCCTGCGGTAGTGCATCGCCGAGATCCTTCGCCTTCGGCTCAGGATACGTCTCTGGCGCTTTCGCGCCAGAGACTAGCTAACATGCGATGGGCTGAAGGAAAAATTATCGAAGTTATTGCCGTTAAAACTTGCAGTTAACCCGCAGAACGGTTAAACCTTGGGCATGAAACGATTCGTGCACCTAAATACCAATTTTAACGTGAAAATCCTAAGCCTATTTATGGCAAGCGGTTTGTTTTCTTGCGGGCCGCGCAATAGCGATTCTGCCATGAAAATTATTGGCGGTGAGGTCGTTACTGCTGGAAAATTTAGGAATGTCGTTGCGATAATGCGGGACGAATTGACGGTGTGTTCTGGCACTCTCATTGGGCCTGACCTTATTTTGACAGCGGCTCACTGTTTTGAGCGGTGGCAGCACTCCTCAGTAACTGAGCTTTCGACCTTTCATGTGGTTTCAAAAAATGGACGCGTACCTTCCAATCTTGATCGCAGAGCAAATATCGTGGAGCTAGAAATTCACCCGCGCTTTTGGAAAGATCCCCGCGGCGCGATGGATTTTGCGTGGGTTAGGATTGACCCACCATTTTCTGATATTCGACCAGCGGAAGTTCCGTTGTCCCATTTGGAAATGGATGAACTATTAGCTAACCAATCGAAGGTGATTATAAGTGGGTATGGCTTGACAACGATGCGGCTGCCTGCGGAAGGCGAACCACCCCCAATTGGTGTTAAGCGTCAGGGTGATTCTCCAATTAATTTTAGAACCGGCGTGGAAATTTTTGCTGGAAGTCACGAAGTGGATAGTTGCACTGGAGATAGTGGTGGACCTGCGTTCATCCTTTCAAGAAGCGCACAAACGTCACGTGACGAAATTGTCTTGGCCGGGGTTACGTCGAGAGGGCCAATGCCATGCGCGAGTGATTATGAGTCGGGAGCTTACGGCCTAGTTAGTGAGGCGGTGTGCTGGTTACGGACCTCTGCCAATTTCCAATCGGGTGATGCAACGCTTCAAGATTTTTGCTTGAGAGAAGTCGCCATGGGCTCTCCTGAGGGTGGGCCTCGCCCGGATTCTGTGGTTGCGACGAAACCTTTTGCCGAGGCTTGTATGTCGCAGTTGTTGAGTGAAAATGAAAGGCATGATCTGACGGCGTTGTTTCGCTTTGCAAATATTGACTCTGAGAGAACGGCTGCGAATTGTCAGGAGATGGGTCAACTGCTTGACACTGTCACGACCATGGATTTGTCTAGTCGCCACTTGCGGCAGCTTAGTTGGCTGCGTTTTGCGAAGAATTTAGAGAATCTTGATGCTTCCGATAATTTACTTGAGAGTAGTGAGCCGCTTTCTATTTTGACAAAATTAAAGAAAATAGACGTTCGTAATAATTCCATAAATGATCTTTCCGCCCTTGAGCAGCTTTCTGAATCAAGGAGATCTACCACTGGACCCGCCACTGGACCCTCCACTGGACCCTCCACATCAGCTGCGCCATTAACTGACGGGCACCGAATTACGGTTTTGGGTCTTCACACGCAGGCCCAAAACTATTCTGACAACCAGTATAAAGACATTGCGTCACGGGGTGCGGCAGCTCCACAAAATCTGCGCACTCTGACGATTGTCCTTAGGGATATGCTTGCATCAGGGAACGTTGAGCGCAAAAGTTGGGATCTAACGCAAAAACGCCAATTGGACATTAGCTCACGGCAATTACGCTCTATTCAGGCCCTTCGTGGCCTTGAAAATTTAGAAGTATTAAGTGTAGGAAACAATCCCGACATCTCGGATTGGCAAGAACTTTTGTCCCTCCCAAAATTGCGTCTGCTTCGTTATGCGGCAGGAGATCATATTCCAGAAGAAATTCTTCAGGAATTGGGGCGCAGAGGCGTTGTTTTAATGTTGGCTACGTTTACTGATTAATTTTCTCAACCAAGCTAAACTTACCATAACCAGTGTATTTCGTAATGTATTTTATTTAGTTTGTAAGGATGTTGTTATATAAAATGTTAATAAATTAATTTTTGCCGTGACGAACAACACGCAGAGTTCGGCTTTTTTCAGCAGAATTTAACTAGATTGGATTTTTTGCCAAGTCTGTCGTGACTTTGGAGGCTAAATCATAGAAGATAGTCTCGGCAAAACATATATTTAAATGAGGGCTGTGGACGTGATCCCCTTCGAAAAACCATTGGTTGACCTTGAGAGACGAATTGACGATTTGCGGCGGACCGCATCAACACAGTTGATTAATGTTGATATCGAGCTTGCTGAACTTGAATCACGAGCAGAGATCATTCGCACTAAAATTTTCTCAAATTTAACGGCTTATGAATCCACCCAAATCGCGAGGCATCCTCGTAGGCCTAGCTCTTTAGAGCTTATTGCTGCAATGACGACAGGTTTTATTGAGCTACACGGGGACAGAAACTTCCTCGACGATAAATCTATTATTGGCGGTCTTGCACGGATGGATAATCTTCCTATAGTGATTATTGGCCATCAAAAAGGACGCGGCACAAAAGACAATATTTTTAGAAATTTTGGCATGCCAAGACCGGAGGGATATCGTAAAGCGCTGCGTTTGATGAGCATGGCTGAACGCTTTAAGCTACCTATCGTCACACTGGTTGATACGCCTGGGGCATACCCAGGAATCGATGCTGAGGAACGCGGGCAAAGTGAGGCCATCGCTAAAAATATTATGGTGATGACTCGCTTGAAAGTGCCGATTGTTTCCGTGATTTCTGGTGAAGGTGGCAGCGGCGGAGCTTTAGCCATTGCCGTAGCAAACCGAGTTTATATGTTACAATACGGAGTCTACTCGGTGATCTCACCAGAGGGGTGCGCATCGATTCTCATGAAGGATGCGGCCGGCGCATCTCGTGCCGCTGAGATGCTTAAGATTACTGCAAAAAATGCACTTGAGTTTGGCATCATTGATGGGATCATTCCTGAATCGAGTGGTGGAGCTCACAGAAATTTGCCTGTGACGGCTGAACGAATTAAGGCACAAGTCATGTCAGCATTGCGAGAACTAGGGACGAAGAGTTCCAGTGAAATTCGGGACGAACGTTTTGAAAAGTACATGCGCATAGGCTCATGTCTAGCTAATTGAATTGGACTTACGGGGACAAGGATTGCGGTGAATATTTATTCTATGACACGTCCAAAAATAGTTGCTGTCGATGGCCCTGCGGGCTCCGGTAAGAGTAGCATTTGTGCCACTGTGTGCCGCGACCTCAACTGGTCGTATGTGAATACTGGAGCCTTGTACCGAGCTGTTGGATTGCTGGCAGGAGATCGCGGTGTCCCTTTAACGGAAGGACCGGCCCTCAGTAGAGTGTTGCACGAGTTTGCAGAAAGCGCTCGTTGGGAGCATGAATCCGCTCGATTATTTGTTGGAGTTGAGGATTTTACTCCTCGTCTTAATACTGTGGAAGCCGGGAATGCTGCTAGTTGTGTCGCTAAAATGCCTACCGTTCGTGATGCCCTCATGCCCCACCAAAGAAAACTATCATTAACAGCACCGCGTGGTGCGATTGTTGATGGGCGAGATATTGGGACGGTTGTTTTCCCGGATGCTGATCTAAAAATATTTATGACCGCCAGCCTAGAGCAGAGGGCGATGCGACGCCTAAAACAAATTGAGAAGGCGAGTGGTCCAACGGAATTCTCTCATGATGATATCATGCGTGCCATTGCATTGCGTGACCAACAAGATAGCCAAAGAGATTCAGCTCCCATGCGAATTGCAGATGATGCGATAGTATTTGACACGTCACACATGAATTTAGAAATGGCCATTGAAAGCTTAAAAGAGCTTCTGCGCGCAAAAGGTCTGGTGAAATGATGATATGTTTCAGATCTGAGAAGCATGTATTAATCACCCTTGCTTTGGCCCTATGCCAAACTGCCTTGATTTCCTGTAAAACGATCCGCATTAAAAATGAACCCGTACAAACGACAAATGCACCTGTCAGAAAGCCTCCGGCACCCCCGAAGTTGAAGGCCGGTAAGGCCGACATCAGCACAGTAAAGTCGGATCAGGTGGTGCAAACACCATCCGGGCAAGTCCTGTCATCGAAGGATGTTGGGACGGCCGAAGTACCTCTGTTGACTCTTAATATCGACCTCACTCAATGTATCGGCGTTGGTAAGTGGCTAGATCCTAAAGCTGCGGGAGGTCAAAGTCCTGCATCCATTTCAGTGGTTCCTCGCTTGGAAGTTTCCGGCGCGAAGCAGCAGCCGCAGCCGTGGCTGGTTGAGCTCACAGATTCGACCTCGGCGATACATTCAAATAGTTGGCGGATGGCGCCAGGTTCTTACAGCATCGAATTGGTCAGTTTTGATATAGAGTCGGCAGGAGAAGAATCAAAGTTGACCAAGAAATTTGATTTCACCACTACGCACGAACTGGTGATGAACGTGGTGGGAGCATGGCTACCCACTAAAACCTGCGATTTGCACTGGAAAACGGCGCCTTGATTCAGAGAACGCCAAACTGGCTCTAAATAAACGTACATTTACTTTGGCTTGCGGCGTGAAGGCGCGGCTCGAACACTGAGTTTTAGGGGCGCTAGTTTGGCAGGCACCGAGCTTGGTGTTTTTTTGCGCGTGGTGAATTTACGAAAAGGAGCGGGCGCATTTAGCTCTAGGATTCCAGAGCCAATCGCAGCAAGCCGTGCCGTCAAGGATGTGTCCCACATGGCTAGCCGTTCCTCCATGGCAGCCGTTTTTTCAGATGTTTGATTTAGCTGGAGCGTAAGAATTTCGAGAGCCGCGGATTGAAGTCTTGAGGACTCTTGAATCGTCTTGCTGGTTTGTTTAAGTTGCTCGATCGTCGAGTCCATGGTGGTAACGACAAACGTCGTTAGATCATTGGCGAGAGCGGATATAGAAGATTGAAACGCATCGACTCTTTGTTGCATGGGAAGGAGGCCTTGGCCCACGGTGTCTGCGATAAACGAGCTCATGTCTGCGCGAAGCGACTCTGTAAATCCAGCCGTGAGAGTTTCCATTGTTGATTGAATAAGTAGGGACTGCTCGTGAAGCTGATCGGTTGCCATTTTAATCGAGTCTGAAGATTTCTGATGCGTGGCCGTAGCTCGCGTCCATTTTAGGTACTGCTCCACGTCAATAAATCGGTAAATCGGGCGAATGTAGCGATCAACCCGCACCCGGCCAACGCGCAGATCTCGCCCCGAAATTTGGGTTAAACGAGATCTCTTGATGCCGAGAGTTTTCATAACGCCGTCGGCATCCATGTTGAAGTCTGCGAACCACGCTTCATCGCCGCGGAGCCAAACGATCATAGGAAAATCTGAGCTAGCTGGATCAAGATTGGCTTCCAATAAATCAGCCGCATCGTCCTTGTCTAGGGCGGCTTTGGACCCGCCACTTCGCAAATCCTTCTCATCTAGAGCGGTTTCACAGGAAGGAGCCAACGTCGAGTCTTCTTCGTCGAGCAGCGAAAATATTCCTGGGCGACTAGACGACTCACTGTGCAAAGTGGTGTTCGAATCTATCGGGAATGAATCTGATGTGGACACTGTGCTAGGTAGTATCATATTCGTCGAACCTCATAGAGCCAATCGTTTAGGCCTTTAAAAACGTCTAATCGTTCGGGGGCTAAAACATTCTCAAAAAATAGGCGAAATCCAATTGCGTGTTCTCCATCTCCAATTTTTGTACCATCAAACCAAATTCCTATATTTACCGGACTTTTGCCAAATGGAGCGGGGTCATTGTTGTTGCGGTTGGAAATCTCGGCTCCCGATTGGTTTTCTCGATAGAAGGAAGGAGATAGCCCTGTCAATTGCAGCTCTGGGGATGGAGTTACCTCAAAGTAAATGGTGCGATTTTTGCCTTGTAGCGAAATCCAGTAAAGGCCGGTTGAAGGAGTAGCCTCTTTTTTAGTGCCGAGCAAATTTCCTAAGAAGTCTTTTCCCGATTTTAAAATGTCAGAACCTGGAGTTGCTGAGTAAGCCAAAATGGGAGCCATGTTACTTTCGATCGCATATTCGTTGGGATTATCGTGGAGAGATAATCCATAATAAATTCCACTTCCTGGATTTAAAGATTTCTGGCCATCTAAGGGGCTGTACATGATGGCCGGCAGAGAAACTGAATTAGAAAAGAAACTAATTTCAGTAAACATTCCGAGTTCAAGCTTAAGCTTAAGTAATGTATAGTGAAAGGAAACTCGAATGATGCTCCGAATGGGGCCAGTTTTCCAGGCCTCCAATTCGCTTTCGACACTTCGGTGATTGGCTTCGACGGTAATGAAATACTTCAAATCACCTTTTAAGTAAAACGTCGTACTGTCGAGAATTTTTTCGTATTTATATGGTTCTTTATTGTTGACGGACACGGCAACTTCTTCGGCTACGAGCCAATTTTTTTGATCGAATTTATAGCGATACCTAGAAGTTTGAATCAGGGCCTGGGTGCGATTGAACACCACATACTTCTTTTTGCTGAGCTCAGGGGCTCCGCCAAAATAAATACCGACATAAACAGCGCCCATTTGTGGGCCCATTGGGTTTTTGATTGGGTGGCGCACGCGCAGTTCGAAAACGATATTTGGCTTGCGATCTGGCCAAATTGTGGGTTCTACCACCGGCCCGACATCATCTCCCATAAATGATAGCTGATCTTGGGCATCAAATATTCGATTTCCAGTTTCAGAGGTCACATTTGAACCTTGATCAAGAACAAAATCTCCAGCATCGTTAATTTCATCGATTTGAAAAGGGATGATAGACGCTTTACCATTGGGCGAGGATTGAAATACCCGGTAGGAGGCCAATGGGTAGCGCAAAATCGGCGAAATACTGCTCCCGTTCACAATAATGGGAGCCGTATGCAGGCCTTGGGCAAGGCTGTGAGGAACAGCTAGCAGCAACCAAACGCATGCGGAGTACAAATTTGAACGAGACCACGACATCAAGACAACAAACTCCAATCGGGGGCTAAATATGCTGATTGCGGATTATCTTTAATATTACTACTCTATTCAATATAACTCATCGGGATAATGGAGTTAAGGTGAATTTCTTTTTAAAAAAGCTCTTATTGTTTCTCTTTTTTACTTTATGGACCACAGTGGCCACAGCCACGGCAAACCTCCATGAGAAAAAGGGGACACGCAGCCTTTTTTTGCACTCAAAAAGGGCAGGGAGGCACTTGCTGGCGCCATCAAGCGGTGCTTCACTACCGGTGAGGTTGACGTGGCAAACCATTCGCTCGCAGGGTGAGGGCACAAAACTTACGACATCAGCAGAAACATATTCTCAAGATGGTCAAATCGTTCCTGTTGGAGTTGATATTTGGCGGCTCAGAATATCAGGCTTCGACATTCCTGTTTCGGCAAATATCAGGCACAAAGGAGTAGACGGAGTTCTGTTTTTTGAGCGAAATGATTTGTTAAAAATTTTTAATATTGGTCTCAAACCTGAGTGGACTGCGGCCGAAGTCGACAGGCCTACGCAAAGTGGTGTGGGTTTGATTTTATCATGGAATCAAAATCGTTATATGGAGACTATTTATCGAGCGCCAGATGAGGATCTTTTTTTGGTGAAAGCGACGATTTTTCTACTAAAAGCTAAATAGTCGCCGGCGCGAAAGCGCCAGCGACTATTGACAAATTGATGGACAAACATCGTCAATCAAGAATAATCCCGAAAAACATATAATGTGTGTTGCTACAACACCTGCTTGATTAGTGCTTGAAATGGCGAATTCCGGTGACCATCATAACCATTGCGTGTTCATTGGCGGCGTCGATGGATTCTTGATCTCGCATGCTCCCGCCAGGCTGTACAATGGCGGATATTCCGAAT
>CANJQY010000107.1 GCA_947476525.1 Oligoflexales bacterium
CGCATTTTGTGGGCTATACTGCTGGAAAGCTTCATCACGTCTTGATCCGAAACATCGGCAGGATTGACGATCGCATGAACTTCACGACCTGCTTGAATCACAAAGGCTTCAGTCACACCTGTGAAACTACGAGCCACTTTTTCCATGTCGCCAAGGCGTGTTACATAGGTTTCGAGAATTTCTTTTCGTGCCCCAGGTCGATTCGACGACAGGCTGTTGGCCGCATAAAGTACGACGGCATAGGGAGTGACGTTGTTTAGGTCTTCTCGGTGGTGATTGCGAATGGCTTCCACTAAATCGGCAGACTCTTGGTAGCGCAGGCAAAAATCGGCGCCAATTTCAGCGTGATGGCCTTCGGTTTCTTGATCAATCGCTTTGCCTATATCGTGAAGGAGGCCACAGCGTTTTGCCTTTTTAACGTTTAAGCCGATTTCACCGGCTATAATTCCGCAGATGTGAGCGGTTTCAATACTATGCTGAAGCACACTTTGCTGACCGGCAGTTCGATACTTCAATTTGCCAAGGGCCATCACCAACTCAGGATGGAGGTCGACGATGCCGGTGTCGAAGCTGGCTTGTTCACCTTGTTCACGAATAACTAAATCAAATTCGCTGATGACTCGTTTGACTGTTTCGTCAATTCTAGCAGGGTGAATGCGGCCATCGCCAATTAGGCGTTCGATTGTGAGCTTTGCAATTTCGCGGCGAACTGGATTGAAACAAGAAATAATGACAGCCTCTGGGGTGTCGTCGATAATTAAGTCGACGCCTGTCGCCTGTTCAATGGCGCGAATATTTCGGCCTTCACGACCGATAATTCGTCCCTTTAAATCTTCACTCGGAAGGGTTACGACTGTGATGGTGGAGTCACTGACGTACTCTCCGCTTATCCGTTGCACGGCCAAGCTCACAACCGCCTTGGCACGCTTATCGGCCTCGGCTTTGGCTTCAGCCTCAATTCGCATAATAAAAGTTTGTGCATCCGCTTTGGCTTGAGTCTCAAGTGATTTAATTAACTCGCGCTTCGCCTCGGCGTGCGACATGTGGGCGATGCCTTCAAGAGTCTTTCGGATTGAAATAAGTGAGGCTTCGCATTCGACACTTAGTTTTTGATAATTAGCTTCTTCGCTTTGAGCCTTTTTGCTTAGGCCCTCTACGTCCTGCTCACGCTTTTCTAAGATCGCTAGCTTTTTCTCTATGGTCTCTTCGCGAGCCTTTAATTTTTGTTCGAGCTTAGTAACTTCGGCGCGCCGAGTTTTAGCTTCGTCTTCAAACGTTTGCCTAGACTTGCGGCTTTCTTCTTTGGCTTCGCGAAGTGAGCCTTTGATCATATCATCAGCCTCGCGGCGAGCGTCGTCGAGGACGCGCTGAGATTCGAGTCGCGCTCTCTCAAATGCCTGAGCTAGTTGGTTTTTGTGAAAAAAAACGCCTACTACCAGAAGTCCAATTAGAATGCCAATAAAGGCAATCAGTAACATCGTCAAAGCAGAATCCTCCAGCCCACAAATAAAAGGGGCTTCCATCGTGAATTATATTATCTAACACTTCAAAATATTTCAGTTTGATTTCTGGCATTCTCAGCCGAATCATCCTGCAGCATATAATGCTAATCAATCACACCTTGATCATAACCACCAAAGCACCGCTCGGTATACTATTAAAATGCATTCTATGACACATTGTCGGCTAGAAAATCTTTGGACTTGGCCAAGAGGCACATTTTTAGGCCCCGAGGGTCACGGCGGCTGCCCAGGATCTGGTCACTAGTCACTTCCAAATAAAAAAGCCCACCCAAAAAAAAGGGCGGGCTTTTTGCTAACTATCGACACGAACGATAGCGAAGAACGATAGCGAAGAAACGCACAACTAAGTGTGGCTCAAAACTAGTAGCCACATGGATTAGTTCTTGGTGACAACAAATTCTGCACGACGGTTCTTAACCCACTCAGTTTCTGTGTGACCAGGAACAACAGCTTTTTCTTCGCCGTAGCTGATCGTTGAGAGGCGAGCACCCTCAACGCCAAGTTGAGTAAGGAAGTTTTTTACAGATTGAGCACGGCGCTCTCCAAGAGCAAGATTGTACTCAACAGTTCCGCGCTCGTCACAATGTCCTTCAATCTGAACGACAGCGCTTTTGTTAGACTTTAGGCCTTCTGCCATAGCAGTTAGGGTGCTCTGCGCCTCTGACGTCAGTGTGTAATCGTCAAACCCAAAATAAATTGGCGTAGTCACCAAATTTCCTGCAGATGTTTCAGCTGGCGCTGGTGCGGCTGGAGTTTCTGTGGCTGCACCAACAGGCTCAACAACCTTCTTCTTTTCGTCAGTACAAGAGTTAAAGGAAACAGAAGCGATGACAATGGACAAGATCAAGCTGGACTTCAAAAACATGTGGTGTCTCCTCAAATTAAGACTCTAAATAATGGTTATCTACGACACGCTCTTCTAACAATTTAAAGAACGCACTATAAACTGTAAGAGAGTACTTTGACTCTGGTCTAGCAAAAATGCAAGCACTCCGTAAACAATTTCAAAAGGATCGAAAAAAATACTCCCCTCGAAAATTTCTTAATTATATAGTCCGAGCGGGGGCTAGTTGTTCACTTTTAAAGCATCAAGTAGTTTATACTGAATCCCCGAGAAACTGCCTGCCGACATGAAGATTATCGCGTCGCCTGGTTTGATCTCAGCAATCATTTTATTCAGCAGATCGTCATTTGACTGAAAGGCACAGGCTTTGGCCCCGATGTCCTTAGCAAGGTCGGAGGTGCTCATTCTCTCGGCAACAGGAATTCTTTGATCCTCAGAACACGGGCCAATATAAATGGCGTCGGCCAATCCTAATTTTTTTACGTAGTCTTTTTGAAAGATATTTCGTCGACTTGTCGCATTCTTGGGTTCAAAGGCTACGTGCAATTTGCGTTTAGGATAGACCGCCTTAAAACCCTCGATAACCAGGCCCACTGCGGTAGGATGATGGGCGAAGTCTTCAAATACGTCGATGTCACCGGCGCTTCCTAGGTGGTCAAGACGGCGAGCCACACTTTTAAACGAGGCGATGGCCTGTACCAAGCTCGCACTTTTTACAGGCTTAATAAACCCACCACTAGCCAGACTTTCCACCGTGGCAACGACTTGGGTAATGTTGGCTAACATATGGGTGCCTGACAGCGTGGTCTCAAGTTTTAGCTCGCCCCACGCTTTTGTGTGCACGTTAGCGGTCCAAAGTTGCGTCCCCCGATTTTTTTCTTTGGCCTCCCATTTGCCCAGCCAAACGTCAGCCGTCTTGTCGAGGCCTGTGGTTGAAACTTTAACCACTCGGGCCGCTGGCGTGATTCGACTAAAAATATTTCTAACGCGGGCGTCATCCCAGTTAGCCATGATGGCGCCGCCGTTTGGAACCAAAGCGGTGACTTTGTCAAACTGCGCTTCGATGGCCTCTACCGAGGCATAAATATCCGCGTGATCATATTCGATGTTATTCAAAACCAAATGGTGGGGATGGTAGTGCAGAAATTTGGGTCCCTTATCGAAAAAAGCCGTGTCGTACTCGTCGCCTTCAATCACAAATGCGGGCCCGGAACCAAGTTGGAAGCTGCGAGGAAAGTTGTGGGGAATTCCGCCTATTACAAACCCGGGATCTTCTCCCAGTTCAAACAGCACGTGGGCCATCAAAGAGGCCGTGGTGGTTTTCCCGTGGGTCCCCGTAACGACGATGGCTACGCGTTTTGAAAGGACTTCATCACCTGTGAGCTTAGGGAAGCTGGTGTAAGGAATTCCACTGCGCAAAAGAGCCTCGAGTTCTACGTGCCCACGCGAGAGAGCGTTCGCCACGACCACTAAATCAGGCTTTGCCGCAACTAAGTTTTCTGCGGCGTAAGGCGTCAGCACGTCAATTTTTAGCTCTTCTAACATCGTCGACATTGGCGGATATATGGCGCCGTCACTACCCACAATTTTATACCCAGCCTCTTGGCAAAGGCCTGCAACAGCAGCCATGCCTGTACCGCCGATTCCCATAAAGTAAATGGTTGAACCCTTTTTAATTTCCATTCAAACTCCCCCTCTCTCTCTAGTGTCGCAGTTGTTGCTGATGTGTCTTAAATAACTAGCACCGATTACGTTACGCCGAAACATTGGCTAGATGATCGGCGATATCCCAAGATAAAACGGCCGACGGACGATCTAAGGACTTATTTGCCGTGATTTTTGCAGTAGCCCCAATCACTAAAGGGAAATTCGGTGAGACATGCCCGAAATCATGAGAGGTAAACGTAGGCAGTCTATACCGTCGATAAATTTCTTCAATTAACACAGGTGCAGAATCTGATAAGCCGCCCCCTAATTCGCTAAAGGAACCCAGCACCAAGCCGCAAACGCCCTTAAGCAGCCCCGCTTGCTGCCATTGATTCAACATCCGCATTATCCGCCCAGGATTTTCCGAGATGTCTTCAAAAAAGAGGATAAAACCGTCCAAATTTTTTGGCAAATAGGCGGTTCCAATTAGGGACGTTAACACGGAAAGGCATCCGCCAAATAATGTGCCGGTGACTACTCTGGAAGTGGTTTCTAAAACTGGAGTTAGCAAAATTTCGCCGCGAGTGGCTTTCCCGCGGAGGATATTTACTAGTTGATCGACATCAGTGGTGCCAGATTTTTTCCAGGTCGTAGTAGCTGGCATCGGGCCGTGGATCGAGAGCCTTCCAGTTTTCGTGTATAGTGCTGACTGTGCGGAGCACACGTCACTGAAGCCGATAATGGGCTTATTTTTCGCCTTTTTTACTTTCTCCCACGGAACCAAATCAAGGAGATCACTAGCTCCGTAGCCTCCGCGTGCCCACATCACCGCATCACTATTGGGTTCGAGAAGAGCGTTATTCAAAGCCTTTGAGCGATCTTCTATGCTCCCAGCCGTCCAGGACCAGTCGACATTTGCCGTGATTTCGTCAAAAAGGATCTCTAGGCCTAGCGCCTCAAGCTCCTTAACTCGCAATGGCAAAAGCCCCTCTCGGTCAAGGCTAGATGCTTTAATAATTCGAATAGATTTCACGTTCATGTCAAAACAAAACTCCCTAAAAAAACAAATTTCATGAAACAATAAAGACAAAGGCTGGCATGTAGATTGACAAGGTACCACGATTGGACCGAGACTCGGGCCAAAGTATGTCATATAGTAACAGGTAATTGCAAAATGTAGCAAGAAGCCACATCAATGGAGTAAAGCCCATGTCCTCTGACCCGAAATCAAAGCGTTTAACCCTGACCGCAGGTGTGGTCAGGGATGCCCTGCGCGGCAAAGCCAAAATAGTGGCGCCTAAATTTGACGAAAACCGCCAACTTGGAAAGGTGTCCACGGATTCAAGGAGCATTACGGCGGGTGACTTATTTGTGGCCCTTAAAGGCGAGTCGTTTGATGGGCATGATTATATTGCTGAGGCGGTGAAAAAGGGTGCAGCCGCCGTCTTGTGTGAAAAATATCCTGCCGATACTATTCAAGACGGGATCGATATTTTTTTGGTGGAAGATGCCCTCGCGAGTTTTAGACTTCTAGCGAGTCAGTGGCGAGAGCTTGTGGATCCAACGGTCATAGCGGTAGCAGGAAGTGTGGGGAAAACCACCACGAAAGATTTATTGGCGGCAATATTAAGTAAGAAAAGTAAAAACTTAGTGTGGACCAAAGGTAGTCAAAACGGGTTTATCGGCTTGGCTATGACGCTTATGGAAATTAAACCCGAGACCGAATTAGCCGTAATTGAAGTGGGCATCGATGCCCCCGGCGCAATGATTCAGCACATTGACATGGTGAGGCCGGAGGTTTCCCTTGTGACCGCCATTTCGGAAGAGCACCTCGAGTGGCTTTTAAATCTTGAGACGATTGCTCGCGAAGAGAATTTAATTCTGGAAGAAACCTCGCGAGCGGGTGGAACAAGTATTATTAATTTGGATGATCCTTGGATTGCTCCCTTGATGCAGTCTATCAAAGAAACCGGCAAAATTGGTTTTACCCTTGGGGGGATATCTGGCCCGCAGGTAGTTTCGGGCAAAATTACTGGGAATGTGCTTGAGGTGGAGGGCCTTGGCCGCAAAAAGTTTTCGGTCGATTGCCCACTTCCCGGGGAGCACAACGCTCGCAATTTGTTGGGTGCCATCGCAACAGCGCTCGTGGTTGGAGTGAGTCCGGGGGAGATCACCGAAGGGCTTTTGTCGTTCGTTGCTAGTGGTGGACGAAGTCAACTCGAGAACTTGAAATCAGGGGCCAAAGTCTTGTGTGATTTTTATAATGCCAATCCTGCGAGCATGCGGGCGGCCTTTAAGGTCGCTTCAGAAGGCCGACATAAATCGGGGACCATCTGGCTGTGCCTTGCCGACATGAAGGAGCTAGGAGAAGCCGAGGAGGCATTGCACAGAGCCCTTGCCGCCGACATCGCAAGTGTTCCTGGGGACGTTCGTTTAATGCTATACGGTGAGCGAATGAAATGGCTTAGTGCGGAGCTTGCAACTGTGGCGCCGCGTGTGAAAATAAATCATTTCTTGTCTCAAGATTTAATGGCTGCCGGCGTCAAGGCCGGCCTCAAGCCGGAGGACTTTATCGTCATCAAAGGCTCTCGCTCCATGCGCATGGAAAAGGTTTGGGAAAGCCTCAAGTCATAGAAGTTTACTACCGCTTTATTAAATTGAATCGTCAATTGAATCGTCAATTGAAGCATCAAAATTGACGATTGTGGCACTACCGGATGCAGGTTCATTCATTGGGTACAGAAATTTTAAAACTACGATCGATGTGTCATCGTCGATTTTATGATTTAGCGTGGATTTCACGATTTCTTCGAGGATCTCGTGGCAGAGTTCTTGAGCCGTTTCCTTTTTTGTTTTAGACAAAATCCTATCTAAGCGCCCTAATCCAAAGTAACGCCCATTAGTGTCCAGTCGTTCGTAAAGCCCGTCAGTAAACATAACAATATAGTCATTCTGCTTAAGTTTAACTTCGCTGATTTTTGGCATTGTGAACGAGTCGTAGCCAATAAAATCTGACCGTGTCGTTAGGCGGCGGATTTGGCGCTTATCTGTGCCTTCAGAAAGAATGCGCGCAGCGGGATGTGCTGAGCTTGTGTACTTGACGACTCCGTCAGCTAAGTCGACAACCAAGAGAAACATGGTCATCGGGAAGGAGCCCCGTCCAGCCATTAAAACAACTTGTTGGATGCGCTTTAAGATGTCTTCGAGGTCATAGATTCCTGGGGCACTTTCCATTTCAAACTTTAATGTTTCAAAACAGCCGGCGACCGCTGAAGCCACAATTGCTGAAGGTACGCCGTGCCCTATAACGTCTGCGCAGACCATGTAAAGAAAGCGTTCCTTAGCTAAGTGATAGTGTGCCCAGTCACCACCGGTGCCGTCAACCATTTGAATATAGTGGCCTATCATGATGTTTTTTTTGTCGACTTGTTCCCAGTGGAATAGCTGCTTTTGAACGGAAGCCGCGATCGCAAGTTCCGAATCCATTTTGGCTTTGTCTAAAAGAGTCTGGCGAGATCTGGTGATGCTAGCCATCATCTTATTGAATACGGAAAACACCAGGCCAAATTCATCTTGCACACGGTTTCGGATTGGTGTCGAAAGATCTCCCTTCCTGATTCGTTCGGCAGCGCCGCGCAATTGGCCTAGAGGTTCTGTCAAAAAGCCAATAATTTGATTGGCTAACAATATTCCCAGTATGGTCGCGAGAATAATCGACGTCGCTGCAATCATCAGCACCGCATTTAGAGTCTCTTTCAGATCCTTGGCTGCCATATCGACACCGAGAATACCGATGACTTTCCCTTCTTTGTCTTTTAATGGCGCATACCCAGATATAGTCCATCCCCAAGCATCTAATTTTTCTTTGTCTTCCGCAGTAGCTTTGCCTGTTCGTAGAGCTGATAATGCGGCATTGGAAAGCCGGTCATAGCGGTCGCCTAATTTTGAATAGTCACTGTTGTCTGCACTCGGAGGGTTTTCGGCGGATGCACCGTCGAGTACAAACTCGTAACCTGCTTGGCCACGTATTCCTTCAATCGGTCGTAGTGTGTATATGTAGCGAATGGTCGGATCGTTCCTCAGAATGTTATTGAGAATAGAAATAGATTTTTTATAGTAATCAGATGACATGTCTTCGCTGGTTCTGAGTTTTTCATGTTCGTCGACATCGATCTGCATAGCACAGGCCGAGGCCAGTGAAATCAATTTGCCTTTAATGGCGCTTTTGGTTCTTTTGTAATGAATGATGGACGAACTGAGTACGGCGAGTGTCACTGCGAGGGTTAAGGTCGCACTCGTTCGGAGCATCAATTTTTGTTTGAAAGACCGCATTTAGTGTTGTTTTTCTAGAGTGGAAAAATAAAACGTTTCTGGTCTACTAATTTCGGCAGTGGCTTGTTCGGGAAGACCTCGTATCATTGGAGCCGACTTAGGACTTAGACAAAGGAGAATTGATGGTGTTTAGGCTTCCAGACTTAGTTGGCTCTACTCTGTCGCTCAACTCTTTAAGAGAAGAGCTTGTAATAAATTACGCAACTGCCGAAAAATGGTTTTCAATTCTTGAGAGGCTTTACCAGGTTTTTAAAGTGCTATTCGATGGAAAACGCGCCCTCTTTGGAAGTCTCCCAGCTATTTCGAATTTGGTATTTTCCCTTAGGATAATTGGCGAAAAATTTGTATTTGCCTTCTGATTTAGCTTGAATGCATTGGTCATCGCAGATCACTTTGTTTGCCGCAGATACAATACTAAAACACGCAGTGGCAGGTCCTTTATTAATGAGGTTCAAATTGACTTCTGCACCTTCCTTCACCTTCACTGAATTGGGAGTCCAGCCTTTTGCCCCATTGTAAGTGAAAGTAAAATTATTTACCGGCCAGTTGTCTTTCGCAAAACTTGTAACAGCAAAACCGAGGGTCATAATGAGTCCGGCAGCTATTTTTATGGATTGGTTTGGAATCATTTTTTTGCCTCCTTATTTTTAAGTTGAATTTTATCAAGCTGACCAGACTTTAGTTGCTCTTCATAAAGTTTGACCAGATTTGCCGCCATTTTTCCGTCGACATGAGTCTTTTTCAAGGTCATTAATTTATGTTTGATGGTGCCCGGAACTTGTAGCATCAGTTCTTTTAAATCATAGTAGTATCCAGGGGACTCGGTGAATACCGTCCAGGTCATGTCACCCTCTATTTTGGACTCATAGGCGGTGCGCCGCCCACCATCGACGTCTATTTCTTTATGCATGATTACTAGGTCATCTATTGATGTTTCAGAATGCTTCACTTGAATTAAAACGTAACCTTTATTGGCTCCAGTTAAATTCACCATAAAAACTTGTATGCCACCACCCGCCTTATACTCTTGGGACTTCTTGGAGGCGTCAATTGAAAAACTGGTTGTACTTGCTACAGTCAATATCAAAGCCAATAAATATTTAATCATAATTTATTCCTTAGTTTCTGAAGGGATAATTGAGTCAAATGCTAGGATGAAATTGTTAGTATCGAATTTAAAAAATAGTCTTTGGTTTTCTGACCAAAGACTATTTTGTATGCCGTGAAGTTAATGATCCCCCAAGACTTTAAAGCCGACTACTTGTCAAGTTGGCGTGCGATGTTGTCAAACATAACGTTCATCTGCCCGTCGGTAGTTGCTACTCCTGCGCTACCAGAAAATGTAAAGGCCGTTTCCTTGCCCTTAACGATTTTGAGAGACTTCATCTTACAAATGGCCTTTTTCTCAGCAGGGCCTGTGCAATATTTTGCTGCGCCAGCTTTAACATCGGAAAGAAAGTACTCTGCTTGGCCCATGTCAGCCACTGTAGGATTTGTTTTTTCATCAAGAGTGATTTTCAAGGCACATCCACAAGAAGTTTTTACGCCAGACTGCGTATCTGCAATCGCTGGAGCGACCTTGTCTTTAAGGTAGTCGCGCTCCTCTTTTCCACCAAAAGCCGCCATTGGAAACAAAAAAGCAACAAATAAAATCAAATTCCTCTTCATAATGCCCCCTAATTAATAAAGTTACGTTTTAAAACAAATGTCTATGCGGATAATTATACGATGCGTGATTTGCGCATGTCAAGTTTCTGGGGACAAAAGCGGCGGCTCCCCTTCTCGATTAGCCAATACAAATAAAATATCAGCAAGTTAACTGGCGCAAAAAAATCTGTAGTAGCAACACACATTGTACGCTTTTCGCAATTATTCTTGGTTGACGATATTGTCGGTTCAATTTTAAAGCTGGGGGCCATGGTGGATTTGTCGATTTTTTCAGCCTTTAATGACCGAAGCTTGATTGATCAAATCACCCGAGTGGGCCGCGAATCCTACCGAAGATTAAAATAGTTTATTCGATGTTCGACCGCCCGCAATGCAGGCCGTTGTACGTCGTCGCCA
>CANJQY010000108.1 GCA_947476525.1 Oligoflexales bacterium
CCCACTGGAATGATTTTCCAATGTCGGAACAAACCAAAATTGCAAATGATAGTTTTAGCGGCCCCCTCATGACGAAGGATCCAGAGCTCCTCAAATGGCCTGAGGCTAGCGCCGATAGAACCTCCATTACAGGCTGTTTGTAGGCAAAAACCCGTTCAAAATCAGACTAGGCAATTGCGACCTAATCGCAAAAATTTACCACAAGCTCTCCTGAGCCCTCATCGGCAGGCTTCATATCGGCAATTTTGACGTTATTTTTACGACAATTGCGGTAAAGTCTGCCGATTGCTGTTTATGAGAGTATGCGTCAAACTTAATTTATAGGGAGCAAGAGTTGATGAATGCCAACAAACAATTAAGGAGCAAGCGCCTATGCCCCCACAAGTTACCAGAGAAGACTTCGAAATCGCCCTCCGAGAGCTTGGACACAGCCCCGACGAATATCGAGGTAAAAAACTGAGCGTCGATGCCTTCTGTGAAATATATGGCATCGAAGAGGACATTGTCCTTGAGGCGATAAAACTCCTTCATATCGATGCCCATTATGACTACCGGATGGACACCTTGTGGGTGGATGCGTTAGACGCCGCTCACTTTTACTACTGTATTCAAAGTGAAGCGCCAAGGTTTCGCGCATTTGCCTGATGGAATTTCCTTGTCAATTCGTCACAAGTCAATTCGTCACAAGTCACAACCAAAAAAATTAAACTTCCGATGACGGCACCGCGTAGATGAAAATCTCGCGGTTTCCTTGTTTTCCAGCAATTTTTGCATCGATCTCGGATTTAATAATGTAACCCTCATTCATCAAGGACTCGCGAACTTCGCGAACGGCCTGCAAACGATCAGCTTGATCGACAACAATTCCCCCCTTAGGCACCATGTCTCTTGGCAACTCAAATTGCGGCTTAACCAGCAACAGAACTTTAGCGTTTGGAGCCGCCTTCTTAATGTCAGGAATGAGCCGAGCTAGGGAGGTAAAGCTGACGTCAGCCACAACCCAATCAATGTGAGGATGTTGCGATCCATTAAAAATTTTGACGTCCATTTTTTCCATTGAGGTCACCCTCGAATCCTGACGCAGTCGCCAGGCCAATTGAGCCGTCCCCACATCGATCGCGATCACATGTGCGGCTCCATGGGACAAAACACAGTCGGTAAATCCTCCAGTACTTGCCCCAACATCTAGAACTATTTTCCCAGAAAACGACTCGGCAAGACAATTATCAACGATGGCTGCCTCCAGCTTATCACCGCCGCGACTTACGAATCGTCCCTCATCCTTCACGCGAACGACCGCACTTTCTTTCAAACGGGTTCCAGGCTTGTCCATCCGCTGATCATCGACAACGACGTCGCCACTCATAATCATGGCATTCGCAGTGGCAATAGAATCTGCAAGGCCTCGCGTAACGAGAATTTCGTCCAAGCGCTTTTTTTCAGTTTTGGCCATTTTATCTTTCAATTAATGCAGTCAATTCAGGATGCCAAAGACAGGTAAAACGACTACAAATAATAAGCCATTTTATTGGTGGAGTCACTAGTTCTTGCCACCCACGACTCGATTCGCTGTTGTCCGTCGGCCACGAATTGATTAAATCGCACGCCGACGCCACCCTCTTCCGCGCCAACTCTATTAAGATCTGGCGGCACAATACGGACAACCTCGCCCTTAACCTTAACCGGCTTATTGCTCGCACCAAAGGAAATTTCTAAGTCCAAAACATCTCCTGCCGGAATAATGAGAGTTGAGGTCAACAGAATGCCGGTAAGACTGAGGTCTCCAACCTCGACGGTCTGACCTTCCCCACGCCACGAAAATTTAACCGAAACCGTACCGCTGACTCGCCCGTGGCCGCGAGTTTGATGGGACAGCAGGCTTTTAAGCTTCTCAATGAAATAGTCTCGCGGTAGTGGCTGTTCGACAAAAAGATCAGCACCCGATTTTTTTGCGAGTTCTTTAATTTTTGCGGATGACTGCACACTTGTTAGCACCATCGGTAGATCGGCCCACGCGGAAGTTTGTTTTAATTTCTTGACTGCGTCCACAGGATCCATGCCTGTATGATCCATATTCAAGACAATGATATCAATTTTTTCATTCTTGAGAGCTTGGATAATATCGGGATAACTGGACGCGCTGCGAACGATTATGCCCATTTTTTTGAACCCAGCGCGGTCAAGTTCACTGGTCAAATTCTTTTGGTCGACTGATAGCATGACAATCTGAGACATCCCACACACTCCTTTTTAGAAAAATTGACGCCTGATTCTTAGGGCCAGATCTCACGCCACTGCTTAGCCGGTGAAATCTTGTAGGTGTGTTCGGGAGGTTTCATAAATTAGTTAGATAAAAATGAGATGAATATTATATAATCAACAAATACAGGTGGTTAGTCTACTCAGGGAAAGCGCCAGCGACGTGCCCAGAATTCGGGGCAACGCCCTTATTGCCTGCGACTTGAAATGTACCGGTCATTTCTTGGCCCGCTCCAGCACAACAAAGCTTTCTATGTGATAGGTATTAGGAAAGAAATCAAGGGCTACAAAGCGCTTCACCACATAATGCTCCTTGCAAAGCACCGCAAGGTCGCGTGCAAGTGTGGTGGGGTCACACGACACGTACAAAATGTGGTCAGGCCTGATGTTTAATATCGGCTCAAGGGATTTAAACATTCCGTCTCGCGGCGGATCTGCAATGATCAGATCATAAGGAATCTTCAAATTACTGGCGTTCCACAAAAACTTCTCCGTATCGCCTGCCGAGTAGTGAGCCTTCTTGATGCCCGAATGCTCTACGTTATATATTGCCGCAGCAATGGCTTTTTTCGAGAATTCAATACCTTCAATCAGTCTGTTTCCATCTGCTAACGGTAGCGATAGATTTCCAGATCCACAAAACAAATCCAAAATTCTCTTCGGTGAAAATTCATCGACTGCAGATTTCACAAGACGTCGGACCGTGTGATTGTGGGGCACGTTCACCTGCTGAAACATTCCGGGAGCCGTATGGAACGTGACGTTAAGATCAGATTCAAATTCAAAAAATGGGGCCTTAGGCACATCGGCTTGACCACCGCACCACGCCACTTCAGGCAATTGGGCAAGTTTTTTTCTAATAATATCGGCGGAAAAATTCTTGTCGTCAGTATCGAATATGGACATCAGAAGATGCGGCTCTGAGGATTTTTTAGCCGGCAAATCTTGTATCTCAATCTTAAACTTCACAAGAGCGGGTGACTCCCTAGCCAATTGCGACTCTTTAAACGATATTTTCTGAATACAGCGAATGAAATTGTTGATCCTATCCACAGCAATTGCGCAACTCGCAATGCCGACAAATTCTCGGCTAGCCCGCTGAAAATAACCGACTTTTAATTGGCCGTCAGGAAAGATACGGCCGCGAACCATAATTCGATTCCGGTACCCGTTCGCCACCGGAGAGGGCATAGGCTCCACGACCAGATCTTCTCCTAATTTCGCAATTCGGCGCATGGAAGTTTCAACAAATTGCTTCTTCCAGATCATTTGCTGGGGATACGGCACTCCCTGCCATTGACACCCACCGCATTGCTCTGAAACATCACAGGCCGAGACGCCGCGGTGGGGTGATGGCTCCAGAAGTTTTGCCACTCGCCCTTCTCCATAACGCTCATTTGAATTTGTAATCTCGACAGTTGCCACGTCTCCCTCGATGCCACCTTCGACAAAGTACACCTTGCCATCCAAGCGAGAGACCGCTTTGCCGCCAAAGGCCATAGAATCCATACGCAGGTCTAGAGTTGCATTAAACCCGGACTCATTGGTGCTTTTTTCATTGGGCACCGAACGAGCCGAACGCGAACGACTAGACTGCTTTATTTTTTTGTGTTTGATTGGCATGTTTTTTTTGTGTGGTCGGCACATCTTTCTTCTTCGATTTGGGCACGAGCTCTAAGGTGATGCGGACCCGCTTGTTTTCCGTCATTTGCTCCAATGGTTTAGCAAGTACAGCAGCAAGCGCAAGCCCAATTTCACGTCCAAGGATTTGAATGACCTCGTCTTTACTCCTGCCCGCCTTTGTCAGCAGGCCTAGAACTAAGTCACGGGCGGTGGAATCATCATCCGATTTAGCGGAACCAGCGATGCCAGAAATAATATTTTTCAGAATTCGGTCGCCGCGATTTTTCAAATCATCCATGAAGCTACCCCTCTAACAATGCCAATATTCTATCCATGTCCATTTCCGCATGAACATTCATTAGAGAACTTCCATTCACCCCGCTAACGCGCCACGTCACGTCACCGACAACTTGGTCGATGGACCTTTGGTTATAGCCAACACCGGCTGCTCGAATTTTTTCAGCACATTCCTCAATTCGGTAGCGACTCACCTGTCCACTAGCTTCAACAACGCGTTGTGCGACCGCAATAATTTGCTCTTCGCGTTCGAGTGCAAAGTTATTGTGATCGACCTTGTTTTCGGTCCGAACGATACGAATAGCAACAGACATAAATCCCCCTCTAAACATTATCGCACAAAATTCAACCACATCTCAAGTGGTCCCATTTTTTCCTACCGAAAATTCACGTTCTGTCGCAAACTGACCTACCTCTACTCTTTTGGGCTCATGATAAAATTATTGTAAAATGTCCGTCTAAAGATTCTGTTAGACGCTAGGAGGTCTCCCAGGCGAGCATGCCAACAAAAGTCTAACTCTTGGTAAAATCCGCCAACGTCTTAGCATGCGTTGCATTCAACCAGATTGACTCAAAAATATCGTCAGCCCATGAGTGATTGCCTTGAGGCTGACTCGTGGCGAGACGTAGCATTTTTTTTTGTGCGGCCATCGCCACCGGTTCCAATTGCAAAATTGGTAGCAATGCCTCGCCAAGATCCTCGTCCGATGTAAATGAAATTAAACGGTGCACCAATCCACTCTTCAGTGCTTCTTGCGAATCGATA
The DNA here is from genome assembly GCA_947476525.1 of Oligoflexales bacterium. Taxonomy (GTDB): domain Bacteria; phylum Bdellovibrionota_B; class Oligoflexia; order Oligoflexales; family RGVZ01; genus CAMDKS01. The sequence goes on from CANJQY010000108.1 coordinate 4,946, forward strand.
GACTCCGAAAAATAAAGCAGACTTTGCGCCCGTGATTTTCCAACCAACTCGACCAGTCTCGACGCAGCCCCGTAACCTGTAGCGAGCCCAACCTTCAACTGCTTGAATTCCAGGGAACTACGCACGGTCGCAAATCGAATGTCTCCCGCAATTGCCAACTCAGCACCACCACCGATAGCCGCGCCGTCAATCACCGTCACCACAGGCATCGGCAGCGTCTCCAGACCCTCACAAAAAAGCCGCATGGTTCTGGCGTAGTCTCGCCCCGCAGATTTGGTGGTTAACAACGCCAATTCTTTAAGGTCACCACCGGCAATCCAAATACATTTATCGCCCCGGGAAATCGCCTCAGCAGTAATCACTATGGCACGAATTTCGGGGGAAGAGGTCAGCCTAGTCTGCTCCAGCACCTCAGTAAGCTCGCCTGCGATACTTGTGCCTAGAGCATTAAGGGACTTTGGACGGCTGATATGCCACCTTTGCCAGCCGAACGCTTGGGTCGAATGATTTGTTACTGAAATTGTCATAGCGGTAATTATCGCATGATACGAATACTAAATAAATATCCAACTTCGAAATTATGCCAATTCTGCTTGCAAAAGGCATAAAGGGCAGGTAAATATTATGGCTTGACCAGATTGGTCAAGTAACTCCTCTAAACTAGGCGGCCCATCCAATGACAGACCAAGCTGTACTCAACAAAATTAAAGCAGACATTGCCGCAACACCAGTCCTTCTTTTCATGAAGGGCTCGAAAGACCAGCCAATGTGCGGCTTCTCTGCTCAAATTTGCAACATTCTCAACGGCTACGGCGTAGAATATACCACGGTCGATGTGCTTTCGGACTGGGGTGTTCGTGAAGGCATCAAAGAAATCAACAATTGGCCAACGATTCCTCAACTATTTGTGCACGGCAAATTCATTGGCGGCTGCGACATTGCAATGGAGCTTCACCGCAGCGGCGAGCTAAAAAAGCTAGTCGATACTGTTGTAAAAAACTAATATTCTAGGGCGCCTTCTAGGCCAACGCGGGGCCTGCCCTCGGGATTCGGCTATAGTCTCCCATAATATCTATTGAATGATACCTCTACCTGACTAAACTAAACGGTCAAGTGGAGGTATGTGCCCCACTGATCACTCATTGGGGGCTAGAGCGTTATGTCGTCAGATCATAAAATAAAAACCACAGTTGTCCATGCAGGCACCGAGCCAGAGCCACGTACTGGCGCCATCATGACACCCATTTTTTTGACCTCCACTTATGTGCAAGAGGCTCCAGGAGTCCACAAGGGTTACGACTACTCGCGAGCTGACAATCCAACAAGGGAAGCCCACGAGAAGGCCCTCACCCAAATTGAGCGTGGGGCGACCCATGCCCTTGCGTTCGCAAGCGGCCTTGCTGCGGAGCAGGCCATCCTCCAAACTTTAAACTCTGGAGACCGAGTCATCGTTTGCGACGATGTGTACGGAGGCACAGGCCGATTATTTCGCCGCCTTTTTGCAAAATACAACATCGATTTTCAGTTTGTGGACATGTCTGATATCAACTTGGTTAAGAAAACAGCCACGCCCAATACCAAACTTATTTGGGTGGAATCTCCCACCAATCCTACCATGAAGGTAATCGATATTGGCGTCATGAGTCAGATTGCCAAATCTGTTGGAGCCCGATTGGTTGTCGACAACACGTTTGCCTCGCCGATATTTCAGTCACCCCTTTTGATGGGTGCGGACATCGTCATCCACAGCTCGACCAAGTACATTGGAGGCCATTCCGATATGATCGGCGGTGCATTAATGGTCGCAGATAAGGCCCTATTTACTGAATTAAAGTTTGTGCAATTTGCCGCTGGTGCTGTTCCGTCGCCATTTGAAAGTTTTATGTTTCTGCGAAGTATTAAAACCCTTGGCATTCGCATGGAGCAGCACGCGAAGAACGCCATGGTGGTCGCGGAATTTCTAGAAAATCATCCGAAGGTAAAGAACGTTTTTTACCCTGGATTAAAATCTCATCCACAGTACGAACTTGCAAAAAAACAAATGTCGGGTTTTTCAGGAATGCTTAGTTTTGACTTAAAGGGCGATTACGATGCTGTGTTGAAGTTTCTCAAAAAACTAAAAATCTTCGCGTTGGCAGAAAGCCTTGGGGGGGTAGAGTCTCTGGTCAATCATCCGGAGAAAATGACCCACGCCAGTGTGCCTGAAGAACTTCGCAAAAAACTCGGCATAGGCCCCAACATGCTGCGACTATCGATTGGAATCGAAGATTCTTCAGACTTAATAGCCGACCTCATGCAGGCACTTTCCTAATTTCTTATCAGCACATGGTGCCAGAAGCACCATATGGGAGAAAAACCAATGGCGATGAACAGAGACGGCAAAAGTTGGCTCTACCCACTTCCAACACCATTTGATGCAGGCACCCTTAAGGTCGGAGATGGTCACGAAGTTTACTACGAGCAGTCGGGGAATCCGGCGGGTAAGCCTGTCGTTTTTATTCACGGGGGTCCTGGAGCCGGCACCTCGCCAGCTCAACGCCGATTTTTTAATCCAGACAAATATAGAATCATTCTATTTGATCAACGTGGATGCGGCCAAAGCACGCCGCACGCATCCATAGAAAATAATACGACTTGGCACCTCATTGCTGACATGGAAAAAATACGAGAAAAGCTGGCGATCAAACGCTGGCAAGTTTTTGGCGGCAGTTGGGGCAGCACGTTAGCCCTCGCCTACGCGATCAAGCATGCCGACAAAGTCGACGAACTTATTCTTCGCGGGATTTTTCTCGTCCGCAAAAAAGAACTTCAGTGGTTTTATCAACACGGCACCAGTGAACTGTTTCCTGATGCGTGGGAGGATTACACCAATCACATACCGCAGCCTGAGAGAGGTGACCTAATTGCGGCATACCACAAACGTTTAACGTCGCCAGACCGAGCCGTTCGAATACCGGCGTGCAAAGCTTGGAGTGTCTGGGAGGGATTTACTAGCGGCATGTTTCTTCGCAAAGAAGACATTGTGCAAAGTTTCGGTGAAGAAAAATTCGCAGAGGCGTTCGCCCGCATTGAATCGCACTACTTCGTCAATAAAGGTTTTTTTGACACGGAAAATTGGCTCCTTGAAAACTGTGGTAAAATTCGCCACCTCCCAACAATTATCGTGCAGGGACGCTACGACGTTATTTGTCCAATGTCGTCAGCGTGGGAGCTTCATAAAGCACTGCCTCAAAGCGAATTATTCGTGATCCCAGACGCCGGTCACTCCGCCTTTGAAGACAGTAATGCGAGGGCCTTGACCGCTGCAACCGATAGGTTTTCGCACGGATACCGTTAATTTTGGTAATCTTTAAAAAATTGCGCCAGAGCAATTAATATTAGCCGTGTGCAATGGAATGAAGTGCAGCAGCATTTAGTGGTACTACTGTCCGATGTATCTTAAGAGTCATAAAAAATCGGCGTAGCCGTACATATAAATTGGCCGGGTCTGGAATTTCGAACAATCGGCAGATCAAGCAACATCTGATCGAAGTAAGACGCTCACAGCGTAAGTGTCCCGATTGATCGGCGGTGGAAAGATTACTTTTCCTTTAAAATAAATCTAAAATAGCACCTTTAATTGCGAACAAATCGCGACGCCATTCATCAATTGAGTCATGTACCCAGGTAAAACTTCGTCGTTACGACAGCTAGGTACCTGGCCACGATTTATAGGACGCACACGATTTGCGAGGATCACCACGCCATCTACCTCAACGGACAACTGAGAACAGTAGGCCTGTCCTCTCAGAACGGAGTTTGCAGTTGCATTTAATACGCTGCCCTGAGGGCATGGTCCACGGCCATAAAATAGAGCTTGTCCCACATCTATATTGTAGTCATTTCCATCAATTTCAACTTTTAAGGTAGAACAATATGATACGCCGTTATTGAGGTGATAAACTTCGCCGGACAGCACTTCACCTGGCCTACATCGACCAGCACCACGGTAATTGGGTTGACTAACGTTAACTAGGTGGCTCTCCGCACTAAAGCCCTCGTTGCTAAACAAAAAACAAAAAATTAGAGTCACGATTGATAAGGCTCGTAGAATGATCTTCATGTGAAATCCTCCGATAGTTGATTTTCTAATTATAACATGTCCGCCGTGCTTTAAAAATTCCGTAAGCGCTATACAGGAATAATATTAACCTTTTATCTTAAATTCCGCCATTGCGTCGCAATTCACCAAATCTAGTGAAGCTCCCCATTTTAGTGAACAAGCAACGAAAATGTGGGTTTCCTGGTCAATGTCAAAAAATTGATAATGATGAATCAACTAATTTGTCTGAAAGTTGGTCGCCGTCATAAGCGTCATTTTAAAAAAGAGCCTCTACTTCATAATGTGAAAATTAAAGCAAATCGATATTATTCGACCAGATCCTTCGCTGTGCTCAGGATGTGTCGCTGGCGTTTGGCACACGCGACTAATTTACAATCAGACGTTCTTGGCATCGGCAATTATTGGCACAATCTTGCCGCGTTCTTCTCTAAGAACCGATGAACGCGCTGATACTGGCGACGGTGTGCGCAGCATCGTCGCAATCGATGCGGAACAGTAACCAAGATCCAGCTGTTGGCCGCCCAACGTAGCGATGGGTGCGCCATAACCATAGGTACCGCTATAACCCGCCACACCAGTATCGGCTTCAATATTACCGATGACTTTCGGTCCATCTATACAGCCGGACAGAAGGGTGTAGTTCCCGCCCTCATAATTGTGATCCGAGCCAAACCCATCCGCCCGTGGGCGTCGATTAAATTCCCCACTGAAATTAATCACGGTTTCGTTAAAACAATTTATTGCAGGTGACTTCAGCTGATCGATCAATTCGAGCAGGCAGGCTGCGTGGGCCCGGGCCATATACGTGTTCACCAAGAGTGATGGCATCTTACCAGTAAAATGCTCATCTGGATCGGACTGGGTGGAAGTCCCACTGATATTGAGATTATCAATTTGTCCCATTGACAACGTCAAAGAATCGCTGAGATTTCTTGACATCACGAATTCAGCGATCGCAAATGACTGCGCCATGTGTGCAGTCATCGTCGTATTCGCACCGATGATCGTACGAAGATCTGCATTAGTCACCAAAACTGAAGCATATTGGTAATGTTTTGATCGCGACGTCGTGATGCCAATTGGCAGATCGTTTATGCCAATCATTCTCTTCGTGGGATCAAACGCCCGCTTAATTAAATCGGCATATTTGTTAAAAAGCTGATTCCAGACAAGAGTAAGATCACCGAATGTAGTTTCAAAGAGTAAAACGGAACTATTTTGTGCTTCGACCGCAA
>CANJQY010000109.1 GCA_947476525.1 Oligoflexales bacterium
AGGCTCCGTAGGAAATTTTGGTCAAAAAATGCAGGGGGTGATTGTGAGTGGGTTGTGCTTTAGCCAAAGTGCCACGCTCTCAAAGGTTCCGGTGCAATACCTGCCAGCGACACCTTAAACTTAGTAAGTAGATTAATGGAACGCTCTAGTTAAGTGCGTTCCGTGGCCGAGATCATACCGGTCAAGTCGCCTACGAGCCCAACCATGGCTCGACCTTGGGGCGATCAGCCATGGCGACTTTTGCGGGGATGATGATAAATTCCTCGACCGTAGCGTTTAATCCCTCAGAGACCGTCCCAATTAGGGCCATATGGGACCTGGCTAGGCAAGTTAGTGCCATAGGCAAGTTGGGGTAACTACAGGCTATAATAAAAGTAGCGGCAAAATTTGGGTTGATTTGTAATTATTTCTAAAGAAAACAGTGATCAATGACCGAATACCTGTATGTGGAAGGGACTAGTCCTTTTCACTGAGTGCGATGTTCGAGTGCGATGTCTGGGTGATTTCTGTGTGCCATATAATAGAGGAATGAAGTTATGCGTTCACGAACACAAATGTCTAAGAATTTCCTATCGATGCCGATCTTAGCCATGTTTATTGCAGGGTCCCTAAGCCATCAGGTCGTGATGGCGGCAGGCTTAGAATTAAATCCGGACGAATTAAAGGGTGTGTCCACCAAAAAGTCGGTGTCCATTCTCCAAAATAGATATTTTTTGAAGGCGTGGCGACCAGAAGTGGGCCTTCTCATGGGAAATGTATTGAACGAGGCGTTCACGAAAACTAAAACGCGCGGCATGCGTGTAGGAGTTTTCTTAAACGAGTGGGTGGGCCTAGAGTCCCAGTATATTTTGACAACGGTCAGAAACTCTGCAGACCGTAAAGCGCTCAATCAAAAAAAATATCGTGACTACAACGATCCAGCAAAATTTGTAACGGCAGATGCGGAAGTTAATCCAATATCTTCGTTTCAAGATTTTGTGCTCATTGGCGCACCCCTTTACGGGAAGGTTAACGTCCTCGATTTGGGAATCGTTTATGTCGATATCTATGGGTCCTTAGGCTTCTCAAGAGTCGGCACTGAGCAGGGAACAAAAAACGCGCTTGCGCTCGGTGCAGGCCAACGCTTCTATTTTGCCGAGAGGTGGTCTGGTCGGCTCGATTTCCGAAACCGGACATATAACGAGACTAGAAGCGGAGCGGCGTCGCAGCACAATTGTTGGACCGTCGACGGAGGAATTAGCTTCATGTTTCGCTAGCAGGATGCCGTGAGCTCGATTTTTGGCCATCGTCCACCCTGCGAGGATGTTTAGAAGTGTTTAAACTGGAGGAATTTATGAAGGTCGGAGTCAGTCAGCAAATATTAATTCTAAGCTTAGGGCTTACAGGGATTTTTGCGACTTCGACAAATTCATTCGCGGAAGCCAAAAAAGAAATCGTCAAACCAGGTTCAGTAGATGCTAAAGCATGGGTTGAGTTTCAAGAGCTTAGGCGCCGGTACCGTGGTGGAGAAATTGGAGACGAAGGTATGTGGGCTGCCGTTACGGGCATCGCAGATGAGTTTCCTACGATGACCCGCTATCAACAAGCATCGATTTTGCAGACTCAGGCCACGTTGATGTCGACGGCTAAGCATCCGATACTATCTGCGGTTTATGCCGCCCAAGCGTTGCGCGATGCGGCAGAGCCGCTGGACGAGGAGTACCGACGAAGCTGGGTCATCCTACGCGAGGTATCACGATCCTATCCTATTCAAAATATAATTGAGGACATCGGCTCCACGATTAATCTAAAGGGAAAGCCTGCACCAGGGTTTGGCGGAGACTGGAATTATTTTTTGGGTAATTCTTTGCTAAAGGTTAATAAGTCTCAAGAAGCTATGGGAGAGTATCAAAAGGTGCGAGCTGGCGACCGCTACTACTTGCCTGCCATGTTTCAAGTGGCCATGATATTTCGGGACGCCAACAAAAAAGCGGAGGCGATTGACACCCTGAAAAAAATTGTTTCTTCATCGCGGGAAAACAGCCGAAATTTATCCATAACTGAATTTTCAGCCATGCATGATCACGCAAACATGGCATTAGGAAGAATTTACTATGAGGAGCGGAAATTTGGGGATGCCATTAAACAGTACCGGATGGTGGCTAGAGATGGCTCTCAATTTTATGACTCATTGTTCGAGCAAAGTTGGGCCATGTTTTTGGCTGGATACCCAAATCATGCCCTTGGGATGATTTATGGTGTCCAGAGTCCATTTTTTAAAGACACTTTTAATCCAGAAAGTACCATGCTGGCGTCCATTATTTATTATTGGATGTGCCGATATGATGATTCGCGGGAAGAGCTTGGAAAATTCATTACCCAGCATCAATCCTCCATCGACTCACTCGATAAATACCTAGGCAAGGGAGCCGCTGACCCAATGTCTTATTACCGATTGTTTGAGGATGCGGTCACGGGAGTTTCCTCGGAAGCTTTGGGGATTCCTCGCGAGATTGTGATCATGGCGGCCCAGCAAGACAATTTACTTTATGTACGAGATCAGTATGCCGCGGTCATCACGGAAATTCAGAAGCTTGATGCAAAGGGAATTTTCTCTAGCCGCGAGCGTCTGGATGGTCCACGAGGTTACTTGGATCGATGGGCAACGGTACTGCGTGGAGAAATTGGCACTAAACTCTATGGCGAGCTTAAAGTCATGAAAAGCGAATACGATCGCCTTTACGACCAAGGGCAGTTTCTCTATATAGAATTGCTAATGAGTAAAAAAGATCAGCTCCTGGGCAAAGAACTGCATGGTGCCGATAAATTTTCACAGGTGACGGAGATGACCGGTATTCGAGGTTGGGGCAAAAAAACTCAGGCATGGGCAGCGGACGACAAACAGGAATATTGGGCAGACGAGTTGGGCTATCATATTTATCGGTTACAGCCAATGTGCGTGGCGAAAAAATAAGAGTAAATACGTAAGGAGATGGTTATGATTAGAGGCAACAAAACAGCGAACTCGGTACTAAGTGCACTTGTCTACTGTGCCCTCACGACGCATGTTTATGCGAGAAGTGCTGGACGGGCGATAGAATCGAATACAGGTAAAGCAGCGGCTCCAACGACGGAGGACGGAGTCGATTTTCTTTCTAAAACCGAAGGCGGCGTGTCTCAAGAGGCGAAGAACGCGGCCGACGTGCTTCGCCTTCAAACGATGGACAGCATCAAAGCGTTGCTCGCTGATCCACACAATTCGCGCAATGAATTCGAGTTGTCGCTTCGATTAGGGGAGCAACATATTGAACGCGCCGACTATTTACGGGACATTGAAATCCAAAAATACGTTACCGAGTTTAAGGTGTGGGATGCCAGTGATGCGAAAACTAGGGCTAAATCCGCACCGCAGGCCAACTATAAAAATTCCGAAACCAGCCTCTTCAATGGAGTGCAGACTTTTCGAAAACTTGTATCCAAATTTCCAACCCACCCGAGGACTGATCAAGCTTTATTCTCACTGGCTAAGGCGTTAAGCCGATTGAACGACGACAACGCGGTTCAATACTATCATCAGCTCATAAAGAATCATCCGAATTCACCTCTCATTCCTGACGCATGGCTGGCTTTAGGGGAGTTTCATTTCGACAAATTCAATATAAAAGATGCGACCGATGCCTATCAAAACGTAATGGCCTTCAAGGAGCACCGTGCTTATGCTTATGCGGTCTATAAATTAGGTTGGTGCTTCTATAATAACCAAGGCGGGAAGGGAAAAGTGCCAGGTGAAAACCTGCGCAAATCGATTGTAGCGTTTAAACTTGTGGTGAAGCTAGCGGCGAGAGATACCAGCTCTCAGTTTAAACTTCGCGATGAGGCCATCCGAGATCTCGTCATGGCGTTCGCCGAGGCGGAGGACACCGAGGGAGCGTGGGCCTACTTCAAGGAAAATGGCCTAGAACAAAAATTTTACAGTATGCTTGAACGTCTTGGTGGAATTTATGCCTCAAACGGAAAAAACGGCAAGGCCATCGAAATTTACATGCGCCTGGTAATCGAGTCGCCAACGAGAGTCGGTAATCCTCAAATTTACAAAAAACTAGTAGAAATTTATGACGAACAACGCCAATTTGCGAATGCCACCGCCACGATTAAGACTATGCATCACCTCTTCGTGAAAGACTCAAGCTGGATGGCTGCTAATAAAGACAATCAAAAGGTCCTAAAAGGTGCGTTAGATTTGACAGAACGTACGACGTACCGTTTTGGGACGCTATTTCATAGCCGAGGGCAAAAAATAAAGGACAAGTCCCTCGAGGCGGAAGCCGCAAATATTTATGGGGCCTATCTCGAAAGCTTCGAAAAGCTTGATGCGGCTTATGATGTGCGCTACTACCTGGCGGACATTCAAATGGCGCAAAAAAACTATTTGCAGGCATCTTCTAACTTTATTTATGTGGCAAGGCAAAAGCCTCTCAATGGCTCGCACACCAAGGATGCTGCTTTCAATGCAGTGGAGTCGATTTCAATTTTAAATGCCAACACAAAATTCCCAGCCGTGTCACCTCCTGGACAAGCTTCATCAGAGTTAGCAATCCCAAAAATTAAATCGCTTTACGCAGTAACCCTCGATTTCTATACGAACCTCCTGCCAAAAGATCCTGCGGCCATGGGGATGAGGTATTCCGCGGCTCAAATTTACTTTGACTACGGTCACTACACCGAGGCGGTCAAACGCTTTGACGGATTGGCGACTAACTTCAGTTCAACGAAGCAGGGGCAGGGCTCCGCACGAACGATCGTGGCTTACTATAACGAAAAATCTGATTGGGCCAATATCGTTCTTTACGGAAAAAAATTCATCGCAAAAAAAGAGCTCATGGTCGATTTGAATATCAGAAAATTCATCGATGACAGCCTACAGACGGCAATGTTTAATAGTGCGGTGGCGGCGGAGAAGGCAAGAGACCATATGAAGGCGGCGGATTTATTCCTTGAATATCAAAAAATGTATCCTAAAAACTCCAATGCTGACCGTGCGGTGAACAATGCAGCCGTCAATTTTTTCAAGGGCGGCCAGGTGGAAAAATCCATCGCGGCACAAAAGTTTCTATTAAAAACCTACGCGAAATCGGCCCTTGCGCCCGACGTCATGGCCTCTATGGCCGAGACTTTTGAGGCCATCGCCCAGTTCCAAAATGCCGCCGAAACCTACACTCAGTTCGCGGGAAATTACCCAAGCGATAAACGTGCCCCGGTGGCATTGTACAACGCAGGGGTCTTGTTTCGTGGCATTAAGAAATTAAATTTGGCGGCCGTTTCGTTTGCCAATGTTTACCGTAAATATCCGGCCCACGCTGCCGCCAACGATGCTCTTTTTGAATCCGCCCGTTTAAAGGAGGCGAATCACGACAACCATGGGGCAATTTCTGACTTTGAATTGTTTTGGAAAAATCCAGCGAATCAAGTGAAAGACAACGGAATATTCGCATTCGCCAAATCCATTGAGCTGCGACTGGCTGGGGGCTCAAATAGTGGTGGAGCCCTTAGAGACTTTTCAAAATTGGAGGCGATGCTTTTAGGGAAATCAGCCCCTGCGGCTCCAGCTGCAAGGCGAATCGTAGCTAAATACCTCTTCGAGCAGCAGGAATCGAATGCGAAAGCCTTTGGCGCGATGTCTCTTAATAATGGCGATAGAATTGAGGCAGATGCAGCGGCAAAACAGACAAAGTTGGTCAGGCTAAATACAGCCTACGACCGAGTCCTCGCAATTCGCAATGCCGAGTTTAGTGTTGCAACCAATTACCGTTTAGGTGAAATGCACGAGGGGTTTGCAACGGCATTGTTCAATGCGCCCGCACCGGCTAAATCGAATCAAAAGCAGATTCGTGACTTTAAAAGCCAGGTCGAAAAAGCCGGATTTCAATTGAAGGAGGATGCTATCAAGTTTTACGAGACCGCCTACCAGCAGTCGAGCGAAGTGGAGACCTTTACCAGTTGGACACAAAAAACCTACCAAAAGATGGTTCAACTTGCTCCGCAGAAGCATCCTGCGTTGGATGAGATGTCGGCAAATCCGAGTTACATGTCCTTAAAGGTGTCGATGACGGAGGCGACAAGCTCCCTTTCAAAAGATTAGTTTTCCGGGCGCGTGCAATGGGTTCTGAATATTAACTAGAGGAGATGTGTTATGAAGCCGCAGCAACAACTGAAAATTTCCGTGACGATGGTGATTCTAGCGATAATTATGGCATCGTGCCGCACCCTAGAAACGGGTGGGAAAATCGTCGATAGGAGTCGAGGTGAAGTTGTCATTAGTTCTCCGGGGAATCAACAAACAGCGATCCCTGACGGTCGCAATGATACCTCCATTAGTACTTCTAGAGAAAACCTTGAACGAATCGTCAAAGAGCATCCAAGGGACCTCCTGCCACTGCTGAGTCTGGCTCAATTGCAATTGGCCCAAGACCGTTTTGCGGATTCCGAGGCCTCGTGCCGGAGTGCGCTACTGATTGATATTAAGAATGCAGAGGCCCGCAAGGTGCTTGCTCAAATTTCCATTCGCACCGGCAATTACGACAAGGCGCTCATTTTCCTGACGGCCCTTGGGGGTGAGTCCTCGACAGATTCCAGCGTTCACAACATGTTGGGCCTTATCGCCCTCCAAAACGGTGAGAATGGACAGGCCATGGGTATATGGAAGCGTGCACTCAACTTAAATCCGAGTGATATTTCGGTGCGCATGAATATGGGAGTTTTGTACCTCAAATATCGTTTAATTACTCAGGCGAGAGCTCAGTTTGAGAGAATTCTCAAGGTTGCTCCAGCTCATCAAGATGCAATGTTACATGTGGCGATTATTGATGCCTCCAGAGGAAAGAATGCCGAGGCGGTGCTAGTCTATCAAGAGATTTTGTCTAAAGACAGCACCAACCAATTAGCCCTATATAATTTGGGCGTGGCACAAAAAAACTTGAACCTACAAGATGATGCCGTCGTCACCTTTAAAAAATACATCAAAGCATCCCCTCAGAGGTCAGATAAAACGGATCACGCCTTTGCGCTGATCGAGGAGATAAATGCAACTAAATCAGCACACGGCGAGCCGGCATCTGATGCCGACATTAGAGCTCTTGCCGAGGAACTTTTCTCACGCCAACCCAGCAATCTCAAAAGCGACCAGTCGCGCAGCGCGGCTGAACCTGTAAGAACACCAGTAGCGGCGGCAGTGAACGCGAGAGCCTCCGAAACAAATGTGACCGCAGGAAGCAATCCTGTTTCAAAGGTACAAAGCAAGAAGACTCACGGCGAGGCTACAGCAAAGGCTGACATTCCCAAGGAAGTGACCCCATCTGATGCGGAAATTGATTTGTTGGAGAAGCAGTTGACGGCACCATCTCACTAGGAGAATTTGGGCTGTGCGATTGGATTACGCTATTTGACCAAGTTAGAGGAAGCACATGAAAACCAAAACTATATTATTTTTCGCGATTATCGGGCTGCTTTCCGCAGGATTTTCCTCTGCCGCCGTGGGCGAGACGAAGTCAAAGCGAAAGTCCGCGGCAAAGAATGCTGCTGCAAAAGCTGCAGCGGTTCAAGGGACCCCAAAAGTTGATCCAAAGGCATCGGCTGACGGCTATACTGAAGTGTCTTCGACGCGTATTGATTTCTCCGATACCGCAATTGATGGACACATGAAGTCACCGGAAGGATTTATGCTTCAAGGGAATCAAAGTAGTAGTTTGAGTGATATGGTGAAGCTCAGGAGCAATTTTCGCAATGAATTGAATAATTCTAAAAGTGCCACGAAAGCAATCGTCAAATAATTGAACGGCAGGCATTTTTGGGGGGATACTACATGATGAACATCAAAAAATTATTGAGGTCGACCTGGTGCCATCGCGTTGTCACTGCATGGGTGGTCACTGCATGGGTGGCTATACTGTGTTTTTTGCCCCCAGATATTGCAAGTGGGGCCGCCCCCAAAATATCAACACCGAAAAAATCTAAAGCTGAAGCGTCCGGTGAAGCGACCGGCAAAGCGTCAAAAACTCCTTCCAAGTCGAAATCAAAAAAATCAAGCAAAGAAAATAATCCTACAGACGCCAGTAAGGGCGAGGCTCGGACGGACCCTAAGGTCGAGGACGCTGCTAAACAAAAAACAAGAATAACGGTTCTCGGCGCCGGCGGGTTTTCACTAGGGGAGAAAAGTTATATCTTTGGCGGAAGCCTCGGGACGTTGCAAAAAAGCGGAAGTGGCTTAGATTTTGGAGTTACCAGGACAGGACTTCCCATAACAAAAGCCGGCACTGGCGTAGTCTTATCTGAAAAGATCCATGTCGGACTCCGTTATCGTCTCGGAATTGCAAAGTTGGCCTACGTTGGAGGAGGACTTGGGTACAGTAGTTTTAAAGGGTCGTGGAACGCCCTGAGTGGTGACGCTAAAAGCGAGTCACCGGAGGTGTCATCGATGAAGGCCGTGACGTTTGACGGAGGTTTTGGAGTTAGGTTACCGCTGGGTGCGATTGTCATTGGGGCAGATTTGGTTGATGTCTCGTTTCCCATCATGAAAATGGGTCTAGCGAAGGCTGCTCACGCGAGTGAGGTTTACGTCGTCGATGGAAACGTGCAGCAGTCGGCATTCGAAAAATACGCAGGCGGTCTCGCCGTGGAAACCAAATTGACGTTAGGCTTCAGCTTCTAGTCCGAGAGCAGCGTGGGCAAATGGGTTGTCTTGTACTTTTCTGGGTTTATTTCTGGCTAAAAAACGCTTGAATTTTTGGCCAGTACGTATCAAAATTTTTCTCGCCACTAATGTCCATGTACATTACTTGTTTGACATCGGGGTCGTGGTCGAGTTGAAACCCGTGACCGATTTCATGGGCAAAAAGTTTTCGTAGTTCATAGTTTGGAAGGCCATTTGCCGCGACTTTTTCATTGGTTTTCAAAAATTCTTCGTCAAATTCGACTTGAAGGCTGTATTTTGTTGTTTCAGAGGATTTTACGCCAGGAACCGAGACGACCGTTCCTTTGCGCTCGGTGGAGGAACTCCATTGGCCCCAGCCGACTTTACCATCGCGAGCCTCAAGGCCCTTCGTAATAATAACTTCGCTGTTGGCGCTGTCGAGCGACTCGGAATACTGTAAAACCTCGGAGCCGACGTTTCCGTTATAGTCTTGAATCAGCATTCTGATCATAGGCTTATAGGCCTCGTGCGCAGGATTAACGCCCAAGATGTAAGATTTTATGGATGTTTTTTTAACGTTTTGGCCGCAGGACGACAGACCAATAGCCACTGATAGAGAGACGAATAACCTGAATAACATGGTAACTCCAGAACAAGGTGAACATCAGAATTGGGCACAATTGCCAGCACCAACAGCAGAAGGAGAAGGAGAGTCTAAACCATCAGGTTTGCGGCGGGAGCCTCGACCTAAGTGAGAGGGGCTAGGAGGCCACTCATGGGCACATTGTATACAACTCTTTATTAAAAATCAACTAGATTATACAATCTTTTTAATAATTATTTAAAAGGTAACAAATTATTATAAATTATAACGACTTATAACAACTTATAACAAGTGCTCCTGAATTGGGGGGTAAATTGCGGCTGATTTTGGGGTCTCCCTCGTAATAATGGGAGGTTATCCATCGCAGATACAGGGCTTCCCTAGGGGGCCTTTAGCGGCATAAGTGCCGAGACGTGGTAGAATTAACGCATATTTCCAAAAAAGGGAGCCAACCATGACATTTACTAGAAGAGCCATTGGGAGCCTCGTCTTTGCAGCGCTATTGACCAACTGTGTCACTAAAAAGTCAGAGTCCAGCAAGACGACAGCGGTGGGTCCGGGACCATTCCATGGACTGGCCACCGAGGAAATATCGCAGCTGATTACAAAGTCAAATGGCGACTGGAATAACAGTGAGACAAAAATGGCTTGGCTGACTCTTGCCAGTAACTTCCTCAATCATATTGATTCTGCGCGTCAAGCCATACAAGCTCTGCCGCCAAGGCAACAGGCCTCAGCCCTAAACCTTGGGCCTGGCGCAGCCACGGCTGAGCCAGTCATTCCTTTAGCAACTCAGATGGAACAACAAAGAATTGATATGGGGTGGGCGGAGCAGTCTTCTAGAAGCGCATTAGATCAGTCCAAACTAATGCTCGATTATAACCGTGCAAGTGGTGATTACGATATTCGACGTCAAGAACTATTGAAGGGCTACGATAA
>CANJQY010000110.1 GCA_947476525.1 Oligoflexales bacterium
ATACAGTTGCTCTGATCATTTTTTTCTCCGTTTTGTTGATGTTTGGTAGCAAACATTATGGAGAAAAAATGATTAAAATACCAGTTAAATGAGAAATAATTCTCGTATTTGAATAGTTTTTAAATTGGCTCTTAGAAAGACGAGTTAATTTTTTCTGGGTCTAGAGTCGACATCGTCCAATCCCTATCGCTGTTTCAAGCAAAATAACCATGCCTGAGATCACTCTTACGTCAAAATCCTCTCGAGCCGTCATACTGCCTAGTCGCGGGGCCCTTGTCTCGTCACTTTGCTTTCACAACGGCCAAGACTGCGAGTCATTGTGGCTGCCTAAAAATTTTTCACCATCCTCCTCCGCATGGCCCGGTGGTGGACTCCCCTTCCTCTTCCCGTTTGCGGGCAGGGTTTGGCATCAAGGTGAACTTTCAAAATACGGACTAGGAGACCACAGTTACCCAATGCCGTTACATGGGTTTTCTTGGGCCACCGAGTGGACACCTAAAAAAATTGAAGTCGATGAAGCAACTCTTGAATTGAAATCCAGCGAAACCTCCTTAGGACTCTATCCGTTTCACTTTCTCATCACCATGAAGCTTAAGCTCAATGCAAATTCTTTACGGATTGACGTCACCATCAAACATGAACGTCCAGCCTCCAAGCATGCAAATGCAATGCCGGTAGCCATCGGCTGGCACCCCTATCTAGCCCTATCAAAAATATCCAATTCAATTTCTATATCCTCCGACGTCAATTACCCCGTCACCCCTCAAGGCGACGCTGGAAAACCCATCCCCACGGCAGAACATCTAGGTACAGGGCCTTGGCCACTTCCTAAAAAAGAGCTTGAGAGTCTAATTTTCAGCAAACTCACGGCTTGCCCCTCAATTCTAAAAAAGGCCAATCAACCAGATCTTCTGATTTCGTCTGGACCACCCGAAGTCATGAACCACGTGGTTACTTGGACCAACAGTCCATCAGAGTTCTTCTGTGTTGAGCCGTGGATGTCTCTGCCCAATGCCGTCTCGGCGCCAGCCGGTTGTCGGTGGCTTAAAGCAGATGAATCTTTGGCTGTATGGATTGAAATCACAGGCTAAACGGCGCTAATTTGTTGATAGATAAAGCCCGTGTGCCTTGCCTAAAACCGCCACCGCATTTTTTTTTGAATCCCGGCCATTTTAAGGTATAATTACACCTGTAAGTCGTCGTGCTTGATGACGAACTTGCTGGGCTGTTCCGCAGGGGAGTCCATGCTAAATTCTTAGTTGTGCTCGTTTATGACCAATCATTGAGGTTCAAAATATGCACCATTTTTGCGAGTCAGGTCGTCATTCCTATTTCCTAATGCTGCTTGCCTTGTCGCTACCTTTCTCCTCAGCATGTGCCACAAAACCCAACGACGCCCACCCTGCACCGACGTCTGACGTTGTTTCTGCGGCACTGGCCGGCGGCCCAACTCCCGCCGTCACCGTCGATCCCGATCTACCGGCAGATCTGCAAAATTACGGAAAATTTGACCCCGCTGCGACCTTAGACCCAAAAGCGATTCAAGAAAGCGATTTTTATCAAATAAATAAATCCACACTCGATGACAAGGCAAAACTAGATGCTGCATGGGCCGAGCAAGACCGGCTTGAGTCTTCGGTCAAAAATCACAAAAAAGAAACAGACGACGCACAGCAGAAAAAGGCACAAGAGGAGAGTGATGCCATTGAACGCGACCGTCAACTGAAGGTTGAGAACACCAAAAAAAATAAAAGTACAGAAGACGATGAACAAAAAAAAGCGGCGGAAGAAGTCAAAAAAATGCCCACTATTTCCGACGATGAGCTGAATTGGAAGGCGTTAGACCATCACTAATCGCAGCAGAATTCAAACTAGACGTTTGCCTTCCTGAGGACCCAACGAGACCATGAGTTCCCCTCCACTACCGGCCCAAATTTCCGTTACCGGTTCGAACATAAGGTTGGTGCGCCTACCCAATCCAAGCCTTCTGAAGCAAATTTTTCTTCTTGCTAGTAAACCAGAAGTTTCTGACTGCCTAGGCTGGCTCCCTCATTCAAGCATCAAAGATACAAAAGTATTCTTTAAAACATGTGCAGCAGAAAACAAAACTGGAATCGGCTGTCACTTTGCCATCATGGAGGGCGATGAGGTGGCAGGCGTCACATCTCTGTTAAACTGTAACTATATTGCCCGCAAGGCCGAGGTCACAACGTGGCTGGGCCGCTCATATTGGGGCCGAGGAATCAACCACCTAAGCAAGCATATTCTCTTTCAATTTGCGTTTGAAACACTCAAATTAAACAAGTTGTCGTTCCAAGTTGCCGTCAACAACGAAAGGTCCAAGCAGTCACACAAATCCCTGCACACGACATTCGAGGGGACGCTTCGCCAAGAACTACTTGTCCGCGGCAAACTACTTGATTGCTTGTACTACAGCCTACTGGCCGAGGAGTATAGACAACATTATAAATCCCTCAAACTTCATTTCAGCAAAACACCGCCAAAATAAATTTCTGACAGTAAACCTTAGACCTACTCGAAATGCTGAAGCTCACAATTCATTCCACCTAGACGCACAGGAAAAGATCTCACCAACCGCAGGCGGCCGGCGGCAGCCCATTGAATCGTTGAATTGGGCGCGTGAGACAACAGCACCACGCGCGCATTTTGCGACAATCTTCGCTTAATGGTTCCTAAAAATTCGTCCAACAAATCTCGTGCACCGCCGCGCAAGGTTCGCATGCCAAAAGGTGGGTTGGTGAGCACCACGTCGAACGGGCGTTCTTGAAACCCCAAGGCGTCCTCTAAAAAAACGTCGGCCGAGACACCAGATTTTTGAAGGGCTACGAGTCCCGCATCTAGTGCACGCTCACTCAAATCGGTACCAAGTAGAGTGACCGCGTTTCGATTTTCTCTGGCTCTTTTTCCGGCGAGAATGAGCTCGGTTGCCGCCCCACAAAATGGATCGTATACTATTTGATTTGGCCGTAATTCTGCCATTTCCACTAAGGCCGCTGCGATGCTCGGATCACTAGCGCCGTCGACGGAGCTGTCTCGCCACGAAAAACGGTCGTCAGGCATTTTCAAGGGCACCAACAAAACCAAATTCCCAACCGTTTGCAATTCCCAATGGGCCTCACGACCATCATTAATAAGCCCACAGTTTGCCTTGGCAAGGACCTCAGCAAACTCCCAAACAAACGCCCGGGTTCTTCCGTCATCTCGTCCCAATCGAATTCGCACCAAGCCTTGAGGCCCGACCGAGGTCGCAGCTATAATCTTGCTGGCAGCCCCTGCCACCAATTGTCCGAGTTCTTGAGACGAATAAGGAGCTAACCCCCTAGAATTTTTACCAATGACGACGCCGGCTCGCCTCCAGAGCAAGCCAGTGGACAAGTCCTGCCAGCGAACCCCCTCAAACAAAAGGACTCCCTCGTCGACGATCTTTCCGTTTTTCAAGGAAGCGACTATTTTTAGGGCCAAGAGCTCAATGCCAGGCGTAAACCAGAGCCCAACACCATCTTGGTCGAGGCGTTCAGGATAGCACAAATCATCTGACGAATCACCGCGGAGCACGTCTCGCTGCAACGTTAACATGGCCTTGGACGAGGTACTTGCTTTTTTTGAATCAGACATACCGCTCAGAGCCTTCAAGGCTGCACTGTCGCCACTTTTACCAAGGGCATCGGTGATCGCCTTCAACTCGCTTACGTCTTCGGCCAAACTGACACGCGAGACAAGCATGTCGACTAGACTGGCCTTGAACTGTGCATTTACAGCATTACAATTTGGCGATCCAACCACACCACATATATCGGCCCACGAGCTACCGATGGCCTGCGCCGTGGCCTTCCGCACACGCGTCTCAGAATCCTCGAAGCACTTGCGAGGAAACGCCATCAGGTCGTCTAGACGTAGCTGCAGCGTCACCTTAAAATAGGACTTCAGTAGGCACCTTGCTAATTCTCCACGAGTTCTAGCATCGGCACAAAAAAACAACTCCATGGCTTTATTAACGGACGGCGCATCTAAGCGGGCCAAACGTTTTTGCATGGACTCTCGCTCGGCCCCTTCTAGCTGTCCCCACACGGCCAACAAATTGGACATATCTTTGCGGCCAGGAGTCCATCCAGGTGTAGCAATTCTCGCCTGAATTAATTCTATCGGTGCGTTCATCATTTTAGTCGTCCCAAGAAGTTGGCGGGGTGAGTTCCTGCAATTTTTTGATCATTGATCACGGCCTGAATGATTGACGTAAACGATTCTTGATCGTAGTCTCGGGTCAAAAAGTCGACACGAAACGACGATACGCCAAGCTTCATCAACCGCTCGCGCTCACCGGCAATAGAAAACGCTTGTTTTCCGTAGACGACGGACTTGCAGCCTTCGTGCGCCACAAAAAAACGTTCCCCTTTGCTGTTCTCAATTTCGAGTGTTCGGTAACCGCAAACTTTGCTCGACGGGCAGCCGTTATGCAGGGCCGTCAATGAGCAGGCTTCGGCAACGAACAGAGGCGTATCTTTGTAGAGAATGGCTTGAGGTTGAACATTTTCGGGCCAATGAGTGAGTAGCGACTGAATATCCTCACAGTCATCTTCAATACTCAAGGCCAGTTGCTTGACGCCCTGATCTCGCCAGTGTTTGACCGCCTCTCGGTTCATCCCATACAGCGTAAAATCACTGGTTACATCGTCAAGTGGCATCTGCCATTCACGCAGTAGACCAAGGCCCCCTGGGTTACCCACTTCGAACGCTGAAATTCCACCTTTCAGCGAGGCGGCAAACCATTTTTTCAACACGGGCTCATCCCAAGCCCGAACGACCGTCGGCATGGCCAAACGAATCTTGAGGCCACTAGTCTTCTGAAATTCAAACAACGGCCCTAAAAAAGTATCTGGTTTAATATCCGGCAAAAACATTTTCTTTGGTTCAAACACAACTTCGCTAATTGGGCTCCCGTTTGCGGCAAGTTGGGCCACCCAGGGTAAATACTCAACCCTGTCAATTTTTAAGCTGTAATGGGCCAAGACCGCGGGAGGCAAAGCCTTCCAACCAAGACTCAAGGACCCCAAAGCCTGATCCATGTGCCGAACACTGACGTTGGTGGCCGCTAAACTAAGACCCACCTCCACCCGGCGTTTGAGTTCTTTCAGCCGACTTTTAGGAATAAAATAATTTTTTGCGAGCTCAAAAGAAAACTCTTCGACGTAAACACCCTCGTCACCAAAAATATGAAACACGTCCTTTAAGTCACGAATCAGTTCACCTTTTTGACGCACTTCAACCACGTCAAAAATCTCGCAGCCCTCGGCGATCACCTCGACGCCTCGGCGAATTTCTAGTCCCAAACGCATGCTACCATCATCGAGCGGGACAGCAGAAATTGTCGCACACACAGAAATCATGGGACGCAGCCTTGCGTCGACGGGAACACCAATCATTTTTTCTACGCGACGCCTCAACTCATCACTTCGTGCCTTAAACAAAATATCTCCGGCCTTCGCCGTCGCCCCCTGAGGCAGCTCCATCTCGACGACCATGCCCGTGGTGGCTTCATAGATTTTGCGACCCACGAACGCCATCTCTCTAAGAGAAAAGGCCACTTCCTTATTTTCGTAGCGCAGCTCTAAGGCGTGCACGTCACCTAGGGCCGTCTCACCGTCTTGGGGCTTGGCGTGAAACAACTTATCGGCGGGAACGATTTTTAGACCATCAAACTTTTCGACGTTATCTTCTAGGCGCACGGATATTGATTGACCATGAACCGCTTCAATCACACCAATTCGAATACCGTTGTGGGTGGGGCTGTTCAAGTCGATCACGTTTTCATGGTAGCGACCCTCAAAGAAAAAACTTGTGGTTTTTCTTTGAAACGACAATTGAAGATCTTTTCGAATTTCGGGTTCTGTTCCAAGCGGCTGCCGCGCTAAGGGAGGCGCATTGTCACGAATCGTTGGGCGCCCGAACAGGTCGTCTAGTTTTTTTCGGTAAAGTCGCACGACACTGGTGACGTACTGAGCGTCTTTTTTTCGGCCCTCAATTTTAAGAGTGTCGACGCCTGCAAGGACCATTTGATCTAGTTTATGAGACGTATCAAGGTCACGCATCGAGAACAGAAACCCGTGGCCAGGCTCGCTAATGACTTTATATGGCTCTCTACAAGTATAAGCGCACTCCCCACGATTGCCGCTACGGGCGTCTGAGGCGCCACTAAAAAAACATAGTCCACTATAACTATAACAAAGACTGCCGTGGCAAAAAACTTCGATCTCAATACCACCTTCTGGCATCCCGCGATAAATTCGCTTGAGCTCTTCGGCCGTAAGCTCTCGGGCCAACACCACGCGCTTGAAGCCATAGGACCAGGCCTCGCGCACACCGGCTAAGTTGTGGACAGCCATTTGGGTGGAGGCATGGAGTCGAAGTCCAGGAAAATATTCTCGCGCTATTTTTGCGACGCCCAAATCTTGCACGATAATGGCGTTAACGCCTACGTCTTCAAGCTCGGCCAACGTGCGAATTAATTCTTCTAGCTCGATATCTTTGATCAGAATATTAAGGGTGACTAGGACCTTCATGCCGTAGCGGTGAGCGAGCGGCACGAGTGACTGCAGGTCTTCAATCGTAAAATTCTCGGCGCGAGCCCTAGCATTAAACTGCTTCAGCCCCAAGAACACGGCGTCAGCGCCAGCATTCAGAGCTGCAAAAAATTGTTCGCGCCCGCCAACTGGGGCTAAAATTTCTGGTGGACGGCCGAGGAAACGTCCTGGCAAGATATTGTCTTGGGGACAGGCGGCCGCATCGGGACGTAAACTGACACCGTCGTCTGCGGCTTGGACGATCATTGACGGACCTTCGACTTTACCTATGACTTGCTCAGACATGACTAAACTCCCTGAATTTGAACCGCCCTAATAACAAGTTTTAAAGATTTTGTATAGTAAATTTCTATGGCGATATTATAGTATTTAATAATTAATCTAGCAATAACAGTGTGTTGAAAATGTGCCCAGCAAAAAAAATGCTCGGCACCTTTAGTTTTTCAAAGATCCTCCGATCAAGAACCCATGAAAAACGTCTCACAAATTTTAACTATAGCTGAATCCGGAGACCTCGCAGGTGCTCACAGCGCCCTCGATAGTCTGCTATCTATGGGGTCTAACAACGTCGAGGCACTCAAGCTCAGAGCCCGCCTTCTGGAGGTCGCTGGACGGTTTCAGATGGAGGCCAAGGTCTGGACTCAGATTGCCAAAATAGACCGCGACGATGTTGACCTTCATCAATACGTAAACCGTCGCCAAAACGAAGATCGTGAAAATTTTTACTTTACCGATGAGCTTCCTGGCGGCGGAAAAAAATTCTATGCCTTTCCTCGCCAAATGGTGCGCAACCTGACCATCGGGCTGATTGGATGCCTGTGCTTTTTGGCCATGGCCAGACTGTCCCCCGCATACCCCATTCTAAATCACCCGGCCATCATGCTCACGGCCTTTGGGCTGCTGGTCATTTGTCCGTGGATCGCACTTTTGATCACCTATATGAAAAGCTTACGCTTCGTTTCCGTCACAAAACAAGGATTTGAAATTGCCACTAGGTTTAAGACTCATAACATTGATTGGTCTGGGGTCGATCAGGTGTACCTGGCTCAAGATGATCGCCACGAGACCTATCAATTGAGCCTGCTAATCGTGCACAAAGACCTGGAAAGTCCCTGTTTTGAATTGCACTTCAACGAGCATACGACCGCCATTCGCGCCAGGTCCTACCTAGTCCGTGAGATTACTGGAGCTTGGGGTGAGCCTGCTTACGTCGCCCGCAAAACCATTGATATCGATACTCGCCGCAAAATTGTAGCTTAGACACAGATCCCAATTTGGTCCCATTAAGGCCTTAAATCTGCTCATTTTTTACACTTTATCCCTGTCTTTCAATGTTTTTGTGGGTATTTTTGCTGCGCCCACTTGACAAGTTCCAAGACTGCATTAGGTTGTGCACATTGAAACTGAGAGCAGTTCATTTAGATTAACGCTTTTCGAATGAGGGGAACTTGAAATGAAAATCAGGCCATTACACGACCGCATCCTAGTTAAACGTCTTGAGGGCGAAGAAAAAACAGTTGGCGGAATTATCATTCCAGACAACGCAAAAGAAAAACCAATGGAAGGAAAAGTTATTGCTGTAGGCAATGGCAAATTCCTTGAAAACGGCACTGTACGTAAGCTTGAAGTAAAAGCTGGCGACCGCGTTCTTTTCAGCAAGTACTCTGGCGCAGAAGTGAAGATGGATGGCGCAGAGCATCTTATCCTCAACGAAGGCGACATTCTTGGCATCATTGAATAAATTGGCTTTGCACTAACAAAAAACTTTTTTTACAGGAGACATAAATATGTCAGCTAAGATCATCAATTTCGGTGAAGATTCTCGCCGCAAAATCCTAAAAGGCGTTAACACTCTCGCCGACGCAGTCAAAGTAACCCTTGGTCCAAAAGGCCGTAACGTCATCATCGAGAAGAGCTACGGCTCCCCTACCATCACCAAAGACGGCGTCTCTGTAGCTAAAGAAATTGAGCTAGAAGATCGTTTTGAAAACATGGGCGCACAGATGGTTAAAGAAGTTGCTTCTAAAACTTCTGACGTCGCAGGCGACGGCACCACGACTGCAACTGTACTGGCTCAAGCCATCTACCGTGAAGGTGCAAAACTAGTTTCCGCTGGCCACAACCCAATGGAACTAAAACGCGGAATCGACATCGCTGTTCAAACTCTCGTTGCAGAGCTTGACAAAATTTCTCGCCCAACAAAAAACCGCGAAGAAATCGCTCAAGTTGGATCCATTTCTGCTAACAACGACATGGAAATCGGCAAAATTCTTGCTGAAGCCATGGACAAAGTTGGCCGTGACGGCGTCATCACAGTTGATGAAGCTAAAGGCATGGAAACAACTCTTGAATTCACAGAAGGCATGCAGTTTGACCGCGGCTACCTATCTCCTTACTTCGTAACTGACGCTGAGCGCATGGAAGCAAACTACGAAGACTGCCTTGTTCTCATCAACGAGAAAAAAATCAGCAACATGAAAGAGCTTCTTCCTATCCTTGAGAAGATCGCTCAAACTGGCCGTCCATTCATGATCATCTCTGAAGATCTTGATGGCGAAGCCCTTGCAACTTTAGTCGTTAACCGCCTACGCGGAACCCTCAAGTGCGTAGCCGTAAAAGCTCCAGGCTTCGGCGATCGTCGCAAAGCTATGCTAGAAGACATCGCAATTCTAACTGGTGGAACTGTTGTTTCTGAAGATCTAGGCCACAAACTAGAGACCATGACTCTTGAGCAACTAGGACGCGCTAAGCGTGTTTCTGTTTCTAAAGACAACACAACCATCGTTGACGGCCAAGGCAACAAGGCTAAAATCGAAGGTCGCGTTAAGCACATCCGTGCTGAGATCGACAACACCTCTTCTGACTACGACAAAGAAAAACTACAAGAGCGCCTAGCTAAACTTGTTGGCGGCGTTGCCGTTATCAAAGTTGGCGCAGCGACCGAAACTGAAATGAAAGAGAAAAAAGCTCGCGTAGAAGACGCCCTTAACTCTACTCGTGCAGCTGTAGAAAGCGGAATCGTCGCTGGCGGCGGAACTGCATTCATTCGCGCTCAACATTGCCTAGACAAAGTGAAACTTTCTGCCGAGCAAATGTTCGGTGTAAGCATCATTCGTCGTGCGATCGAAGAGCCTCTACGTCAAATCGCCCTCAACGCCGGCCTAGAGCCAGCTGTTGTGGTTGATCGCGTTAAAAAAGCTACGGCTGGCGAAGGATTCAACGCCCTTACTGAAGTCTACGAAGATCTTTACAAAGCCGGCGTTATCGACCCAACTAAAGTCACCAAAACCGCAATCATCAATGCAGCATCTGTTGCAGGATTGCTCCTAACTACCGAAGCCATGATCGCTGAGAAGCCAAAAGCTGAAAAAGATGATCACGGCGGCGGCGGCGGCGGCGGCATGGGCGGCGGCATGGGCGGCATGGGCGGCATGGGCGGGATGATGTAGTTTTCTGCCTGTGGTTTCAGGGACTTAAGTCTCCCAGAAGTGCCACGATGACGAAAAAAGATGACGACTTCAGAATCGTCGTCTTTCGAGAGAAGAACAAATCCCGGATCGGCTTTAGGGCCGGTTCGGGATTTTTGCTACAGTTTGATTTTG
>CANJQY010000111.1 GCA_947476525.1 Oligoflexales bacterium
CACTTGGGATACCGATCAGTTAACGTCAACGGCCAAATGGTGAATTGCAAAATTCGCGAGGCGTTTACAATGACGCTGCACCGCATCTCTGACACAAGTGTTGGCGCTGAGTTTATCTCAGAAGAACAAACTGTCGATAAAGGTAAAGCTGCATGCGTCAGCGAATTCTCAACGAGAGTTATGAAAAACTTTATGCTCTTGAATAAAGAGTAGAGTGCGAAGGTTCTTTGTTGGAAATTACGAGCCATTTCGATCGACTTCGCTAGACGAATGGCCAACGAAAACAACCTACCTCTTGGTGTTAGACCAAGGGGTAGGTTGTTTTCGTGCAGATTTTATGACTTTTCTGTGAATTTTTTTGTGTCTATTTTGAGTTGTGCAAGCTGGACGAAAATGCCGTACAAGGCTACGGCACTTGGGCCAGAACTGATTCGACCGTGAGATCATTCATACATTTGAAGTGACCAAGTGGACAAACCATCGGGCCGTGGGCACTACAGGGGCGGCAGCCAAGTGTAAGTTCCGCGATTTTGCTGCCATCGGCCAGAGGTGCAAAGCCCATCGCAGGAACCGTCGATCCAAAAATAGCGACAGTCGGAATGTTAAAAGCGGATGCGTAGTGAATAGCCGAGCTATCGTTAGAGATGAGTGCCTTGATCCGTGGATAAATTCCGTTAAGTTCCGGCAATGTGGTCAGGCCTACAAGATTTAGAATTCGTTCTTTTTGCTCTGGACGGCTGATCGCAGCTAGAATCACGGCGGCCGCTTCGCATTCGTCTTTGCTACCAAGTAGAACAACGCCGACGTCAATTTTTTCTAACAGTGACTGCACTAGGGATGCGTATTTTTCCGCAGGCCATCGTTTAGTGGCCCAAACGCTGCCGGGGGCGACGGCAATCCACTGTAGAGGCTTGGTGAGCGGCTTTGCGACAATAGGTAGCGGAGCAGCAGGGAGGCTCGGGCGGTGGCCGAGAAATTCTTTGCGGTCTAAGCCTAGTCCTTCAAGCAACAAGGCTACGCGGTCGGCTTCGTGTAAGACGGCGGATCTCATAAATCGTTTGAATGCCCAAAAAGACGCAGTGGTTTCGGCGTAAGTTATAACCGGATAGCCAATCACGTGAGCGAGCAGAGTGGACCTGAAACTTTTGTGAGGCTGTAAAATAATGGGGTTCGTCAGGTTTAGTGCCCGGATTTTCATGCGAATGTCGATCATAGCCCCGATCCCAAGAAAATTTTTTCCGAAGGAAAGCGGGGACCTTTTTGAGTAAACGTGCACTGATGTAAGTAGGGGATGATCCATCAAGGCGTCGGCTCCGCTGGCCGTTGTGATCAAGTGCTGCTTCGTCATCGGGCGGCAGGCTTGTAAGGCTGCCATGGCAGCCGTCGATAGAATGATGTCGCCAATGAAGCTTGTCTGAAGCCAGATGACATCGCGGCGAGCATTATTTTGGGAGATTGAGTCGGTAAACAAGGGCATCTTCTCCGTTGCTGTAATAATTTTGCCGTTTAGAGATGAGCATAAACCCATGGCATTCGTAAAGCTTTTTTGCATTTTGATTGGACTTTCGAACTTCCAAAAAAATGGCCTCAATGCCAATAGACTGACGAGCTCGCGCAATTAGGTCTAGAAGCAGGGCCCGTCCAAGGCCCTGGCCGCGGTGAATTTTCGCTGTGTAGATAAATAGAAGTTCACAATCAGCCCCTTGGCAAGTGGCCAAATACCATCCTGAGTATGGGGTAGTGTTTGCGGCATTGACTGAATCATGATGGTTGTTTTGTAGGGTAAGCGCAGCAGAAATAATGTTGGTTTGTGTGCGAAGTGTTGCGATGCAACTATCTAGAGACCAAAACACTTCGCCCCCCCATTCGTCGGAGAGTTCTTTTAGAGGAATGACGGCTTCATCCGCAGACGTAATAACCGCGATGGTGTGATTCTTGGTGGTCATTTGGGGTGGTCTGGTCATTTTGGGTGGTCATTCTTAAGTGAAGCGGCTCTGCGATAAAACTGTCAATACTATGGCTTGAGGGTCAGGGCATGAACGTGATTGGTGAGTAAATCTTTGCATCATCGAAAAAGCGCACGATGGCGCGAGCGTTGAGGTCCATTTCCCACGCAGGTTGAGTGGCGGTGGTTTTTTTAGCCTCCGTTTTATCAAGTGAAGATTTACCTCGGCGAAAATTCTCAACAGTCAATATTTTTAATATTTGGATTTCTAGCTCTTCTTTTGTTAGGCCAAGCCGATCAAATGCGGGCTTAAACTGTGGTGCGGTTTTTGCGGCGCCGTCACACCGCAATCGAAGTTTCTCAACGGCATCTTTTGTTGGACGAAAGCCCGATGATTTAGTGGCCTCTTGATGGACAGCCATTTGCTTTATGAATTCACTTAAAGCCATATCCCAGTTTGAGCTTTGAACGACTTGAGACCGGCTGGCGTCGTCTCTGAGAGCTTCTTTGACATTTATGTAGCGCTCCACTTGAAGCTGAGAGTAGGGGAGGCTATTGATGACAACCACGATACGGTCGGTAATCTCAGAGCGCTCGGCATTCACAATCGTGCTGATGCAAACCGCAAAAAATAGGGTTATGGCATTGGCGAAGGACACCACCACGCAGAAATTTGCTCGGTGTAACCAGTATTTTTTTTTGTTGGTAATGCAATTCATCAGGATTCCTCTTTCTAATGTCAATAACAAAATGCATTTTGAATTGAAATTTTAATTTTTTAGGAAGCGTGTATTGGTGCTTTCATCAAAGGGTTTGGCAGGTAGTAGTGTACACGAATCCTGGTGGACGTGGTATTGAAGATGTCGGAGACATGAGAATTAGGCCCACCTTGAATAGATTTGTTAATTTATATATTTTTTTTTTGAAATCCTTGATGAGAATGCTTGACAGGATGACGAAGGCTTGCAAAGCTTGTAGCAAGGTTTAACCAAGTTGTTTTTTTTACTTACCTAGGAGGATCCTATGAACAAGGCAGAATTAATCGAAGCTGTGTCCAAAGTAACCGCTAACACTAAGGCTGATACGGAGCGTTATCTTGACGCCTTTATTGAAGTAGTCACCAAAAACGTCAAGAAAAAAGACGGCGTTAAGCTTGTAGGATTTGGAACATTCTCTGTTTCAGCCCGCAAGGCTCGCGTTGGACGTAACCCACAGACTGGCGAAGAAATCCAAATCCCAGCTCGTAAAGTTCCAGTATTTCGTCCAGGCAAAGAACTTAAAGAATCAGTTCGCTAGTTTGACCGTCGCATTTGACCGTCGCAATATAGCTAGATTGACGGAAGGCGGCGACGCTTCGAAAAAAAACCTACAAACAGAAGTGTTTGTAGGTTTTTTTTCGGCTAATGCCAATCAAGAGGCGTTCTTTGATGGGCACTGATTGCCAAGAAAAAACGGCGTCGAGTGCCTGGACTTAGCCTTCTTCGGCTTCGTCAAGGAAATCTACGAGTTTAAATTTGACCATATCTTGTGACGAAATAATTTTCATCTCTCCGTCGACTTCGCTATCGTCTTCACGTGCAAGCATGTAGGAGTCTTCTTTGCTGTGGTAGTTCAGCACAATCCACATTTCTCTTGCTGATTTGTCGTAAATACGAAATGGCACCATGTTTTGGGTCTCCTAAAATGACGAATGATGATCGCAAAATGATCAATGAATAAAGGACGTCTGACTCATAAATGAGTCAAAAGTCAAAAATATATGCGAGAACATAGCATAACTAAGAATGTGGATCAATTGAGAATGTGGATTAAGAATCAACCGGTCAGCCGGCGAGTCCGGTCAGCTTCGCCTATGAATTTTATAAGGAAAAATTGGAGTAGAGGCGCACTATGCGGTGAAGATGTTCCCAAGATGATCCTCGGCTCCCACGCCAGCAGGGATGATCAGGGATAATTGAGCTGGGCTCGCCTCAGCCGCCAAAGTGTTTGGCAGGGCGGAAGCTGGAATAAAAAAACTTTGACCTTGGGGCAGTTCAAGTTTTCGGCCGATATCTCGGCTATGGGAACTAAATGAGACAGGGCAGCCTTCAAGGATCGTTACACATGCATAGAGGGCATTCGATTTTAATTGGACGCTCGTACCTGCAGCCAATTTTAGTAATATTGTTTGGTACCATTTATTGGCGGGAAAAATATCTGCGCTCACGCCAGGAGCTAGCGTTTCGCGTTTTGGTTTGCGACGGTGGCCATCCACATATTTGCTGCCAGATTGATCTATGGGAGAGAGAATCGACACGGCTTCTTTAATATGTAGGTCTCGCGGGCGGCCATGTTCGGCGTCGAGTTCTCCCTTTGGATTATATTTTCTATTCCAGTCCCACAGGCGCCATGTTTTGCCACTCATTCCGGATGTGATTCTCTGGGGCTCAAGTAGCACAACGCCAGGCCCGATGGCGTGGGGGACGTGAGGGTCGATCTCAAAATAATCTCCTGCCTGAACTGGTACAAACTGGAGGAGGTCAGAGGTGAAGGTGCTGTTTTCTAAATGTTGACGAACAGCATCTAGGGTTAAACCCTCTTGAAAACCAATATATATCCCTGAGCCCTTTTCCGCACTTAACACGAGCCAGCTCTCAGGCTTTCCGCATTCATTGGCATTCAAGAGTGGGTTGTCGTCTGCAGGATGAATCTGAAGCGAAAGCGGCGAGGCCGCATTGATTAGCTTTACTAGAATATTGAGACTGGTTCGGCCAGCAGTGACCATTCTTTCGGACAGGCATTCAGCCGTACGCTGTTTGATCAACTCCGCGAGGGTGGTGCCTGGCGAGTCCTGAAGTTCGGATGGAGCCTCGGGGTCGCAGGATACCTCCCACGCCTCGCCTATTCTTTGGGAGGAAGAATTTGCCTGGTTTTTTTTGATACCTTTCGCCAGCGCAGATCCCGACCAAGGTGTCCTATTAATAGAGGTGAAATTTTGCGGGTCCAAGGGGACGGGCAGAGTTAGGTCAAGCTTTGAAAGTTTTAGTTGATTATGCGAAGTTGCCACTGAGCGGCTCTCCTCCGAGAATGTGAGCGTGGACATAGTCTACAGATTGTCCCCCGTCGGCACCGGTATTGAGGACTGTGCGGTAGCCACTTCGGTCAAGACCAAGGTGGACGGCCACCAACCCTACTTTTTGGAAGAAACATCCAACGTCTTGTGCCGTCCAAGTTTGAAGTTCCGTCAGGTTGCGGGCCTTTTTTTTGGGGATGACGAGTACGTGGACTTTTGCCTGCGGGGAAATATCATTGAATGCAAGTACGTCTTTATCCTCGAACACAATCTGCACGGGGATTTGACGGGCAAGAATTTTATCAAAAATGGTTTCAGTCATAGGTACTTCAATAGTGTCGCAATTGTGGTGTCGAAAAGGAATTAAGAATTCTAGCTATGAGAAGGCTAAGTTGCAAGCAGTGAATTTCAGTTTGATGGAATCCCGGGTTCATGATATTGTTACATGGTTCATTAAAGCGCTGATTTCAAGAGGTGATATCAAGATGAGTTATGAAAAATTGCTAGTTGATAATGTTGTCTGTTCCCGCCGCTTTCATTTGACGTTTGATAATGAGGCGCCGCTTGTGAACAAGGTCGAAATTAAATGCCCTCATTGTCAGCACCTGGTGTTTCAGGCTGAAAACCATCCGCAGGTTAAATTGGCTCGTGACGAGAACCTAGTTCGCACGACCACTTTGAGCCGAGACTTGATCCGCGAATGCGATTTTAAAGATCCCTACCCAGCTCATGCACTGAAGCCCTAATTCAACATGAAATACATCATGGTCATTGATCCTGGACTGCATACTCCTGAGGTCGATACGTTCAATTTAATTGCCAGTATGTCACCGATACCCTGCCATTATCATTTACCTGCTTTGTCTGGCGTGTTGAACGGCTTTGATTCATTTCCTGACAGCTTTGCAAATATATGTGCCATCATTATATTAGGCAGTGCATCGAGCGTGCACGATAACCTGCCGTGGCAGAGGCCATTGGAGCAATGGCTTCGTCCCGCAATAGACCTTGGAATTCCTATGTTAGGCTGTTGTTATGGGCATCAAATGCTGGTGCATATGCTTGGCGGTAAAGTGGAATATCATTCGCCAGCACACACGAAATTAAAGGGTATTCGCTGCGTTGAGATACTAGAAAACAAGCTGTGGCCTCGAGGAAAAAGAAATTTAATTGTGACGCACTCTGAAATCGTCACGCAATTGCCAAATACTCTGCGCGTGATTGCGAAATCAAATGAAATCGCAATTGACGGTTTTAGCCACAAAAACAAGCCTATTTTTGGATTGCAGGCTCACCCAGAAGCCACAAAAATTTTTTTGAAAGGGCATGAAATTCATGTGCCCCAAGAAGTTGATGCACTTTTAGGTGGGCAAGAGTTGCTGCGCATGTTTGTGCACATGGCAGTTGGTAATCGCCCCTAAAAACACCCTGGAGGGTGGTCAACAGGCAAGGAATGCCGACCACTTTAAAATATTTTATTCAAATATTTCATATACTTAAACGAAATCTTCGCGACCCTCGCTAAACCTTTTCAGTTTGGTGACGATAGGGTAGGCAGTGGATCACATGATGTGATCTTAATTATGAACCCTTGACAGGAGGTCACGAACATGGGCTTAAGAATCAGAACAAACGTAGCGTCGCTTACCGCGCAACGTCGCCTCGGAACTAGTTCCGAAGCGTTACAAGGAAGTATGAATAAGTTGGCGAGTGGATCGCGCATCAACAAAGCTGCTGATGACGCCGCCGGACTCGCTATATCTGAAAACCTGCGTGCTGATATTCGCGGATTGAACGTTGCTAAACGCAACGCTCTTGACGGCGTCTCGATGGTGCAAACGGCAGAGGGTGGTCTCGAAGAGACGACCAACATGCTAATGCGCCTTCGTGAACTCGCGGTTCAGTCATCTTCCGATACCGTAGGAAAGAAGGAACGCGGATTCCTAAACAAGGAGTACACACAACTCAAAGACGAGATCGACAGGATCGCTCTCTCTACTGAGTTCAACGGTACCCACTTGTTAATGGGATCTTCCGCAGCCGAATATGGGGTTGAGCTAATGAACGGTAATACCGGTGATAGCCCACTCGAAATTCAAATCGGCAAAGATTACTTTAAAGAAAACGATGCTTTAACTCAACGTAACGCGATCAACATTATCAAGATTGACATGAGCAAGTTGAATGCTTTCACCACCGGCGAAGGTTCTTTGAATCTTGGCCGTGCGGAAGAGGGCACTCAAGTCGACACCAAAGAGGGTGCACAAACCTCCATTAGCGCGGTGGACGGCGCCATAAACCGGATCAATGAGCAGAGAGCGTACCTTGGAGCGATCCAAAACCGCTTTAACTCAACGATTGCAAACTTGGGCACACAGACTGAAAACCTTGATACTGCACGAAGCCGTATCCGGGATACAGATTACGCGGCGGAAACAGCAACGTTCACGCAAGCGAACATTTTGCAACAAGCTGGTACGTCGGTTTTGGGACAAGCCAATCAGATGCCACAGATCGCTCTTAGCCTACTTCAGAATTTGTAAGAGCTTTGGCCTGATTGACCTGATTACTTAAGTATTTGTCCAGAAGTTTCTTCTGTCTTTCCGCGGGGGAGGGGCTCCTTCCCCCGCTTTTGAAAAGGACGGTAAGCACTTCAGTGTCTAGTGAACGGGTCTAGCTAGTGAACGGGTCTAGCTAGTAAACGGGTCTAGCTAGTAAACGGGTATAGCTAGTGAACGGGTATAGCTAGTGAACGGGTCTAGTAAGCGGGTCTAGTAAGCGGGTCTAGTGAGTCTAGTAGATATCAACGTTTCTTTTCAAGTTCTGCCCAACGTGCGTACAAAGAATCAACGGCCTCCTGCGCGACGTCGACAGCCCTGCAAGCTTCTTGGAGCTTTATGGAGCTTGACGCGATGCTAGGGTCAGAGGCATGGGTTTGTGCGGCAGCGAGAACTTCATCAGCGACTGTAATGTTTGACTCCATGGCATCCCATTCACGCTGTTCATTGTAAGAAAGTTTTTTGGTAGATGTTCTTTTACTTTGTTGACTCCATGAATTGGGATCAGCTGACGGCTTTGAGTTTGAAGTTTGACTAGCGTCTTGAGCCATTTCCTGGCCACGCTGGTAGACGGCATACTGCGAGTAGTCTGCAAAAAAACCATGTTCACCGTAGCCATCAAGTCCAAGAATTCCAGTTGAAACTCGGTCCATAAGATACCGATCATGGGTAACCAGGATGACTGCGCCCGAAAATGAGAGGAGACTCTCTTCAAGCACCTCCAGCGTATCAATATCAAGATCGTTGGTCGGCTCATCAAGAATCAGCACATCTGCTGGTCTCTGAAGCATGCGCGCGATTAATAACCGTGCCCTTTCCCCACCCGATAATCTACTGACAGGCGTATCGAGTTGCTCGGTACGAAAACCAAAACTCTTGGCATAACTAGAGACGTGTATGAGTCGGCCCTGCACACTAACGCTATCGCTATCTTCAGCGAGTGCCCGGCGCAGGCTTCTGCCCTCAGGTAAATCCTCACGATGTTGATCGTAATAGACAACCCGCAATTGATCTGCATGATCGACGGTTCCGGTATCTGTTGGCATGATCTTTTGGAGCATTTTAAGTAACGTCGATTTACCACTTCCGTTCGGTCCGACAAAGCCAAGGCGCATTTTGGGTCCAAGCATAAATGTCAGGTCTTTGAAAAGCGTTCGAGCTCCAAACGTTTTACTAAGTTTTTTAACTTCAATTAGTTTCCTAGTTTTGCGATCTGACGCAGAAAATTCAAACTCGGCAGCTTGCCGGCGGGAGCGATTGGTGGCCGACTCCATCTCAGATTTTAGGGCCACAGCCGATTTAATTCGAGCTTGCTGCTTGGTACTTCTGGCGGGGGCTCCCCGATTCAGCCACTCTGTTTCTCGGCGTAGTTTATTGGCAAGGCTGGCCATTTGGGAGGCGTGCCCCTCCAGAAACTCCGCTTTGCGGCGCATGTACTCACCATAACCACCTTTGACAATGAAGTTTCCGCCAGGATAAAGGCGACTAATTTCGACAATGGTGGTGCATGAAGTTTCCAAGAGGTAGCGGTCGTGGCTTATGACGGCGTAGGCAAATTTTGCGGTTTCTAGTATTTCTTCAAGCCAGTCGATTCCTTCTAAATCTAGGTGATTTGTAGGTTCATCTAACAACAGTAGCTCGGGCTCTTTGATGAGCTCAACGCAAATGGCCAAACGCTTTTTCCACCCACCAGATAACGTAACCGCAAGGGCTTCGGGGTCTGGAAATTTTGCTTTGCCGAGCATCGCCTCGACTCGTCCATGATCGCTGGCGTGTTGAAGGCGTCCAAGAGCGTGATTTAAGACATCCCTGACCGTGACTTCTCCTTCAAAGGAATCGCTTTGTTCAACATAGCCGGCCTTAAGATTCCGACGTGATGAAACAATGCCGGTGTCAGCGGATTCAAGCTGGGCAATTATTTTGAGTAACGTCGATTTTCCCGCGCCATTAGGGCCGATAATTCCGACTTTGTCGCCCTCATGGAGTGCGAACTCCATGTTTTTGAAAACAGGAACGAGACCGAAGGTCTTCGTGATGGATTGGCAACTAATTAGTGGAGCAGGCATTGGTTAGGCTTCGTTTCAGTGATCGGCCAAATTCTAGCTAATCGTGGCGTTAAGGTTAGGTGTAGTTCGTGCAAGGTTGGAGGAAAGTTCTAAGCGTTGAACTGGCAGGTGATGAGGGTTGTTGTCAGCCCCAGAAACCGTAAAATAGGTGATCGCAGCGTATTTCGTCGACCGTAGAATCTTTTTCACAATGGTTCCCATATCGCTATCGGGCGACTTCGTCAATTTAAGCAATAGATCTGTGGACACCGCTGTAACGTTGTAGATGTCACCGCCGGCAGGAATAGGCAAGGCTTCCGCCTCTAAAGCGGCACGAATTTCTTCGACGGAGACTGAATTGTCGGCAATAGAGTCTTTTAGCATTTCAGCAAGAGACTTCAAATTTGAAGCAATTAACCCGTTAATATACGCCATGGAATTCAGCTCCTTTGAGATCACGAGGTTTACTCACAACTTTCAGAAAATGCAGTATAAATAATTGATTTGCTCAGAAATAGTTTACGACATGTGGTGAGCGA
>CANJQY010000112.1 GCA_947476525.1 Oligoflexales bacterium
GGTGCATCCATCTCTGCCAATAGACGCATGGCTTCGTCGTCACTCACCTCGCCAATAGATGCCGGAGACGCCGGTGCATCCATATCTGCTAGCAGGCGCATGGCTTCTTCGTCACTCACCTCGCCACTAGCAGCAGGGGCTGAGGGCGCATCCATATCTGCTAGTAGACGCATGGCTTCATCATCGCTTACTTCGGCATCACCGCCCATGGTGATCTCTGTGTCGCCGCCCATGGTGATTTCTGTATCATTGTCAACCGTGCTAGTCGTCTGCAATTCTCCAGACGGGCCTGAAACGCCTTCAAGTTTAGCGAGCTCGGCAAGCATGATACCTTCTTCTTCTGAAATATCAGGTATTTTTCCGCTCGAGGCTGACTTAAGCCATTTTGAAATAATGGCTAATAATTCTGTCGCTTCTGAAATGGTAGTTTGTAAATTGGGTGAGGCCGCTCTTTCATCTGATCGCAGTAAGTGGAGGTCTGCCAGAGCTTTTACGAGCTTTGGCAGAGCATTTTTTTGGAGACTTTCGAGGGCTGCACTAGTGATTGCGTCCATGCTCATTTTACAACTCCGTCGCAAAGATCGTCATTTAGGATGCCTTCTGGGGCTTGGAAGCGATGGGGGATAAAAACAGAAAATAGCTATCGACCATGGCATCAAAGATAAGTGGAGTGTTGCACGTGGCACAGTTTTTTTCTGGTGCAACATGTGAATGTAAATCGGCGGATGAACTGTTAACATCTATTAGGTGTTCGGATTCGCCATGAGTTTCGCAAGCATAAGGCGCGTAAAATGAGTCGACAACGCCATTTCCGATTGATTCAGGGACCATGTTCAGCTGATCTACCATTGCGATTGAGCATTTTTTAAATCTCAGCTGGCCATATTTGGTGAGGTCTTTAATCAAAAACACCCATTCACGAATACCGCACGAGTTGAAGTTTGTAAGTCCTTCGAGATCTAGATTTATCGTTTGGGCCTTAATTCTAGGGATCTCATTTTGTTTGAAAGACTCATCGACATTGCCACACATTCGATAGGAAGCCAGACCAGGAGTCTCGTCAATATCGATTTT
Organism: Oligoflexales bacterium; assembly: GCA_947476525.1. Taxonomy (GTDB): domain Bacteria; phylum Bdellovibrionota_B; class Oligoflexia; order Oligoflexales; family RGVZ01; genus CAMDKS01. The sequence goes on from CANJQY010000112.1 coordinate 1,075, forward strand.
TAGGCTACCGACATTCAATGTTTTCGTCATAGGCACCTCGTGGCAATTGAATTATATTACAGATAGCCGAAGCCGTCCAAACTCTCGCATGGGGTTTTATGTCGGAACTTTTTAAAAAGTCTTGAGTGGGGGGAGCGGCTCGACAATTATAAAATATGACAATTTTATGGAAAATTTGGCGAGTTATTCGCGGCTTGCTGGAGCATGCTTGCAGCACTTTTTTTTTCGACTAAAGTTTTTGCAAAGGATGCCGAAGATCCGCCGTCAGTTGCGGATCATTTGAAAGGGGAGTTGAGCGTGAAAAATAATACACTTTCGCTGCATTTGCTTTTTTCCATCGTAAGTACATCTCTATTTTTTGTAGCCTGTGAACCTGCCCCTAGGGACATAGAGCTTGGGGCGCCGTGTTCGACTAAGGAGCAGCAGGCGTCAGCGAAATGTGCTAAATCCAATGATGGTGGTGGTGAGGGGCAAGAAGAAAAACCTGTCAAAACTCCTGAAAAAACTCCTGAAAAAACTCCTGAAAAAAATCCTGAAAAAACGCCCGACAAAACTCCTGACAAAACTCCCGACAAAACTCCTGACAAAACTCCCGACAAAACTCCTGACAAAACTCCCGACAAAACTCCTGACAAAACTCCTGACAAAACTCCGCCTGGAGGCAATGAACCCACACCAAATAATACCGGCAAAGTTGAAACTGGCCTAGAGGTGTCGATGGACAAAAAATTTGTCATCAATATTTTCTTCACCAAGGACAATGCGGCGAGCTTTTCTGAAATGACCTATTCTGTAAAATCCGTGCCATTGGTGGTGAAAGTCAGCGAAATTAACGGGTCCGCACTCAATACGCCGATCGACGGGTTTAAGCTTGATGTTACCGTTGATTTTAAGTTTACAGATAAGACTAAGGCCTGCATCGGCAAAGTGTCTTTAATCAAATTTGCGGAGCAGATTCCTGTTTCCGTAGAATGTAAGTAGGGAGTACGTATGAAAATATGTTCAAAACTAAATTCAGTATTAGGCGCAGTGGTCGTAATATTAACGATCATGTTCGCGACTTCGAGTTGCCGACGCGAAACCCAATCGGCAAGGTCTCGCGTGATGGATGCGGGGGTAGGAGAATCCGTCAACATGCTAATTGACGTATCAGCCGCATCAGCAAATACGTCCTCACTTGCATTTACATATACTTTTGCTCCGGAAGTGACTGGTTTTTCCGCGCAAGCTCTTTCCTTGCAATGGACGGACGTTCCTTCGACGGCAGTCAAATTACCGGAGACGGGGAAAAAACAAGTGGCGTTAAAGCCCATTGGTGTCGTCGGAAAATTGGATGTAAAATCGGAAGCAGTATCCTTGGTTTGCCTCTCAAAAGATTTGTTGGTAGGTGAAGCGGCAATAGTCTATTGTACTAACACCGCTGTCGATGTTCCTAAGAAAGATGACTTGGTGTTTAAAAATCCCGAAAGTTTGAATGCTTCTGAAGCGGCTGTATGGGTAAAATATGTCGAAGCATGTAAAGCCAACGGCGTTGCCTATGGTACGGCAGTAGGCGAGCTTACAGGATGCTACTGCAGCCGTCCGGACGTCCAAATTCCGTATCCAAGAGTTACTGAAATGAATCCTGTTTCGTTTGCGGCGTACTTTGACAAATTTACAGCTGAGTGCTCAGCCGCTCTTGACTCGACCAAAGGCTTAGATTTGGATTTGGCAAAGGCCTGCACCCCTCCGCACAAAACAGACCCTAAAATTTCGACGTGCACCTGCGGAAACGGACAGACGGGAACATTGACATTTGCAGCTTTCAAACAATCATCAACAGCAGTGGTAGATTTTGGAAGAGCCCTTGGTAAACTTTGCAGCTCCCCAGGCACGTCTACTGCGACCAAAGAAACCCTTAGCCATAGCTGTAGCGTCATGCCTCAGAATAACAAAGTACTTCCCGCAGGTTGTTATTGCACCAGGTCGATACCAAATGCAGTAGAAATTCCATTTTCTGTTTTTGAGGGCAAAAGTGATGGCCTAGTGTCTTTTGAGTCGGTTTGCAGCGGGAAAAATCCCTATATTCCCGCAACCGCGGAAAAGTAACGAACTTGAAATTTAGGTCAGGCTTTGGAACGCTCCACTAGGGACGAAGTGCTACGTCCCGCAACGAGTGCGATTATTTCAACTTGACCGCCCCAACTCAAAACCTCTTTGGCACCGACGATTTTTGCGGCTTGATAATCGCCGCCTTTGACGAGCACGTCTGGTTTTAGTTTCAGGATTAATTCTTTGGGGGTTTCCTCGTCGAAAATGGTGACATAGTCTACGCAAGCCATAGCTGCCATGATTCTGGCTCGGTCACCTTCAGTTTGTAGGGGGCGACTTGCACCCTTTAGCAAGCGCACGCTGACGTCACTGTTTAGGGCTACAACCAAAATGTTGCCAAACGATTTTGATTTTTGAAGAGTCTCAATATGCCCTGCGTGAAGCAAGTCAAAACATCCGTTGGTAAACACGATTTTATTTCCGGTTTGTCGTGCTTGCGATAAAATAGTAGCAAGCTCGTCTCGGTGCAAAATCTTCTCGGGCTGGGTGCCTTCTGTTTTTTGTTTAAACGCATCAAGAAATTCTGAAGCTGTTAATGTTGCAGTTCCCAATTTGGAACAAACTATGCCTGCAGCTATGTTTGCAAATTGTACGCTTCGCGACGTGCCGATATTGGCACCTATGCCCATGGCTAGAATTGCCACCATGGTGTCGCCGGCGCCGCTTACATCCGCCACTTGAAGAGCCATTGACGCAAAATGTTCGGGACCATCCACGTCTTTACCACGAACCGTGACACCTTTTTCGCTGAGTGAGAGTACGACATTGCGTGAGCCGCTCAGGGCAAGCACGGCGGCACACATGGCATCTAGCTCTGCGTCGAAGGTGGCATAGTGAGCGCCTGGGGCCGATAGCTGTAATATTTCTCGGCCCTCAGATAAGTTTGGCTTAATGAGCGTCGTGCCGCTATAGCGCTTCATGTCCAAAGACTTTGGATCTGTGATCACCGGAACGTTGTTGGCGTTTGCTAAGCCGATGGCAGTCTTAAGGATGGACGTAGTGCAGACTCCCTTGCCATAATCACTGATGACGAGTGCTTTGGGGCCTTTTAGGTCCATAAACTCTCTTACTTTCTTGTCCAAAAACTGTTCATCAGCAGGGATCAAAGCTTCCGTAGATTCGCTGTCAATTCTAACCACTTGCTGATAGCCGGCCATGACCCGCAATTTTCGGGTAGTGCCACAAGACGTGCTGTGAATGACAGCTGATGAATCCACATGAAGTTCTTTGCAAACTCCCACAAAACGCTCGCCGTCACTGTCGCGACCAATTCGCCCAGCGAGAAAGACCTTGCCGCCGAAGCCCGCAATATTTGCCGCTACGTTTGCCGCGCCGCCGAGGACGGCCCACTTCTTTTGTTCCAACACCACGGGTACTGGGGCCTCGGGTGAAATTCGTCCTACCTTGCCGCTGACATATGTATCCAAGATTAAATCTCCCAAGACTAAAACTTGGGTGTTTTGCATCCGTAGTACGTCATCACCAACGCTGGCCTCTAAATGTTTATTCATAAATGACTCTCAATTTTGTGTCAAGATTGTTGCTTCATCAACTATGTCAAAAAAAACTAATAAATTGATTAAAACAGAATGTGAGTATTTCATTTGTAGCGGAAAATTGGTAGCGTCTCATTATGAGAGTATTAGCAATTGACATTGGTGGCACTAAATCATCCGTTGGGCTCTGTGAGCTGAACGGTGGCATCGTCACAAACGTGGCCGGATTAGCTACATTCCAGAGCAAAAAATACCAGTCGATGCTGGATATAGTTGATGATTGGCAAAAAACTCACCCGTCTCTGTCTTTTTCAGCGGTGGGAGCAGGTGTGGCAGGCCCCGTCTTAAATGACAAGGTCCATTTGACGAATCTCGGCTGGGATATCGATGCGTCGATTATAGGAGGCTCCCTTGGGGTGCCGGTACGAATTTGTAATGATATGGAGGCGCACGGCTGGGGAATTTTGGGCCTTACGCCTAATCATATTGTAGCGTTAAATGCTGGCATTTCTAAATCTGGAGCGAAGGCATTAATTGCGGCAGGCACCGGCTTAGGGGAATCGGTCATTGGTTGGGACGGGAAAAGAAATTATCCGTTGGCTGGCGAGGGTGGGCACTCAAGTTTTAGTCCTACAAACGACGTTGAAGATAAACTTTTGACTTTTCTTCGCTTGGAGCTTGGTGGGCACGTCAGTTGGGAAAGAGTGCTTGGTGGATTTGATGGATTTAGGCACTTGACTAGGTTTTTAACTCAAAACCAATCGACTGGGCTGCCGTCCTACGTAACGGTTTTACCAAAAGAGCAGCTGGACTGGGGTGCGGCGACGGTTGTTGCGGCCGAAAGTGGAGATCCTTTTGCAGATAAAGTCTTAACACTGTACGCCAGCCTTTATGGCAAAGAGGCATCAAACCTAGCCTTAAAGTGCGTGCCGCGAGGTGGTGTTTATTTAGGCGGAGGCATCGCGCCGCGAATACTGCCGTGGCTAAAGCGAGGATTCATGGCCGGCTTTAAGGATAAGGGTCGATTTTCCAATCTGTTGTCTGAAATTCCCGTAAGCGTTATCACCGATAAACTAAATGGACTAAAGGGTGCTGCGCTTCAACTTGTATGATAAATTTTGCGAGCAAGCAAAAAGCACGGCACAAAATTTACTGTGAATCTACTGTGAAGCTAGCAACAACGGCAAGAGGTCTCTGGGGTGATCACACCTTTGGCTCGGGTATTGCGTGGTAGGCGAAGCATTAAAACCCCAGCTTACCCAGATTGCACGGCACCCCATAGATTTTGCGGCAAGAATATCTTGGTGACCATCCCCGATCATCACTAAGGGATAGCCTGCTGAGAATCCCGATTTATGCAAGGCCATGAGTAGTGGCTCACGTGCTGGTTTTGATTTCTCTGCAGAGTCGCCGCCCAGCCAACACGTGAAATATTTTTGCCACGAGAAGTATTGTACCAAATCGTTTACGAGTTTTTCTGGCTTGTTACTCACAATAGCCATGGGGAATTTGAGACGTTTGAAGCTATCAAGCATCTCAGGGATGCCGTCGTATGGTTTTGTGTCACCCGTGACATTTTTGGCATAATGGCGCAAAAATATTTCTTTTGCGGCCTCAAATCGCGGATGATTTTCTGGATACGTGACTCGACTTACAAATAAGTTTACCCCGTCCCCTACTGCAGCCACGACATCTTCGACCGTGAGGAGTGGAAGTCCCAGCTCCTCGCGAGCTTTATTTGCAGCACGTGCAATATCGTTTCGAGTGTCTAGCAACGTCCCGTCCATGTCAAACAATACAAGTGGCGGCCCAGATAACGCGTCGCAGGAAGTATTGTCGAAACCTTTATTTTCCAAACCGCTTCACCGACTCTACCATCGTTCGAAGTCCAAATGCACTTCCGCCTGTGGATGGGAATCCTGTGGTTTTGCAGTTCCAACCGGTTCCAGCGATATCTAAGTGCGCCCATTTGGTCGTGCCGACGAATTCTTTAATGAACATTGCGCCCATAATTGTGCCGGCCTTGACCGAGCCCTTGGCGATGTTGTTCAGATCGGCTGTGGTGCCTTTGGTTTCAGCTTCTAACTCTGGCCATAGCGGTAATTGCCAAAATGGTTCGCCTATTTCCTTGCTAGCTTTAAGGATATGTTCTGCAGTGTCGTCGTCGTTCGACATGAGGCCAGCACCTGCGGTGCCGAGGGCCATTAGCACAGCTCCTGTCAACGTGGCAACGTCGATCATCATCGCCGGTTTGAACGTGATGCTTGCATAGTGCACGAGATCGGCCAGCACTAAGCGGCCTTCGGCATCCGTATTTTGCACTTCGATGGTTTTGCCGTTCATAGCCACGACCACGTCGCCAGGTTTGGTGGCCGAAGAATTCACGAGGTTTTCGGTGGTGCCGATAATGCAAACTGTTTTGACGGGGGGCTTTATCTGACTAAAGTAAAATGCGGAGCCAAGCACTGCGGCTCCACCCGACATGTCATATTTCATTTCTTCCATGCCTGCTCCGGGCTTTAGTGAAACGCCACCAGAGTCAAACGTCAGGCCCTTGCCGATCAGTGCGACCGTCTTGGAATTGTCAACGCCGTCAACTTCCATGACAATCATTCTGGCCTCAATCGCTGAGCCGTCGTTCACGCTGAGGAAAGATCCCATGCCGAGTTTTTCTAATCCAGCACGGTCGTGAATGGTGACCTTAACGCCGTTTTCTTTACAAATATCATTAGCGATTTCGGCAAACCGCGCAGGGTCAAACCAATTGGCGGGTGCGTCTTGCATAAACCGAGTTAAGGCGGTTGCTCGGGTCATTGTGCGCAGATGTTTTTCTTCATCAGCGTCTATTTTGCCGCCGAGAAAACTGAAGTGTTGCGGCAAAGTTGGTTTGCCAGTGTCTTTTTTATTGCCTTTGAAGGCGCCCTGCGCGTAGAAGCCTTGCGCGATACCGTCAAACACCGACTTTGTACAAATGCCTTCTGCTTTGCATAAAACTACGCGAGTAGTCTTTAGGTTTTTTAGAGCGGCTGCGGCACTAAGGCCAAGGGCACGGCTAATTTGTGGCTTCGTAGTTTTAACTTTTGTGGGAGCAATCAAAATGAACGGCGTGCCGTCGACAACCGTCACATGGCTTCCAGAACCTTTCCAGCCAGATATATTCAGCGCAGCTGTGATTTTCATTTGAACATCTGCCGTCAAAGAGGGTGAATTTAACGTGACGGATTCGTCCCCTTCCTTTGTCTGAGCCAGTGCCACAATGTGGGCGGCACCGGTTACAATTTCGTTCACCGTGTCGAGTTTTACTTTTGCAGACCAGTCATAGGTTTCCGGTAATAATGTTTTCCAGTGTTCTGTGTTAAAGCCTGTTTTTATCATGTGTTTCTCCAGTCATGGTGAGGCGCGGAACCGAAGTTCAATTCTTCGGTTAGTTCTTCGGTTAGTTCTTCGGTCAATTCACTCCCTAAACTATGTATGAATTCGCCTGCGAGCAAGCGATTTCACAAAGGTTTGACAGTTTTAGAATTGCAAGTTGACAAAGCGCTAGTTAACGATAAATTCATGACACGTATTTTTTCAATGTTACAATCCCTATGCGACGTTTACGTCCATTATTTGGAGCTCTATCATGACTACTATAAGTTTTGTGCATGCCCGTGAAATTCTTGATAGTCGCGGCAATCCGACCATTGAAGTGGAAGTTGGAACAGCCAGCGGCTATTTTGGTCGAGCCGCCGTGCCGTCGGGGGCGTCGACCGGTGAATACGAGGCTTATGAGCTTCGCGACGGCGATAAAGGTCGTTATTTAGGCAAAGGCGCTCTAAAGGCTGTGCGAAATGTTCGCGAAGTGATCACACCTCGCCTTCTTGGCATGGATGTACATGACCAAATCGGCATCGACCACATGATGATCGAGCTTGACGGTTCAGATAACAAATCGACCCTTGGAGCGAATGCTATTTTGGGGGTATCACTAGCCTGTGCGAAGGCTGGCGCTGAGGCTGCCGCCTTGCCTCTCTATCGTTACATTGGCGGCACTCGAGCCCTCACTCTGCCGGTGCCAATGATGAACGTGATCAATGGAGGGGCTCACGCAGATAACAATGTTGATTTTCAAGAATTCATGATCGTACCATGGGGTGCCCCAACGTTTCGAGAAGGCCTTCGCTACGGAACAGAAGTATTTCACTCCCTTAAAAAAGTGCTCAACGGCAAGAAGATGAGCACGGCCGTCGGCGACGAAGGTGGCTTTGCTCCGGATTTGAAAAGCAATGCTGAGGCCCTCGATATCATTATGACAGCTATCGAGCAGGCTGGATTTAAGCCGGGAAAGGATATTTCGTTGGCCCTTGATGTCGCGGCTTCAAGTTTTTGTAAAAATAAAAAATATGAACTCGCTGGCGAGGGTAAAACACTTGAGAGTGCTGAGATGGTCGAGTTTCTGGCGAAGCTAGCGAAGAACTATCCGATAATTTCCATTGAAGATGGCCTCGACGAGCACGATTGGGACGGCTTTATCGACTTAACCAAAAAAATTGGCGATAAGGTTCAAATTGTTGGTGACGATTTATTTGTGACGAACCCAAAGCGCCTAAAAGACGGAATTATTCGCAAAGCTGCAAACTCAATTTTAATTAAAGTAAATCAAATTGGAACGCTGACGGAAACCCTTGAAACCATCGAATTGGCAAAAACCCACGGCTTCACCACGATTGCCTCGCACCGATCAGGAGAAACCGAGGATACAACCATCGCGGATTTGGCCGTTGCCGCGAATTGCGGTATGATTAAAACCGGGTCGGCAAGCCGGACGGACCGAATTTGCAAGTACAATCAATTGCTTCGCATTGAAGAGGAACTAGGTTCATTAGCTCGTTATGGTTGGCCGCGATTGTTCTAGTGATAGTTGCCGAGGGCTGACATCGGGACTTGGTAAGCTTGGTGAGTCTTAACTTCTGAAATTCCTCGGAGAATTAATGGCGCGTATTTACTTTGACAAAAGTATTGATTTTATTCTCAGGCCAGAAAAGCGGCAATACATGCTTGACAAGTTTTGTATAATGCCAGAATTCGAAAGGTTCTTCGACGGTCTGCAAACGGTTGAAATTTTCACCACAGGTAAAATAAGGTTAGAGGGCTATCTCACACATAGGGCCGGCAACCCAATCATTTTTACCAATCAAACCCTAGGCGAAATGGACGTTTCAGTGGGAGATACCGTTTTGCTGATTCCTCAGCAAAAACCCCATGTAATTTTGGTTCAGGCGGCGGTGAGTCAAATTTCAGATGAACATTTAGTGCTGACGAATTTGGATCCTCGTCGACGCGCTCGTTATCGCACAAGGATGGCAATAGGTGTTTACCCGGTAGAATCAGAGCAATTAGCACTAATAAAGTCCCATGATGTTCATGCTTTTCGGGTAAATGAAGTTTCAC
>CANJQY010000113.1 GCA_947476525.1 Oligoflexales bacterium
AGGGTAGGGACCGTCGTCCCACTTCCTGTCACAGCCAGATCTAAATTCATTCGCCCTACGAGCAAATCTTTGTTGGCTGGCTTAATCGCGGCCATGACCTGCTCGGGATGAATCTCCAGCATTTTAAAACCAATCGCAAACAAAATTGGCCGAGATGCGAGATCGACTTTCCCAGAGGCACTAATTTTCCCACCGAAACCATCGATATTAAATTGATTTAGGGCTCCAATAAGATTTTTTTGGTCTAAATCAATTATAATATTGGTAAGTTTTTGTGACGTATAATTGACTTCTTGGAGGTTGACTCGCACCTCAGCGTCAGTTCCTTGAATGGTTTGTTTTTGTTCCGCCGTTAGTGCAAAATCTGTGGCAGGCTTTAAAACCGCTGCGGAGGAGTTTGACTCGGCCACTGGCAAAGTATTTGGAGCAGATTGTGACGCGTCAACGTCCACGGCCACACCTGGCGCCACATTTCCTTTGCCGTCAGTAGCCGTTGATTTACTTGGCGGCTGCGGCGTTGAGGGGCCGCCAGATTTATTTTGAAAAGGGCCGATCAGCGCATCGACGTCAATACGTTTGCTGTTGACGGCCAGCTTTCCTTTGAAGGGAGAGACGCCTTTAGAAGTCAGATGAATATCAAGGTCTGTGCCAGCAAGCTTGGTATCGAAATCCACTTTCGCTTCGATAGTGCTAAGACTAGATATCACTCCGTGAACTCCCGCAGCTAAATGCAGCTGCCCGTTTACCAGCATATCCTTGTGCTTCGGAAGGAGATCGCCAAGTGACGCAAGGTTTTCGTTTGCAACCTTAACGTCAGCATCCAATTTAGGATCGACGAAATTCAAGACCTGCGCCTTGGCCTCAATTTTAATGTTGTGCATATTAAATACGAGAGTTTCAAGATTAAAATCATTTGGAACAAGAACCCCAGAAAAAGCCATGTTCAGTGGTATCCCCGGATTTTTGACAAACACGTCGCGATAATTAATCAGAAGTTCGTCGTAACTCAATTTGCCGACGAAGGTAGCCTTCTCAAGACCACGGCCTCCCATGGTAACGCGCACTATTTTGTCTACGGAAATAGGACCTTTAATGGATGTTCCTGCTTCGTTGATATCAACTTTAGTGTCCATTCTAATTTTGATATCTCGATCAAGCCCAATATTGGTGACGGCTATGTTCAGGTCTCGAACACGCACGGGTTCGGCGGTGACTTGCGCACCACTGGCATCCACGCTCGCCAGATCTCGAAGGGTGATGTTGGCCCCGTTGATATACACGCCCTCGATTAAAACTTTCTCTTTGATCGCAGCCATGGTCTCGGACAAAGCTTTGGCCGCGACATCAGCTTGGGCCTGAGGGTCAGGCAATCCGGCAGGCTTTATTGCAGATGATGAAGAAAGATCGTTTGGATCTGGTATCGGACGCGCCCCCACTTTGGTGTCTGTTTTCGAATATGAGCCCTGGTCAACCGGCGAAGTTGAGTTCGGAGAAGAGGGCTTCATTAGCGCAGTAATATTGCTTTTGAGACCCCTCTTTACGATGATAAACTCTGGCGCGTCAATCTCAACGTGGCCAACGATCTTTCCGGTTAACAGCGCAAACAATTGGGCGCTGACTAACAAGCACTCAACGGAAAATAGTTTTGTGCCATTAAAAAGAGGGTCCGTATTTTCTAGGCTTACCCCCTTAAGCTTGATGCCAATGCTCGGGATCAATTGCAATCGGGCCGATTCGAAATCCACCTTTGCATTCACATTTTGAGCGATAACAGACTGTATTTGCGGCTTAAAGCTTGAAAAATCCACCAAAAATGGAACCACCAATGCAAGTCCTAGCAACCCCGCAAAGATGTAGGCACTGATGCGTATTTTTCGGGCAATAGAGCTTGGTTTTGATGCACGAGACATGATGCCCCCCTTAAACTGCGGTTATATTCGATGATGTTCGGTGATATTCGGCACAATATGATAGAATTCAAAGGAATCGCTCTGGTACAAGGAATTTTAGGGATTTCGAGAGTGCTTGTCTACTTGTCTTAGTGTAACTTGCAATTTTCCTCGTCGCCGCGCAGTTTTGCGGCGTTAAGTCGTTTCTAAGGATCAATTATGGCATTACCAAATTCAGTCGAAACTCTCGTCAATGATCGAACAGGTAAGTTTTTTATTGTGGTTGATTGGGATACCGGCCAAGAACGAACGGTTCGCGTTATAAACCCAGTAGGCATGATTCTAAATGTGTCGGTTGTGCTTTTTGGCAACATCGATGAGCCTCAAGTCATCCCACAATCAGATTATGAAAAAACTTTTTCGCCTGAGCAGTTGGTGACTCTAGGACGTTGGCAGCAGGACCGATTTGCTTCGGACGAAAAAAATCGCCTGCAACGTGCGGCTCGCTCTAGCCAACAAACCGCGAGTCAAAAATCAGCTGTGGCGCGACCGCGCGCTGGGTCCACTCGTACGGCTGGGCTAATCGACAAGAGCTCGTCGTCCACAGGTCGTCGTGCTAAAGTTCAATGGGCTGCGGACACTCTGGTTTTTTTTCGCCACAAAATAGATAGCCTTTCGGCAAACGAAGTTTTTGCGGTTGTGATTGAGGGGCATGGCACATTTCAAATGTCAAAGGCCGAGTTCCAGCGAAAATTTAATAACATCATCATGAGTAATGAATATAGAACTCAAGGCATGTACAGGTATGCATCCATTCCTGAAATCGCGCTGCCGTTCATCAAGTAGGAAGATCTTCCGCCCGCTTCAGCCCGAGCGAAACGAAAAAAGCCAGCATCGTCACGACCGCTGCCACGTAAAATGGAGCGCCCACATTCGACTCGAATAAGATTCCACTTAGGCCCGGGCCCACCACGCGGCCGAGGGCAGAAAAGCTATGATTTAGGCCTAGAATGGCTCCTTGTTGATCTTTTGGCGCCGATTTTGACAGTAGACTTGATAGCGAGGGATTCATAATTCCAGTTCCAATCGCAAGCGGTACCGCCAAAATTAACATGGCAGAATAGCCGCCCAACGCAGCCACGACTGGGATCGCTCCGAGGCTTAATCCCATGAGCAGTAGACCGGCTTGAAACAAAAATTTTTCGCCAAATTTCTTTGTCAATCGACCAATGAGTCCACCTTGAATAATGATCGCAGTGATTCCCACGACCACAAGAAAATAACCGGTCATCTTTGCTGCGGCCGCAATGTGTTCGTGAGTGTTCCGGCTCTCGCTCGGTAGGAACGAATGCTCCATTAGCAGGCCAACTATTACTTCAAACATCGCAAAGGCTGCCGTGCTCAAAAAACTAATTTTAATGATATTTCCGATATTTGGACGGGCCATATACGACAGAATTGTTTTAATTGATGGCATGCCACTTCGGTGCGATCCTGCTTCGGAGCCGAGAACTCTGGTTTCTGGAAGATATAAATACGCGAGCCCAAAATTAACAGCCGCAAGGCCGGCTGCGATAAGTGCGGGGTACTGCGGATCAAACTGAGCCGCATACATGCCGATCACTGGTCCAAATAAAAATCCGAGGCCAATCGACGCCCCCACCATGCCCATTCCTCGTGAGCGATTTTCCGAAGTTGTGACATCGGAAACGATCGCCTGTGCCGTGCCGATATTGGCGTTGCCAAAGCCTGCAAGGAGTCTAGCGGCGAAAATCATAATGATCGTACTCGACAAACCAAAAATCAGGTGCCCAATAAAGCTCGCAGCCACCGATATCAAAATAACTGGGCGACGACCGATTTTATCTGACAAACGCCCCCAAAATGGGCCAAAAACAAATTGCATCAGTGAATACGAGGCCGAGAGGAAGGCAATGACCATCGGGCCCTGACCCAGACTTTGTACGTAGAAGCTGTTGACGGGAATAATAATACCAAAACCAAGAAGGTCCAGAAAAATAGTGAAACAGGCAATAACTAGCGGACTACGTTGTTTTTTTTGCGTCATATTGATTCAGTTTCCTATAGTAAATTCACTCAGTTTGTGACAAAAGCTATCACCTTCATCCGATTTACGCAATTGGGCGAATTTAGTTAGAATTTTAGTGATTTGAAATGAATTGAGTTTAAAATGAGCAATCCCATCTACGACAAAGAAATTTCGAAACGCCGAACGTTTGCGATCATTTCGCACCCCGATGCCGGTAAGACCACGACCACAGAGAAGCTCCTGCTGTACGGGGGCGCCATTCAGATGGCGGGCGCCGTTAAGGCTAAACGCGGCAAAAAATTTGCGACCTCTGACTGGATGGAAATCGAGAAGCAACGCGGAATTTCGGTGACCAGTTCGGTGATGAATTTTTCGTATGGTGGCTGTGAAATTAATTTAATTGACACACCCGGCCACAAAGACTTTTCGGAAGATACGTACCGTACACTTACCGCCGTGGACTCGGCCGTTATGCTTCTCGACGCGGCGAGTGGCGTGGAAAGTCAAACCAAAAAACTATTTGAGGTGTGCGCCATGCGCCGCACTCCGGTGATCGCATTCATCAACAAGATGGACCGCGACGGCCGCGAGCCCTTTGACCTCATTGACGAAATCGAGCAAGTTTTAGGTATTCAATGCTTTGCTGCGACGTGGCCGATTGGGATGGGGAGTTCGTTTCGCGGTGTTTATGACCGCTTTAAAAAAACGCTGCTTATTTTCGAAAAGGGCGCCGATCGGGCTCGTCCCGTTAAGCTAAAGGGTATGGGCCTAGATGATCCTGAGCTCGAGAAAGAGATCGGCGCCCAGCCTGCAGCCATGTTGCGCGACGAAATTTCGATGCTCGAGGGTGCGGGCGAGAATTTTAACCGCGAAAAGTACCTTCGCGGCGAACTCTGCCCGGTATTTTTTGGCTCGGCCATGAACAATTTCGGAATTCAGACGTTACTTGAGGCTCTGATCGAAATTGCACCCCCACCTCTCGCTCGCCTTAGTCACACACGCGTGGTGGAAGCAGAAGAGGAAAAATTTTCTGGATTCATATTTAAAATTCAAGCCAACATGGACCAAGCACATCGTGACCGTGTTGCCTTTATGCGAATTGTCTCCGGTAAATTTGAGCGCGGCATGAAGGCTTGGCATGTACGGATGAAGCGCGAGTATAGACTTGCACGTCCAACCCAATTTATGGCCCAAGATCGCTCATTGGTTGAAGAGGCCTACGCAGGCGATATCGTTGGCATCCATGACCCCGGAATTTTTAAAATTGGGGACACGCTTTCTGAAGGTGAAGCCTTAATCTATACCGGCATTCCTGTGTTTTCGCCTGAGAATTTCGTACGTGTTCAACTCAAAGACCCACTTAAAAGCAAGCAACTAAATAAAGCCCTCGACCAATTATCAGAAGAGGGCGCAGTCCAAGTTCTTAGACCCCTCCACTCTAATGATCTGTGGCTGGGGGTCGTCGGAGTTCTGCAATTTGACGTCGTGAAATACCGCGTGGAGAACGAATACGGCGTCCGAGTTGAATTTCATGCGTTACCGTATTCGGTTGCTCGTTGGGTTCACACGCCCGATGCCTTGCTACTTGAGAAGTTCACACAAGAACAGGCGCAGTATCTGTGCAGGGATCGCCGCGGTGACCTTGTGGTGCTCATGGAGCAAATCTGGCGCATGAAACTTCTGAATGAACGCTATCCAAAAGTAACTTACTCGGCCACGAGTGAAAATTTAAGCGACGCCGAAATCACCTAAGATGCAACCGAGTCGTCAGTTAACCGCCTGGTACTGAACTGATTTGACACCAAACAGGATTTTACCATGAATTTTTTGTCCCCAGATTCAAAACATGTCGTCATCGGAATGCTTCATCTCCCTCCGTTGCCCGGCTCGCCACTAAGTCGCGACAGCCTAAATAAAATTTGCGAATTAATGATGGCTGACGCAAAGGCCCTTACCGACGGCGGTGTAGACGCCTTGATGATGGAAAACTTTGGTGACGTGCCTTTTTACCCAGGCCGCGTGCCAGCCCACGTGGTGGCTATGATGACTCGAGTGGCCTTGGAGGTTGGCCGCGTGAGTAAGTTGCCGCTCGGGATAAACGTTTTGCGCAATGATGGCCTGAGCGCGTTGTCCATTGCCAAGGCTGTGGATGCAAAGTTTATTCGCGTCAATGTCCTGACTGGGGCCCGGGTTACCGATCAAGGTCTTATTCAAGGAATTGCGCACGACTTGATGCGTAGTCGCTCGGACCTTTGTGCCACCGAAATCAAAGTTATGGCTGATATCGACGTGAAACATTCTGCTGCGCTGGCCGCACGTCTGATCGAAGACGAGGTCGAGGATGCGGTAAAACGCGGGTTAGCCGACGCCATTATTGTTTCTGGCGCCGGTACGGGCAAGCCCGTCAATCTCGAAAAATTAGCCGCCGTAGCACGAGCGGCGGGAAAGTCCCCGGTCGTCCTTGGCAGCGGTGTCTCCGCAGAAAATATTAAAAGCCTGATGCCGTATGCGTGGGGCTTTATTGTAGGAACATCTCTGAAATTTGATGGCGACGTGGCCAAACCTGTAGATGTGGCTCGGGTCAAAAAACTAACGGCTGCTTGCCGATAAAGCTTGCCGATAAAAAGTCTAAAGAAGTTGGATTTTATGAGTGCGCGAATGACCATCGACATTGTGAACGGTATCGGGGGTGACCCTGCCGTTGTTATTGGATTCCAAAATCATGGCAACAGCCTGCTCCTCGATGCGGGCTCACTAGAGTCACTATCGGTTAAGGAGTTACTAAAGATCCGCACTGTGTGTATTTCCCACGCCCATGTCGATCACTTTATCGGATTTGACCGCATCATTCGCGTCAATGTACCACATTTTAGAACTCTAGAAGTGGTGGGGCCCGCCGGCATTGCAAATCAAATTCGCTCAAAGCTCCTAGCCTACACCTGGAATTTGTTGGAGGCCAATCAACTCAACTACCGAATTCACGAGGTAATCTCTGACGGCCAGGCGATGACTTACAGCCTTTCTAGCGATAATCTATTCACCCTTGGCACGCCAGCACTCACTATTACCCCTTCGGTTAATTCGGCGTTGGGCTCAGTTTTGCCTTTGCTCCAATCGGACGTTGTTGTTTCTGCTGTCATCCTCGATCATGGCACGCCTGTGTGTGGATATAGTCTGACGATGAGTGATTCCTTTACAGTGTCCATTGACGGCGTTGAAAAACTCGGCCTGACGCCCGGGCCGTGGATCGGGGAACTGCAAAAATTGGCCGTGGCCGGCCAAATTCATGGATCCGTGCGGCTTCCCAATGGTGAAATGCGCGATGCTAAAGATCTGGCAAAAGCCATTTTAACGAGATGCCGTGGCCAGAAAATAACCTACCTGACCGATATTGTTTTTTCTCAGGGCAACCTCGCGCGGGTGGTGGCCCAATTTTCTGGGTCGGATACGCTAATTTGTGAAACGAATTTTAGGCACCTCCACCGGGACCGTGCAGCCAAGAAAAAACATCTCACCTCGAAACAAGCGGCCCTACTCGCCGTATCACTTGGATGCAAAACACTAAAAATATTTCACATTTCAAATATCTATGCCAACGATCACCAATCAAGTATCGACGAGGCCGAAGAATTCTTTTCACTTTTTTCCAGCCTTGGTCCAGCGGAACTACATACTGAAATTGAGTCTGAGTTCCGCTAGGTTTTAAGACGTAAACGGAACTTTGCTAGCCAGTGAAATTTCTGCACCACCAAGATGCCGCACAAACTCCGCATATTCACTTTGAGACTCTTTGTGATAGTTCCCGCGGCGAGTCGCCATGATTAGCGTGTTTTTAGGTGTTGCATGGGACATCGTAAATTCTGTGGTGGTGACCTCATAACCATGCCCCCTAAGAATTAAAACCCGCGCAAGATCAGTCATGTGAGCAGCTATTTCGCGGCGAAGGTGCGGATTATGAAAGGCTGCTTTCAAGGGACTCACCGCACCGGTATCAGCAAATTCTTTCCATTTTCTTGCAAGCTCTGCCTGACAGCACGGCGCCACGGCGATGAAGTCGGCCTTTAGTTTGATGCCCTGGGCTACCGCGTCATCTGTCGCGGTGTCACAAGCATGTAGTGCCACCACCGCATGGGGACGAGATTTTTTAATATCGGCCTCGACCGGTTCACCACATTCCGTCAGCAACGCTTCCCAATTGACTGCGTCAAGGCTAGAGGCAGAGAATTTGAGGGAGTCACTAACCCCCATGTCGATAGCGGTTTTATTGTTTTTTTCTATTAATGTTTTGTTGTTGTCGACGCCAATCATCAAGGCTGGATGCTTCCACAATTCTCTGTAGGCCCAGGCCATTAAAAAAGTAAGGAAAGAACTGCCGCAACCTGCATCCAATATTCTGACTCGGCCGTGCCTCTGGTTGAGGTCCTCGAGGTGTGGTCTAAACTGTGCTAGTAGGTGATTCACTTGTACAAATTTTCGCGTACTATCAGCCGACATGGACGCGTCTTTATTCAAAAGTCCGAGAGCCCGAAGAAGTAGAGGTGCGTTTGTGGGAAGAACGTGGTACTTGTGCCCCGCAACCAGCTTGGCTAATATTTCTGGTGTCCAATAAGCCTTGGCTTTTTGCGTGAAATTTAAAGCCAGTTCGCTTAATGGTTGTTGGACTAAGTTTTGGGTCATAAATAAAGGGTCTCAAGTGTTACAAGATTTAAATCAAAAACAAGTCTCGACAATCAAAATGCCGTTAGATCTACCTGATTCAATTAGGGCGGCGCAGGAATCAGCTCTAAAGAATTTGGGTGTTTCCCTATCGGAGAGCACCAAGCTGGCGGAAGCCGTCATGATGCTCTCCGCCTTTTATGTTAAGAATCCAGAAAAGTCTAGTCCATGGCATGAAGTTTGGGCCCAAATAGCCTATCTGGCCTACTACATGCCGCTCAACTGGTGGAGACTTTGTGGCGTTGTGTCACGGGGACAACAGCTTAATTTCTTTACTGGATTTGAGCATTACATCGATTTCGGAAGTGGACTTGGTAGTCTCGGTTTTGCGTTTGACGAGTCTCAGCTAAGTTTTATTTCGGGGACATGCGTGGAAACGGCCAAGCAAGCGATCAACCTCCACCGCGGCCTGGCGGATCAGTCCCTAACACCGCTCGTTTGGAATCAAGGCAGCACACCAGAACAGATTAAACCTAATACCCTCGCCGCTTTTTCCTATTCGTTTACCGAGCTCGAGAAGCTCCCTGACTGGGTTTCGGATTGTGATGGTCTATTAATTGTAGAGCCCTCTACACAGGAGGATTCACGAAGGCTACAAACTCTCCGCGGCGAGCTATTGACACAAGGCTGGCATGTTTGGGGGCCTTGCACCCATGCAGAGCCTTGCCCGCTCCTTGTTTTAAGTGATCGAGATTGGTGCCACGACCGGTTTCAATGGACTCAGCCTGCCTGGCTCAAGCAAATAGAAAATAAAATGCCCATCAAAAATGGCACCTTGCCTTGCTCTTGGTTGATGATGCGTCGAGATCCGCCCGCTATTGCCGACAAGCCTCAAAAACTTGACCTCGGCCGGATGACCGGAGACCTGCTCGAATACAAAGGTTTCTCCAAGCAACTCATGTGCAGAGGTCGAGCGAGGGAATTTGTGTCCTGGCAACGACGCGACTTTAAAAAAAACACGCCAGAAATTGGGCGCGGAGATTTAGTTCGAATTAGCCAAGGACTAGATGTAAAGGGCAACGAAGTACGTCCAAAATTTTTTGAAGATATTGTCAAAATTTAGAGATAGACCGCAACTTGACCAGCCGCTTCCTCGCAAACAAATGATTTTAGGGCATCCATTGGCGGATCAACCAGAACAGCGCCGCTGCGGTCCAAATCAAAAGTCCCACCGTGAACTTGACAAACCAGTTTACCAGCGGCCGCTTCGCCGCAGCGGCTCAATTTCACCGGCTGGTGAGTGCATTGATCAAAGTAAGGATCTGTTAAAAAATAACCTTTACATCTTCCACGCATAAGATATTCTTTATCTTATGACCAAAGATAAAAGTGCACTCAAATTAAAGTTGGCGGGCGTTCTGCCGCACCTCAACGAAAAGCAAAG
>CANJQY010000114.1 GCA_947476525.1 Oligoflexales bacterium
GACTTGAGTCGGTGTTTTACCGTTGATTCCTTGGTGCGGACGGCGTCCGTTAAAATATTCCTGATAGCAAATGGACAATCGTCGAATACCAGCAACGTCCAGGGGGCCAACTCTGTTTAACACCTCTGACTTGAGACTTCGATGAAACCTCTCGCAAATTCCGTTGCACCATTTTTGGTAGAGTGGTTGGCCTGGATTAATCGATGATGCGAAGCTGGTTCGGGAGCTCATTTACGTCATTTTTTTGAATTGGAAAATGGCTCGCAAGGAGATCTCCGCACTGAGTGATCGCATCGATCACGCCATGGGAGCAGTTTTTACTCTTTAAACCTTTTAACATTGTCGCAAGTATGCCGTCCCACGTTTCGGTCGGTAGCAGGCTAGAAATCCCTTTATCCGCGAGCACGACCGCCTGACGCTCTTCTAGGGCCAGAAAAAGTAAGATGCCAGTTCCCCCACTTGTACCGCCAATTCCCGCTCGGTAGAATTCGACTTCTGCACGGAGTGTGGCTAATTGTGCGGCGTTGCCTTTAGACATCAGCAGGCGCCGAACTCTAGGACTCCGCACTAAAATGGGCCCAAGAATTGCCGCAACAATAAATCCAAGCCCTAATAGGAATATTTCTTGAGCATCAATAAAGAAACCAAGTCTGGTTTCTACGAATAGACAGTATAGCAAAATAAATAACGCGCTAAGTTTCATTGCAGGCGGTTTCAAATGGACAGTGCGCCGGACTATAACGGGAACAATTTCGCCAGAGGTTTTGATTTCGGCAGCAGCAACGGCCGCATCAATTTTTATGGCGTCTGAAGAGGATAGGTAGCAGGAAATCCATTTGGGGAGTTCCCCACGCAATACGGTGCTAGAGTTAGGATTCACGATATTAGATCTCATTTCTCATGTTCGCACTTTTAACTGTTACGCGCATACTTTTGAGCACGAAGTGAATACTCACCACGACCCCGACGAACCACCACCACTAAAACCGCCACCACCGCCAGACCAGCCTCCGCCTCCGCCGCCAGACCAACCGCTACCACCACCGGACCATCCGCCGCCAGACATTCGTCCATAACGGGAACCGCCGAAACCCGCGTTAAGGCCTCTGAAAATGACTGATATGATGACAAAAATTGCCACTAGTACGAACTGAAGTACTCCTCCCTGCTGCCGCGACCGAACTCGAGGTCGCGGAGCTCCCGCTTTTTGTAAATCGAAGTTTGGGTCACTCCGCTGAATGATCGCTGCGACGCCCAACAGAATACCTTGATCAAATTGCCCATCTCTAAACGCTGGGCCAACCACCTGTTTTATGATTCTGTTGGCAATGGCGTCAGGAACTTCACCCTCTCGACCTCGCCCAACTTCAATTCGCATGCGACGTTCGTTAGGCGCTAGCAGAAACAAAATCCCATCATCTTTTTTTTCGTGGCCAATTTTCCATTGATCGACAACCTTGATCGACGCTTCTTCAATCGATAACTCGCCTAGGCTTGCCAAGGTAAGAACTGTAATCTGGCTGCCGCCAGCCTCGAAAACGGCCCGCACCAACTGCTCGACTTGTGCCTTGCCCTGAGGCGACATGATCCCAGCGAGGTCAATAACCGGGCTAGTCAGAGCTGGTATTTCAAATGGCTTGTCAGAGGCTGCATAAGCCACAGGACCGCCAATAAGGAGGCGCAAGGTGCAAAGAAATGCAAGACTATGCAGAAATAGCCTCATTTTTTGGTTCCGAAATCTACTTTAGGTGCTGATTGAATGATTTTTTCTTCGGCCGCATCGACATTCCACTGAGGCAGAGGCTGGTAGTGATACACCAACGAATTTGTCCAACTGGTCATAGGTACGGTCACTTGATTATTAAAGAATTTAATCGCCTCAATATGACGATTCCGCGAAACCGTGATTCGGTTTTCAGTTCCCTCTAGTTGAGCTTGCAGCTCACTAAAATTGCGATCCGCTTTAAGTTGAGGATAGTTTTCGGAGACGACCATTAATCGGCCAAGGGCTTGGCTTAAATTTCCTTGCGCTTTTTGGAAATCTGCAAGTTTTTCGGCACTCATATTCGAGGGGTCTATTGTGATGCTTGAGGCTTTTGCACGAGCCTCGATGACGGCGGTTAAAGTGTCCTTTTCGTGACTAGCATAACCTTGAACAGTGGCTACTAAATTCGGAATCAAGTCGGCGCGACGCTTATACTGATTGGTCACCTCGGCTATCGTCGCATCGACCTCGTTCTTTGCTTGGGGAATGGACTGAAGCCCACAACTTGATAACAAGGCGAGGCATCCAACCCGCAAAAATAATTGATTTGTTCGGCTTCTTAAATGTGATTTCATGTACGCTCCTGTATTGATTTTAAAAGTGGATTCAATCTGTTAGGTGGACTTATTTTAGTAAACCGGACCCTTGGCTAATGCCAATCTGGTGCCGTCAATAATTAGGTCAAGTTCATCTTTGGTAATATTAAAGTGAGGTGTAAACCGCAGTGCATTTTTTCCTCCGTGAATCACACCGATTCCATTTTTACGCATATCAAGTTCAACGCAGTTTTTTGCCAGGACTGTGTAGCCTTTTTCCGCTAATTCTACGGAAAACAGCAAGCCAGTGCCCTGCACTTTAGTTATGACGCCAGGAAATTCTTTTGCCAATGCGTTAAACGCAACCACAAATTCAGCGCCTTTGTCCCTGATGTTTTTGCGGACTTCTGAGGTCAGGGAGTCTAACACGGCACAAGCTACCTCTAATGCTCTCGGGTTTCCGGTCATGGTATTCCCATAAACGCCTTTTTTGTAAAGGGCTGCCGAAGATTCCGTTAAGGCTAAAACAGATAACGGATACTGGCCCGCGTTTAAAGCTTTCGAATAGGATTCCATGTCCGGAGCATCACAATTTTCAAAGCCAGGGTAGTCGCATATACTCAGTGCGCCAGTGGCGCGTATGCCAGCTTGAATTGAATCTACAATTAATAACGTCCCACAGTCTTTAGTCACTTTGCGCACGGCATCGTAGAACTCACGAGTCAAGGCCATCCCAGGATTGCCTTCGCCCATGACTGGCTCAAGGAGCACTGCCTCGTAGAATACATTTTCCTTCTCTGCCTTTTTAAAAGCGGCATGAAGTTGTTGAATATTTCCAGGTTCAATGGTGTCGACTTGACTGTCTCCTCGAAAGCTCGCCAACACGTTGTAGCCATTTTTTGAGGAATCCGATACCCTAGCTGGGCGTTCTGTGCGCCCATGGAAGCTGCCTGATTGCACTAAAAATCTAATATTACGATTCGCGTGCCGCCCGCCCGGGTCGGTCATGGTCTTGGACTGAATATCAGAAATACGGCATGCGACAGTCATCGATTCCGAGCCTGAATTCAAACATAGAAATTGTGAGTACGGTTTTTTCTTGTCTTGAGGCCGGGCATGGCCCACTTCCTTAAACATTCGATCCAGAAATCGGCGTTGGGAAAAATTTGCAGTCATGATGTTAGCCATAACCGCATCTTGAGACATGGCGCGAATGATTTTTTGTGGGCCGTGGCCAAGCCCCAACATTCCATAGCCGCCGTTGTCGTGAATGACCGCTCCGAAAGCAGAAATGACCCAAGGCCCCTTGGCAGCGATCGCGACGTATGGATTAATAGCTATGTCTTGATAGAAGTTTAAAAATCCGTTTTGCAAATGGACAATTAAATCTTGTTCCGCCATTTTTAGTTCGGCAGAGAACTCACTCTTATAAGAAGTCCACACCTGGTGTGCCGAGTCTATGGCTGCACCCAACTCTGGAAATTTTGGTAATAGTGATTCAATGATTTTGTCGGACAAACCGTTCGTTTGGCGAGTGCCGCCAAATTCGCGCATTGCTCGGATTTTACTAATTGCTGACAATTGTAATCCTCACTTTATTTTCTGATGGTCTAAATTTACAACTATTTGTAAAATTCACCTGATGCTTCGCACCGGACTCTAATCTAAAGTATCTGCTATTAGGATACCTTTAGCAATCATTTTAATGACTTCCACATCAGTAGTCATTGGATCCTTTAAATTTTTGAGGGCTAATTTTTCAATTTCCAAATCCCTTTCCTTCTGGAGTGATAATTCCAAGACTTCGAGGTTCAACAACCATTCGCGACTATAATTTTGTAGGATGTCTTCGGCGACGGCACTGCGTTCAGTGTTTAAATTGCCGGATTCGTTTTTCCTGAGGTCTCGAATTCTTGAATAGCATGCAAATATTTTCTTCTCAGTCGGCGAGAATTCGCTCTTTCGTCCTGGTTGGGTCGAAACCCCACCCATTTCATATTCGCCATAGGCGGCGCGGTCGCCCGGCCCGCCAAATACGCTCGTGACCGCTTCACCGACAATCATGTCGAACTCCCCCCAGCTGGGGTCGTAGTATTTTTGTGAACCCCGATAAACCGAACAATCGTTCCAGGTTATGTATAAAATATTTTCACCCTCGCGAACAATGTTTTGTATTAGGCCGTCAACTTTAAAGCCATTTACGAAATTTAATTTGGCCCGCTGGCCTGTGCAAATGCCGAGGGCCGCCACCTCACGTTCTGAAAGGTTGGTCGGAGATGTATGATTCGCGCCAACCCATCGACCAATGGGCGAGGAAAATCCTTGGCCATGACGAGCCTTGCCCTGATTAATAAGCTCCCGATTGTGTCGGCATAATTGGGTAGGTCCGTTGAATTTGATAAAATGAGGGACACTGGTATCACTGTTGCTGCCAATTGGGGCTGATGATTCGTAACTGTCGAGGATTCCGCCAATTTGGACGCCAGAGTCAAGCTGAATCGTGTTAACAGTTTTCGCTTGGCGAGCCGCTTCGAGGCCATAAATGCCGCCTTTTTTAAACGCCATGCGACCCTCCAACTCGTGAAGAACTCGCATGAGATGCTGCATATCCTCAGCCACAAATAATTGAGGCTGAGGCTCCGTAATGTCGAATGTCGTGTCGACGCAGTTAACAGAGAGAGGGATTTTTAAAATTTTTGGAAGCAAGCAAGATTGGCTTTCTGCAATGCTGGACAATAATCCAGCGCCGTATATTTTTGGATTTTTGATGTCGCCAAGGAGGCCGTACTCAACCGTCCACCAAGCCATACGAGAAACCTTACTGGCCTCTGACACAAAGGAAATATTTCCAGTGGCCAGATCTAAATCATGTCTGGCTGATTCTATATCTGCGCTGGAGGCGTCAGGATTTTCCTTAGCATCCGATAGTATTCGGATCGCTTCGTATACCCGCAAATCTTCGCTGCTCATTATGGCTTTGTCGGCAAGCTGAGCATACCGTCGCAGGTATTCACGGTAGCCAAGATCGGCGATTATGGGTGCATGGCCTGCTGCTTCGTGGACGATGTCTGGGGACGGCGTGTAGCCGATATGTTCTAGGGTTCTCATGTCTGTCGCAATCGGTAAAATTCCGCGAGCCTGCAAATCCAAAAAAGCCATGGGCGGAATAAAGCCGCACACAGGAACCGCGCCCCATCCGAATTCACGAAGTGCCAAATCCATTTCGCGAATACTAGGAATTCTGTCTAGTGGGATTCCTGTTTTCCGCAGCCCATCTAAGTAAATTGGTACAGCATTGCCTCGAAAATATTCTCGTGATTGACGCATAATATACCGCCACGCGGCGTGTTCACGACTGGTGTATTTTGAATAATCTTGAGTCGTGCAGTATCGACGTAAGTACTGGGGGAGTGAATCGAGAGTGCTAGTCGGCATGATCACGGCCTCCTGGATAAAAGCAGTTTAAAACTTTCAGCTCTGCAGTTTCAGCTCTGCAGTTTCAATACCGCAGATTCAATACCGCAAATTCAACACTAGTAACATCAATGCCCCGCAGGGGCGGGGCACTAAGTCTACTACAAATTTTTAAAGGAATCGCCGGCCAAATTTGCGGTTGTTTTGGTCAATGGTCGTCTTCGTCTTCATCTTCTTCATCTTCTTCATCTTCTTCATCGTCTTCATCCTCAGAATAATCGTCGTCATCGACATCCTCAGTATCGCTACTTGCTGGAGCTAAATCACTCTCGCTATCCTCTTCGTCGCCAGCAGACCACGACGAGTCTCCAGCGAGATCATCATCATCATCATCATCCTCATCAGTTAAAGCGTCTTCCTCGTCTTCATCCAATTCTTCAACGATATGGTCCTCAAATTCCAAGTCGCGCCGATTTTCGAGCCACTCCTTAGCAAGATCAGCATCTTCGAATCCTGTTTTAATCGTCTTCCCTGTGTTGATATTATAGACCTTCCAGCTCACAAACACCTCTCATTAGATGAAATTAAAAACAATGATTATAAAAAAGTAACGTGCTTGGCGTTCAAATAAGTTAAATAATTTAGCTTCATAGCGGTGTGAAGCCTAGTTGTTGGGCGGCTACGGGTTTCTGGCTAAGATGCAATCTCAGGGACGAACTTGTCAATGATTTCGATCAAACTTTCGAGACTTAATGGCTTTGTGATGACTGCCGATGCGCCCAGCGCAATCATTTCTTCTTCAGAATACACGCTGTACCCGGTCATCATTAACATAATTGGATATACTTTGTCGCGTTTGCGGACCCACTTTAAAAGCTCAACCCCATCTTTTTGCGGCATACGAATGTCAGATAAAATTATATCAAATTTTCTTTCAATAATCTTAGCCTCGGCATCTGCAACGCTATTGGCAACTGTGGCCTCAAAGTTGTAGCCTTCGAAGCCCATGGCTAAAAATTCTGCAATTTCTGATTCATCATCAACAATTAAGATCGATCGAGCCATGAAAGCACCTCATAATAATTCTGACCGAGTAGCCTTTGTTAATTATATCATCCGATTTGCGGGAGCTCAATCTTCTGTAGGCAAAATCATTCATTTATCTAAATAAACTGTCGCCTAGCCAGCGCCCATTCTTCGGGCAGGCCTGACTAAAGATCCCTAAAAAATTATGTAACATACTAATATAATTTGTATAAATTATAATTTTGAGGTCGTCAAAAGAGCGTTCGCGCCACCTGATTCAGCAATTAATTTCGAGGCTTCGCCGAGGTCAACACCCCAGACAAACATCCGCCGCAGCCATGGTTTTATTGATGTAAGGCAATCTAGTCGTCGAAGTTTCAAGATCTCAACCTTTTTTTACGGGAATCACAAGTAATGGAATCACAAGTAATCGTGTCAAAAGTAATCATGTCAAAAGTAATCATGTCAAAAGTAATCGTGTCTAGCCATTTGGAGGCTACTGCTTCGAGCACGTCCAAAGTGGATAATCAAGAATTGGGAGGCCCATCCACACCAGAGTTTTTTGTGGCCCTAATTGGCGAAGAAAAGGAAGGCCGGCCCATGCCAGGGCAACCAATTAAAATTAGGGGCGCATGCCCGCGTGCTATGGGATCAATCGCTGGAGAACTAATAAAGAAGCGATACACTGGCGCAGATCATGACAGCTTAGAATGCCAGCCAAGATCCAAAATTGCCTCAATCTTGCTAAAGTCTAGTTACCTTGTTATTTATTTCAAAAGTGCGTCCGATGCATTCGAATACTCGGCAGACCCAAAAGCCTTCATTAGTTTCACACGAGCCCTGCGAAGTGCGCTAAAAGTCAGGTGCGTTGAGGCGTCGGCATTGCTCAGGCGCAGGAAAGCAAATGTTTTGACGGCGAGTGCCATACTGTGTCAGTAATGGGCCAATGCAGAGGCCCAAGCTCATCCCCAAGTGTTTTCGATCTCGGCAAAATCGCTGGCCGTTACCGGTTGAATGCTTAACCTCTGCCCCTTACGGAGTAGCAATAACGACTGAAGATTCACATTTTGCCTAATTGCGGCAAGGCTTGCGAATTTGGAGAATTTTTTAAACGGAGACAAGTCTACCATCACCCAACGCGACTGGCCTGACTTCAAGCTGGCTGGATCAAAGTATTCACTATTTTTGTCCAAGGCGGTGGGGTCTGCGTAGGATCCGCGTACAATGTTTGCAATGCCAGCGATGCCGGGTTCGGCACAAGACGAGTGATAAAAAAGGACCTTGTCTCCGACCTCAAACTCATCGCGCATGAAATTGCGTGCTTGATAGTTTCGAACACCGTCCCAAGAGGCAATTTTTTTTTGTTCCAAGTCCGCCCAACTAAATACGTCAGGCTCAGTTTTCATTAGCCAATATTTCATAAAGACCTCGTTCATCTAGTAGTTCGGTGGTCAATAATAAAGCCCGTGGCATGAAGCATGCCACGGGCTTTATCGAGGTCGTTATTTGCGTTGATCCATTGGCACGTATGGACGTTCGGTTTCCCCGGTGTAGATCTGACGAGGGCGACCGATACGTCCATCGCCTTCGCTATGCATTTCCATCCAGTGCGCGATCCAGCCCGGAAGGCGTCCAAGGGCAAACATAACCGTAAACATATCCGTCGGTATTCCCATCGCGCGGTAAATGACTCCGGAATAAAAGTCTACGTTTGGATAAAGTTTACGTTCTTTGAAGAAATCATCTTGCAGCGCTGCTTCTTCTAGCTCCTTCGCGATATCGAGCAAGGGATCTTTGATTCCCATATTTGCTAGAAGCTGATCGCTATATACTTTAATGACGCGGGCGCGAGGGTCAAAGTTTTTGTAAACTCGGTGGCCAAAACCCATAAGTCGGAAGCCGCTATTTTTATCTTTAGCCCTTCGAATGATTTCTTTGACTGGAATTTTTTCTCTTTCAATCAGCTGTAGCATTTCAACAACTTCTTGATTTGCTCCACCGTGTTTTGGACCCCAAAGCGCACAAATTCCTGCTGCAACGGACGCAAACAAGTTTGCATCCGATGATCCAACAAGTCGAACCGTCGAAGTTGAGCAATTCTGTTCATGGTCAGCGTGAAGAATCAATAATACGTTTAAGGCTTTAACCATCAAAGGATCAATTTTATATTCCTCAGCTGGTGTTCCGAACATCATGCGCAAGAAGTTAGAACAGTAATCAAGATCAGTTTTAGGATAAATGACCGGCTGCCCTTTCGCTTTTTTGTAGGAATATGCAGCAATTGTCTTCATTTTTGCCAGAATCCGCGGAACCAAATGGTTTACGTGGGTCTTATCTTTAGGATCCAAATGCTCCGGATAGTATGCAGAAAGAGAGCAAACCATCGACGAAAGGGTCGCCATTGGGTGGGCTGTGGTAGGGTAGCCGTCGAAAAATTTAATCATCCCC
Organism: Oligoflexales bacterium; assembly: GCA_947476525.1. GTDB lineage: Bacteria > Bdellovibrionota_B > Oligoflexia > Oligoflexales > RGVZ01 > CAMDKS01. Next base: position 9,190 of record CANJQY010000114.1, read on the forward strand.
TCGTGAATCATGGAGTGACCTGATAATTGATTACGGAACTCTTCACGTTGAGCACGATTAGGTAAGTTGCCGTAGATCAGTAGGTAAGAGGTTTCAACGAAATCACTTTTCTCAGCCAAGACTTCGATTGGAATACCCCGGTAGCGAAGAATGCCTTTATCGCCATCGATGAACGTGATCGCTGATTTACATGCTCCCGTGTTGCCGTAACCGGAATCAATTGTGATGTAGCCGCTGTCTTGGCGTAACTTTGAAATATCGACGGCCTTCTCGTGTTCGCTACCTTCAATCACTGGCAATTTGTAGGACTTGCCATCAAGAATAATTTCACCTTGTCCGCTCATGATTTACCCCTAATCCCAAATGTTATAAAAATCTAATAATTCTTTCTGAGTGTTGGCCCTTGGCTAAATAGCTCACAACAAAATCATGAACTGATCCTATAATACGGTAAAAAACCATTGGGAGCAAACAGCGAGAATAATTAAATACGACGAGGCGTGACTAAATTGTCAGCACAGTGGCTGCTAAAATTTCTGAATATTGAAGCGATGATTTCCGCAAAGCATTGTCCAGTTTGGCAGAGCAGTTGTAAACGGCGTTGGGCTAGACATGACCCACGCAGCCGACGCGGTCTTTACACCGAGTTTTGATTGCTGAGCCGCGCTTAACTCATGCTCCACGCGAAGTAAAATGTCGGAAAAAACAAACGTCAAGGCACCTTGGGAGCAAAGATTGTCGTCACAACCAAGGCATTCGCGGAGCGCAGCTGGAGC
>CANJQY010000115.1 GCA_947476525.1 Oligoflexales bacterium
AAAATTGGAATTGCTACGGGTGACATCAAAGAAAATTTAGACGCCCCAATCGTCGTCGCAACTCTGGAAAGTTACCGTAACTCTCTGCTCGGCATCGAACCTGATCTCGGACGAACGTTGGTCGTTTTTGACGAGTATCATTACCTGCAAGATGAGGGTCGCGGCAGTGCGTGGGAAGAGGCAATTATTTTGACACCTCCTTCTTGCCAAGTACTTTTGCTCAGTGCCTCGGTGGGTAACGCCGATGATTTTGCGGATTGGATTTCGACCCACGGAAAAAAACGGTGCACACTGGTTCGAACAGAAATCCGTCCCGTGCCTTTAGCCAACATCATTCACTACGGCGGGCAATGGCTGACCGAAGCGAACATTCCCAAAGAGGCTTTCCACGCGCTAAATCCCACGCGGCGCGAGCTGCCGTTGCACTACGAAGATCTTGTAACAAGGCTTCCATCCCTCATTGATTTAGACCTTGTTCCTGCAATTATTTATTGCGGAAAAAGATTTGATTGTGAAAATTTAGCCGTACTATTGGAAAGATCTCTAGAGCCGTTAGCGGCAGAACACTCTGAAAAAATTGGTGCGGTTTTGATGCAGGCCCACAAGGACATTGGTGCTCTTACGTTCATCAAGCCATCCCTCAGGCGAATGATCCAAACCTACGGAGTGGGCTATCACCATTCGGGCCTTGCTCCCGCTGCAAGGATTGCCATTGAACGACTTGTGAAAGATGGTTTGTTGCGCTTTTGCGTGGCAACAATGGGTTTGTCGCTGGGTATTAATTTTAGTGTTCGAAGCTCGATCATTGCCGACTACCAGCGTCCTGGCGAAAACGGCATGACTCCTTACGCCGAAGGAGAGATTCTTCAAATGTTGGGCCGAGCAGGGCGCCGAGGCAAAGACGTCATTGGTTTCTCGATTTGGCCTAGCATCGAAGCTTTTGTGAGACAAGGCGGGTCTAAGCGTGAACCTTGCAATTCAAGGCTACGCACAGATCCTACGACACTTTTAGGGCTGATCGGACGAGGACTTAACCTTGGAACGGTCGAAGGAATTTACGCCAAGAGCTTTCTAAAATATCAGCAAAAGAAAACAGATCTTCGCCTGATAAGAAAACCTGATGTTGAAAATAAACTAGGATCAACCATATTGCCGTGCGTTAGTCCTGCCGCAGAGTATGCCCGCTTTAAGTTTGACGAAAAACTTGAAACACCGACCAACGATTCGGAATGTCGAAAGTGCCCGTTGGTTCAGCCTTGTCACACATACTTAGATTTCCGCCGGCAGGCAAAATTAACAGCCATGCACCTGCACATGCATCAATTGGGCTGCCTCGAACGAGACGAGACCTTGACGCCAATGGGCTCCATCGGCAGGTACTTCCCCCAAAGTGGCGGCTTGCTGATCTCGAGTATGCTCGTGCGAGGAATGATTGTTCCTGAAAAACTTGTGAATGCGGCAGAATTAATGGCTGCCCTGTGCCTTCCGAGATTTAAGGAACCGGGTGGAAATGCCACGTACAAATTCCCATTTGACACGGCAAAACTAGAAACAGAGTTACAGGCTTTTTATCCGCAGACTTTATTTCCTGAAGTGTACGACAATCCGTTTGGACGTCGCACATGGTATCAAATCAAGGAGTTTAATCCGGGTGCAGGATGGATCGTTCGACAGTGGCTCACCGGCATGGACTGGCAAACCCTCGTTAAACAGGGCACCACCGAATATTTCGGCGTTGGGGACTTAATGGGTTTAATGTACCGGGTAGCCACGTACTTGCAGTCACTGGCCGCCGTCCCTGGCTTTAAGGATAACGCCTATGCCCTTCGACGTGAGCTCATGCGAAGTCCGTTAGATTTAACCTTTTAGGCCGATCTTTGGGTATGTACATGGATGACGGCATCGGTGCATGAGTATTCTAGTATTACATTAGTTTTACTGGCACTTCCGCGACAAATATTAGAAAATATCCGAGTGATACCAGACCGCCTAGGCAGGGCACAATTTAGAAATTAGATCCCCGCCCCCCCCAGCATGACTCGTTGATTCGGAGGTGTAAATGTTTGCCGCATGGGAATATAAGCCCTTTATGGGTCGAAACTGGCCTAGCATTTTGTGGCTGACGGCCATGCATATTGGCGCGGTGGCCTCGCTTTTCTTTGCATCGCGTCCAAATTTAATTGCGGCAAGTATTCTTTATTTCGTAACCGGCTGCCTCGGTATAACCATGACCTACCACCGATTGTTAGCCCACCGATCTTATGCGCTTGCGAAGCCTCTCGAGCGTTTTTTTGTTACCTGCGGCGCACTTGCCATGGAGGGTGGGCCGATAAAATGGTCGGGTCAACACCGCATGCATCACTCCAATCCTGATACGGAGCAAGATCCTCACAATTCTTACCGCGGATTTTGGCACTGTCACATGGCATGGATGTTTAAGTATCGGCCACAATTTGACAGCCGCCCCAAGATTCTTCGCTTCACGCGAGACATTCACTGTGACGGGTACTACCGGTGGCTTGATACGCCCCAAGGTCAATTCCTCCCACAAATTTGTTTAGCCAGCCTGCTCTTTGCAATTGGCGGACTAGGCATGGTGCTCTGGGGAGTTTGTCTTCGCATGGTGTTGGTGTACCACGGTACTTGGTGCGTCAACAGTGCCACCCATTTCTTTGGCTACAGGAATTACGCAACGTCTGACCGATCAAGGAACACGTGGTGGGTTGCGTTGATTACGTTTGGTGAGGGCTGGCACAACAACCACCACGCCTTTCAATGGGCGTGTGAGGCCGGTCACAAATGGTGGGAATTGGACGTAACATTTATGATGATATCGATATTAAACCGCATGGGCTTGGTCACAAAACTCAGATCCTTCCGCGACTTGCCAAACCGCACGTAACTCCCTCACCCTTGTGGGCTAGTGCAGACTGAGTCGCTGGATTCGTTTCAAACGCGTAAAAATAAAAGTGTTAACTGGCCAGCCGGCCTGCGAATAACTATTGACCGAAACAAAACAACTCGTTAAATAGTCCTCAGTTTCAACGTGTTGGTTTGTCGCTGCATTTTTCTAGCCTATCCCCTTAATTGGGAACCGTTTTATCCTCAAGTTCTGTCCAATTCAATAATATCCTCCAAAACAAGCATTTTCACCTTAGGCGACAAAGCACCAAGGGCCGGCACAACCGGCCCTTCAGCTTTTATAGCGATTCCCACAAGGAATTTTAAGTTTAACACCAAAAGGCCGAAATAGGGTTCACGCCACCCCATTTACGCAGCCCTTTATCCAAGTATAATTGCCTGATATTGTTGGTCTTTAAATTAATTAAAAAATTCGCTTAAGTTTCATCTCCCACGCCCGATGAGTTTTTATAGGCATAAAGCCTATTCTAGGAGGGTACAGGGATGTCACCGCAAAATAGTCTTCAATTATCCACGAATAAATCACTAGGAAAATTGTGCACGGCGTTCACACGTTATTCTGGATTCTATATTGGAATGAACTTGGGTTGCCTATTTTTCGTCGCCACCACAGCGGCAGCAGAGGATAGCCAGCGCCTTTACCGCAGCGCTTATTACCTGGGTCGAGGCGATACAGGCCTAGCGTTAGCCGATGATGCCGAGGCGATCATGTACAACCCTGCCGGCGTTGCACAAGGTAAAGGCGTCTATAAACGGGTGATTCTTGTCAGCCCAACCATAGAATTTAGTGACGACGCCAGGGCACTCGCAAAAGAAATTGAAAACGATAAATCCGACCTGCCTGGAACCTTAGTAAAGCGCATTGGAAAGAACGAACATATTGGAGTCTATAACCTAACGGCTATCGTCCTTAGGCGTGCATCCCTTGGAGTTTTCAACGCAGAAACAACAGATATTTTGGTTTACAAATCTCCGGCTGCCGGAGGCCTTGAAGGGGTGAAGGCTCGTGCGATCACCAGCAACGGAGCCGTGTTCGCCCTTGCACAAGATTTTCTGAATCAAAGGCTCTTTGTCGGCGGAAATATCAAATACATGCACCGCGGCGAAGCCAAGCTTGACGTCAATATTACGGATGCAGATGCCTTGAAAAACATGAAGTCCGATGAGTTACTCGGAACCGGAATGGGCGCCAGCGTGGACCTCGGCGTCATGTGGAAGCTCCAAGGGCGCCTCCAACCGTCCCTTGGCGCCACGATCAACAACGTCGGAGGAACCTACTTTACACCATCATCGGAATTGGCACCAGCACCCTCACCTTTAAAACAGCTTGTGAATCTTGGATTTGCCATTCAACCTGGAACGAAATCGAGCCGCTTTAAAATTCTTGCAGAGTATTGGGATGCGACCAACTCTCTCGATTCGAACATAATGAAAAAAACCCACCTCGGTGCCGAGCTTTCGGTACGGGATGTGGTTGGATTTACTGGTGGCATGGCCCAAGGATGGACTAGCGGAGGCATATATATTGACCTATATCTTCTGCGCTTGGACGGCGGTATTTACATTCAAGAAATGTCGGACCGCGTTGGAGTCCGCCCGGATAAACGAATTTTTATGCGCCTGACTGCGGGGTTTTAACGATGAAACATCCCATCAAACTATTTGCAATGAACACGACCATTAACGGCACCATAAAAAAAATGAAGAGGATCACCATGAATACTGATCATGCCATGAGCCCAAACCAAACAAGCGCAAACCAAACAAGCGCAAGTCATTCAAGCCCAAATACCTGCGGCCCAAACATAATGGATTATGGCAGAAACTCGCCACGTGCCCTGACTGTTGCAGCTCTGCTTGCAGCCTTCATCGGCTGCGGAGCAAATCCTTATAAGTCGTACGAAAAATCAGAGCCCGCCGAGGACGCCACCATTGCCCTTGAGGAGCACGACCCTGACAAGGCGATCACTATTTTAACTGCGGCCCTCGTGAAAGAACCGGAAAATTGGGTTTACGTCTCTATCCTTTCCTTGGCTTACGCCGAGCGCGCAGGAATTGCACCGATGACCCTCGCTACCAGCATGGCCAAAAACTCCAGTGGCACCGGAAACGGCGTCACCTCGCTATTCTCGATCATGCCTACGGCAACCGACGAGCATATCGCCGACGTGGACAAAGCGTTAGAATTGATCATAAGCATTCCTGCTGCATCTAGAACCACTGCTGACTTTCTAAAATTGGCCATGTTTCAGACTTCTGCCCTGACGCTACGCAGCAAAAAATATGACCTTAACGGAGACGGTGTTATTTCTGCCGAGGAGGCCCTAGCCATGTCAGGGGCTGACGCGACGGCGATTATCTCTCAATTGGCGGCAGCCGCCATAGCCTTTGCGTCTGGAAACTCGACCTCGACAACGGACGTAGCGGCAGCGGCTCAAATTACATCAATCCAAACAAAAATAGCCACTTGCCCCGGCGCCGACAAGGACGCGCAGCTTAAAAACTATCTCAGTAAGACAGGCTGCTAAATGATTCAAGTCAAAGACCTGATCAGCGTCGGCAGCGAAGCAAGTACCGTTTTCAACACGTCTATGCTGGATATTTTGGGGGTCTTAAGATGAAAAAAATGCACAACAATGGTGGCTTCAATATTGTCGAATTGATGATTGTTGTAGGAATCATTGGCGTGCTCTCGGCGGTAGTGGGGCCTAAACTTCAGGTCTTTTATTGGAAGTCGTTTCGAGCAGGGGCGTACACCCAGTTGAAGGCGCTGAATACCTTCATCCAAGTTTACGGCCAAGACGCTCCAGTACCAGTACCCGATAAAGCAGACATAGGAACCCTGGTAAGCGGCGGTTGGGCTCAAATTGTTACCTATGACATGTCAACAGACACATCCTGCAATACAGCAAATGTTTTCGGCTATAAGGTCTCTAACTGCACAAAAGTGAACTTTGAAATAGATTACCTTGGTTCGGGGGGGCAATACATGATTGGTGCTTGGCCAACTTTAAATGTGTGCAATCCGCCGGGCGTCACAGCAGCAGGTGCTTATCAGTATGGAGACAATATCATCTACTGTCCAAGTGATGGTTCGTTGAGATTTCGAAGGAACGTCGCAATCAACAAATGTCTGTATTTCCCTCCGATCGAGAGCGTGATGACCGGTTGTCCTGGCAAATGAACAGATGTGCGGTACAGATACGAGTAGAAAAGGGCAACGATTCCGCTCAAAATGGTCAAAATAAAGGCGCTAGGAGCGGCAAAACCGGAGTTTACTACTGTAAATTCGGTTGCACGCTTGTCCGATTATGCTGTATACAATTGAGTATTATGAGCCTACACAGCGTCAGTGGACGTGGAATTTTAGCAGCCATCAGCGACATCGTGGGAGCCTCCGCGTTGGTTGTGATGGGTCTCATATTGGGCCCGCTTGGAACCTTGCGTGGTGCGTTATACTTTGGAAATATTTTTTGGTATGTGTGGATTTTAAGTCCGCAAGGACTATTAAGCCGATTTGTGCGTGCCGCCATTGACTGGCGCCTTGGGAACTTTGATTCCGCTGTTTTTCAGTTAGAATTTTTGGTTATGCGTTTAGAAGTGGCGTTTACTCGCCATCCAAAGTCACGCCAAATTCGCATTGTGCTTGAAGACTTCTACACGTTACTAGTCAGGTCTTATCTCCACGGCGGCCATATTGACGACGCCATGCTGGTGGTCATTCGCGCAAAGAACTCTTTAAACTGTGACCGTCTTCCAGACCTTGCAAGACTTGACGCAAAGACCGCACACCTTGTCCGCGCAGGATTAGCTGCGGGAAGATTGCTTGACGGTAACGGTCTGGCCACGCTGTACATTAGGTCCAACGAAACACCAAACCCAACCAGTACCACAGCTAAAAAAGCGGGGCCAGCCGCCAAACAACCCGGCGCAATAGCCCCTTTAGGGATGGCAAAAACGAGTTCGACCCCCGCCCGCCAAGGGGCCGAGGCTGGAGGGAATCCTTACACCTCAAAGGTGATCGCGTTTCCAGCCTTCAAGCGGCCGCAGCCCATTCAAGAACGCCCGTCTGAGACATTTTTTGGCAACCCGCCTCCCCCAGTATTTGCTGCACCACCGACCTTATTGCCCGATGCACCACGGCCTCCGGTCATAGATCTCGAGACTTAAACCTATGTCCTTCATTGATTTGCGTTCTGACACAGTGACCAAACCATGTGATGGCATGTTAAAAGCCATGATGGCTGCCGACGTCGGAGATGACGTCTACGGCGAAGATCCGACGGTTCAACGGCTGGAAGAGCAAGTCGCGGCACTCCTTGGAAAAGAAGCGGGAATGTTCACGCCAAGCGGCACGATGGCCAATCAAATAGCCATAAACATCCACACCCGTCACGGGGATGCCATATTAGCTGAACAAGAAAGCCATGTTTTTCTTTACGAAGCTGGAGCGGCAGCGGCCCTTAGCGGTGTGCAATTTGATTTTATCCCATTTTCCGAAAATTTTTCTAACGAGGCGATCGACCAGTATTTGAAGCCCGAGTGGATGCACTACGCCTCGACAAAACTTCTGGTTGTGGAAAACAGCCATAATCGTGGATCAGGACGCGTCATCAGCCCGACCCAACTCGCCAGAATTGGGGCCCGGGGCCGTCACCACGGCCTAAGCTTGCACTGTGATGGAGCGCGTTTATGGAACGCTGCCGTGGCGTTAAAATGCACTGAAAAAGACCTTGCGGCGATCTTTGATACGGTCTCCGTTTGTTTTAGCAAAGGGCTAGGCGCCCCGGTGGGAAGTGTCCTCGTCGGCAGCCGCGAAACAATGGTGCGTGCTCGAAAAATTCGCAAACGTTTTGGCGGCGGCATGCGCCAAGCAGGCTTTTTGGCGGCAGGCGCGTTATTTGGCCTTGATCACAACCGCGAACGCCTTGCGGAAGACCACCTCCGAATCAAGACTCTCCACGACGGTTTGAAGGAATTGGAAGTGTCCGGCTACCCAATCGCAACATCTCTGCCTGAAATTTGGACAAACATACTTTATTTCAATGTCTCCAATGGAGATGAAGTGGTTGCTAAATTAAAAAACAGCGGCATACTCGCAAGCCACCTTGGCCACGGGAGGTTACGTGCCGTAACCAACCTTCATGTCGACGACAAAGGGATTCAGGCAACACTTTTAGCTTTAAGCAAAATTTTAAAATCCTAGTTTTCGCCTCCATTCTTGATTAATATCCCTATTAATCTGCCTGCGTTAGATGATACAAGAACTCTCTTGATTGTGGACTGGTCGTTGAGACTTGGATCCGAAAAGAATTTGCTTGGACCCGGCGTCGACGTTATTAAAAATTGTTGTGATAGGAGTTTTTTCAAATGGCGATACGAATCGGCATCAACGGTTTTGGGCGAATTGGTCGGTCCGTGCTACGGGCAACACTTGATGGACAAAATAAGGACGTCGAGGTTGTTCACATCAACGATCTCACGGACACGAAAACCCTGGCACACCTACTTAAATATGATTCTGTTCACGGCGTTCTGAGAAGCGAAGTGACTCACGACGAAAACAGCCTTTCGATCAACGGTCGAAAAATAACCGTCTCAAAAGTAAAAGTTGTTCCTGAACTCCCGTGGAAAGATAAAAACGTCGACATCGTATTTGAATGCACCGGTATATTCACAAAAAAAGCTGACGCCGAAGGCCACATTAAAGCTGGGGCTCGTGCCGTGCTGATTTCCGCACCGGCGACAGACGAGGATATCACCGTGGTTTACGGTGTTAACCACACAAAACTCGATCCAAAAATTCACAAAATCGTGTCCAATGCAAGTTGCACGACAAACTGCTTAGCCCCGTTCACGAAAGTTCTTCACGACGCACTTGGCATTAAGCGTGGCCTCATGACGACGGTCCACAGTTACACCAACGATCAAAGCACCCTTGACTTACCGCACAAAGACCTCCGTCGTGCACGGGCTGCGGCCGTGTCGATGATCCCGACGTCAACCGGTGCCGCAAAAGCCATTGGCCTAGTGATTCCTGAGCTTAAGGGCAAGTTGGACGGCCTAGCCGTGCGAGTCCCAACACCAAATGTATCTCTTGTTGACGTCACGTTTGAAGTTTCCAAAAACACCACTCGAGACGAAGTCAACAAACTACTCAAAGATGCGGCCAATGGACCTCTCAAAGGCATTTTAGGCTACACCGATGAGCCACTCGTCTCGATCGACTACAATGGAAACCCATTATCTAGCTGCATCGACGGTGACTCGACCAAGGTGCTAGACGGCAACATGATCAAGGTTCTTTCATGGTACGACAACGAAACAGGATTCAGCTGGCGAATGCTTGATGTCGCACGTTTGATGGCCAAATAAATTTGCACTAGTTTTCCAATGAGTTTTCACACGAGGAGATTTCAGAATGGCAAAAGACAAAACCTATACGTTAACTCGCAAAGAGGTTCTTGAGGGCCTTGCAGAAGGCCGCAAAGACTTCAAAGATTGCGACATTCGCAAAGCCAACCTCATGAAAATTGATTTTTCGACTTGTGACCTCAGCGGCTGCAATTTTAGCTACAGCAACCTAAAGGACGCGAATTTTACTAACGCGAAGCTCAATGGGGCTTCCCTGTGGAACGCAAACCTAGAGGGAGCTAATTTTACGAATGCATGCCTTGAGGATGCTGACCTCGACTACGCTAAGCTGCGAGGCGCCATTCTTTTAAACGCAAATCTTCGCCGGGCTCATTTGCCGACTGAGTTAATTCCTCGGGACGACATCATGGCGTCGGTCGAGACCGGCTGCAAAGTTGGTCAACACTAACTGTGATTTCCTAATTTAGCGCTTTACAGCGCTAAGTTTCCCCGTTACTTTCAGTTCCTCAAGATGGCGCGGTGCCTGAGTGGTCTAAAGGGGCGCATTGCAAATGCGTTTTTCATCGGTTCGAATCCGATCCACGCCTCCATTTTTTCT
>CANJQY010000116.1 GCA_947476525.1 Oligoflexales bacterium
TCGCAACCGCTGGTGTTACCAGCGAAGTCAAGAATAGCGGAATATTTGACCGCATTCTAACCCTCAAAGATTTGTTTTGAGCTATAAGCCGGGTGTTTTTTAAATCGTAGTCAATAAAGCGGTAGTACAGAGGGGAAAATAGATGCGGCCATCATTGGCCGACCAATTTCCCGAATGTCTTTGTTCGCATCTGGGCAAAATTTCAATCGGCTCAACTGGCCTTTACCCAGACTTATTAAGAAGTTGCAAAATATGCATATAACAACATGAAACTATTAGCATTATAACATAAGCGGGTAAAGATTTATATCTTTCCTCCGATAATAGGGTACAATGGTACAGGAGGTCAAACATGAGCGGTAAAGACGAAGTAATCCGAAAATATCTATCAGATATAGGACGCCGCGGCGGGAAGCGCAGTAGACGGACCTTGGACTCAGACAGTGCTAGAAATATGGTGCAAGTTCGAGAAGCAAAACGGGCCTTTCAGCGCCATTTTTTTGAGTGCTTTTGGTATTCAGATCCAGATCTTGTTATAACCAAAGATGATATTGGTTGGATTGCTGATCAATTAAAAAAGTATGGCTCAGTTGAATGTTGGAAATTAGGGAGACGCTTATGCCCCTAACGAACTTTCAAGCGGCAATTGCCAATCTTCTGGCAGTTAATCGCACCTTCGATAGTTACCTTGCTGGTGGGGCGGCGATTCATTTTGCACCAAACTCGATTCGGTATAGTCAGGACCTCGACTATTTCCACGATAGTGAAATGCGAGTGGCTGAAGCCTTTGCTAAAGATGAGTCGTCTTTGAAGGCTAACGGAATTACATTGAAATTAGAAATGCGTCAGCCGGGATATATCCGTGTCATTGCGCAAAGAGGGAACGATGCGACAAAGATTGAATGGGCACATGACTCTGCCTGGAGATTCATGCCAACATATTTTAAGGAGGGCATTGGATTCACTTTAGATCCAATTGATTTGGCGACAAATAAAATTCTCGCTCTGGCCGGAAGAGACGAACCACGAGATTATCTAGACGTTATCTATGCACACGACAACATTCTTGCTTTACCAGGTCTCGTTTGGGCAGCTTGCGGCAAAGATCCTGGGTTCACACCAAACTCGCTTCTAGAACTATTGCGGCGAAAGGGCAAATACCAGCTCGTCGATATGAAGAGGCTCCACTTAACACAAACTATTGATTTACCGGCGATGAAACAAAATTGGCTCGTTGCGTTAAATTCAACGGAATCCATTATTGCCAAACTCCCATCAGACGAGATCGGCGCACTTTACTATGATAAGGTCGAAAGGAAATTTATGGTTCCTTCTTCACCGCGTTTAGCGCAGGTCGATTTACACTTTGCAACGGAATGCGGGATTTTGCCAAGAATTTCTTAATCCTGGACTTTTAAATGGATGCGGTTTTGCAATTTTTGTTCAACAGAAAGTTCAGGCGACACCGACGGCGAAGAATTCCAAGAATCGTCAACCGGGACGGGGTCGGTAGGCGTGTTAGGATGTGGATTTGGCGGGTCGGGCTGGTGCAGCTGGTCAAATTATTCAAACATTTAGGTGCGAGATATTGACACTGGGATATTGGATTTCGGCATCATACTGCATGATCCCAAATAGGCTGAGGCTAAGCCAATCACCGCTATTTTAGTCCAACACATAAATTGTGTTACGGTCATTTTCACACCTATCTCTCTTAAGAAATGGCACAAAGCGCTCTAAAAATGCATATTTTTTACCTCAAAAATTCTATATCGGCAAAGCCCATGGAAACTTTAACCTTGCTACACCCAAATAGGGGTGGGGGTAGCAACTGGCTGAATTTGATGGTTAAATAATGATAAATTTTATTTTTTATAATAATTTTGATGCATATTTTTCATGTCGGCGGTCATAGCCATCAATACGAGTTAATGCTGCTATAAGCCTAACTTCTGCATTGACAATGTAGAGAACCACATATACAATATTCGGTGTATGGACCCCGAAAAAATTCATCAAGGATGAATGCCTAATGCAAGTGAAATTTGACTGGGATGAAGGGAACAATACCAAAAGCTATTCTAAGCATGGAGCATCGATTCAGGAATCGGAGTCGATGTTCCAAGATGTTTTCCGGATTGATTTTTCAGACCCGTTCCATTCGACCAACGAATTTAGATACGTTTCAATTGGGCAGAGCTCGAGACCTCGACTTTTATTTGCTGCCTGGACATTAAGAGACAGGTTAGTTCGAGTTATTTCTATTCGACCGGCCAGTTTAAAGGAAAGAAAAATTTATGAAAAAAATAAAGCCTAAAGCAAAAAAATCAAATCACTTGACCTCTGGTAGCGAAGAAAAAGATCTGCGGGATAAATATCTTTCAACAGATTTTGGCAATTTATTGGTCGGACTTACCCCTTTAAATCTCGGTTTGGAGTTCCAAAAACCTACTGAGTCAATTAGTATTCGCTTACCGCGGGAAGTCTTGAACCAAATTCGGATTATGGCTGATGAGCGCGATGTTCCTTATCAGTCTCTCATAAAGATGTGGCTTGCAGAGAAGGTCAAAAGAGCTTCTTAACGTCCCCTTTCTCAAAACCGGCTTCCAATGCCCCTCTGGAAAGTCGGTATCTTCGGTCGTAAGACCGAACCAACTCTGGCATAGAGATATGACGATTGTCAGACTTACGCGGCTGCTAACAGACGGCACAAAAGCGTATCTACAAGCGGTCATTGGCAATTATTCTCGGTATGTTTTGGACTGGTAGGTTTCTGCCGATATCAGTGCCGTAAATACTCGAGACCTTCTTCTGTCGGCACTCGCAAAGGCGAAAATCCTTGGAGACGTTGGCAAGCCAGAAGTTTTCAGTGATGGCGGCCCCGAAAACGACAACGCCAATGTCGCAGGACTCGGGGCATTAGGACTTTTTACGCTTACCATAGCCCAGATCGACGTCACATTCTCAAATTCCTTAATTGAAGCGTCCTGTTACGCACCTCCGTTGCAGATCTTGAAGAGTTAACGGCTGTTTTTTGCATTATAAATAAATAAGAGATGACATAAATGTCATGATCCCTTAAAGTTTAAAATAGAGCCATTTTATTTGTCTAAGAATTTAAGCGTTTAGCATTGCTTAATAATCCGTGATGCATAGTCATGAAAAACCACCGTTAAATGACCAGGGTGGATTTGGATTTTAGAGCGATGAGGAGTGATTATAATGCGTGCAATCAGATTATTGCCTGTTGCGTTCATATTTGTGGGGCTGATGACGTTTATTGAGCGTGGACTTAACGACGAAATGTCTCGGTTATCTTCCATTCGTTCGGCATTTTCCTCCGCAGTCGTGAGCTCCCGTGGGCGACTTGCCGAGGTGGCGTGGGCCGCTATTTCAGATCCAATAATGCAGCAAAATTTTGAGCAAGGTAACCTAAATACTGTGACCCAGTCGCTCGATTCGTACATTCGGCCGGGTGAAGTCACGCAAATGGATTTGCTCGATTCTGATTGCACGCTGATTGCTCGTGTGCCCCAAAACGGCAAACCAAACCCAAACTTGTGCTCGGCGATCAAAGCTGGAAAGGCTGCGTTAATTTGGCAGCAGAACGAGCAAAATGAGGCTGTGTTAGTTTCATTGACGACGCGTACGGTTGCCGGGAAAACACTTTATCTAACCACGCAGCTTGTGTTTGATCAAACATGGGCGTCTATGCATTCTGAAATCGGCTCCCTATTGGCAAAAAGAGACATTTCGATCAACGAAAATGCATCCGGAGCCACACTTTGGCGAGAAGGTCGCTTGGCTGATGCTCACTACGCTCTACCGCTGAAGGTAGATGGATGGATTTATCGGTTAGTTCCCGAGTTGAGTGGTGTCGGTATTAAATCGAAACAAGAAAGTTTTTGGGTCACGTATGCCGCGTTTGGCTGTCTGATTCTTATTGCAGTCTTTCAAGCTGGTCACAAAAAACGTGAAGATGAATGTGAAAGAAAAGTACTTGAAGCTTGGGTCCATGAACATAATTTGACAAAATTACCGGGTCTAAACCCAGAAAAATCGGAGCCGCGATCTTGGACAGAAATTGTGACGTCGGCAAAACAAATGATTGGAGCCAAAGATGAACAACGTGGTCAGCAACTACGCCTCGCTCGAGAGCGATTAGAGAGCCTTACCTCACGCCTCCGAGAGCGTGAAGTCGAATTCGCCGCACTCGAGGATCGGCTTGCCGGAATGAGTGATTTGGCCAGCCTCCAAGAGCAACTTCAACATACGACAGCCTCTTTTTTGCGGCAGATGTCTCAACTTCGTGACCTATGTGAAAGTGTCAATGAAGTCTCGGCTAGCGGACTCGTGCAGCAGGCCAAAGAGCTTCAAATTTTTTGTGGCAAATGGAAAAATGGCCTCAGTCAAGGTTTAAATCGAGAGATGGCTGCACGAAAGTTTTTTCGCTCGTTAGTAGAGACCCCCGGCACCATGCCAGGCTTGTCAAAGCTTGACGACGACATGCGTGACCTTGGGCAACTAACGTCGAGTATTCTGGATCAGTCACTCAGCGTGGCGGGCTTGTCAAGTCAAGCGATCAATCACTGCCAAGGCGCGTCAAAATTGGCAGAACTTTGGCGCGGAATCGCTATGCGAGATCGCGCCGAAAGAACATCAGAATGGATACAGTGCCTGTCCTCCGCTCAAAAGCTTATTTGCGCAGATGATCGTTTCGCAGAGATAAATTTCGAAACTCTCCCCCAATTGCAAAACCCCGAGCAAATGTATCCGGCGGTGTCTGGTGCGGCATTAACTAGTGGTTTTTTTCACCTATATTTATCGCTCTTGCAGGATGCCGACCTAGCCAACGTAACATTGCCACTTGTGATCCGGCAGAAAAGATTTAAGGATCAAGCCTCTATTTTATTGTCACTGCCCGCGAGATCTGCAGGGCAAATTCCAGAATCTCCCAGCGAGAAGATGTTTTATCACGTTGACCTCGCCACGCAAATTTTGGCTGGATGTGGTGTCAAAGTTTCTGTTTTGCCACCAACCATTGCGGGTTATCCTGTAGGCTTAACGTGGGAGCTTCCGCAAACCCAAACGACAATTATTGTCGACAAGGCGCCGCAGGAAACGGTTTTCGTTTCAAGTCATTTAGTGGGCCAGAGTATCTAAAATTTGCTGCTGGGTCGCAGGCTTGCTTTGCTGCGTGGCAGGACTTCCTTGTTTTGATGCGGTGGCCGCTTGCTGGGTGGCAGGTTTCCCTTGTGGTTGGGAGCCGGCAGCGTTCTCTTTTGCTCGCAACTGCACTGGGACCGTAGTTATCGGTGTTTGTGCGATTGGTGGCACTGATGCAATGGGTGAAAACGAGGGAGGGTTGGTAACAGCGGCAGCCTCTCGCCTGAAACGGCCAGATTGTGCCGTCTGCTCCATGGTGATTCGACTGCTTAGAAGGGTGATGGAGCGTTGCAGGGCTGCGTCCTGCGGTGCAAGATCTGACGCCCGTTGCCAAGACGACATCGCCAGATCGCGGTTGCCTGTTTTAATCAGCAGGGTGCCTTTCATCTTTAGGAGTTTTGGACTGTTTGGATAGAACGCAATTAAATTGTTTAACTCCACTAGTGCAAGTTCAAAATTTCGATCCCGAAAATGATCGTTTACTTTAGCCATTCCAAGCGTGTAGCTCGGAGACTGCACAGGCCCTTCTGGTGATCCAACGCCGAAGGCCGCGTCCATCATGGCAGTTTCATTTGGTTTCATTTTTGAAAGGGAAGGAAGGGCTCCAACCAATTCTTTATCCGTCGTCCCCGGGTTGATCGGTTTGCCGTCAGCACGCGTTCGCAATTTTGAGTCGGTAGAGCCCGTTGGACTCAACGAGGCCAAAGGAATCTGAATGTCATATCGGTTGGCATCATCTGGTATTTCTACGGTGAATTCACTGGCGCCCACCGCCGTGCGAATAATGAATGGTAATTTGGCTTGAGCTCGACCAACAGGTTTGGTGTCCGCAATGAATGGATAAGAAATGGTTCCTTCAGCCATTCTAGGTCGATGCCTCTCACCACCCGTGGCGCACGCAGAAAGCGTCAACAACAATAGGGAATTAGAAATTATAGGATAGTATGAAGTCACCACCACCACCCCCTCTCACCTTACTGTAACTTGTTTTTACGAGGACCACACTTGATGTAATGTATTGACCGCCGAGAGTGACCACGAACCGTCGACCAAAATACAAATCCCAGCCTGCACGCACTGACGGCGCTAGGTAGCCGGAGCTAATGACCGCGCCAAGCCCAAAATGCACCCCGTGACGAATGCGGTCATACATTTCTAAATCACCAATGAAATTCCGAGCCACTGTTGCATGTAGGCTGAGCACATATTTATATGGCAGAGCTCTGGCAGATCCCGAATAGGCAACCTCGTCCACGCCTGAAGCTGCGCCTTCGCTCGGGTACGCTTTCAGAAATTTTGCGGTATTGGCAAAGATGGATGTGTAAAGCCCAAAGTCGGTACGACGATTGTCAAATTTTTCTACCGCGCGCAAATGAAAACCAATAAAGGATTTGTCTCTGGCTGTGCCGGCGACGTTGGGAAGCTGACTTGCGCCGAGGCCTACTAGGAATTTGTAGTCGGGAACGTAGACATCACTTGTCCTCGATTTTTCGATTTGGTTGCGATCTACGGCCAATCGCTGATAACGGCTCCGCAACGTTTCGCTGTTGAATGTTCGCGCCCAGGTCATCTCTTTTGTCTGAGTATTAAAAACGTTAAAGGCTAAAACCATATGGGTTGTATGATAGACAAGGACGACATCCATAAAGTTTTCTATGCCGAGTTGATTGGCCGCCTCGTCCATTTTTTGGACGTTAGTCAATGGCGATGAAATCATGAGTTTGCCGTCAATCATAGTCGATGATTTACTCTTGCAAGGCACGCAATTAATGATTTTTATTTTGCTGTTTTCACGTATCCGTTCGGTCACCAGCAATTCCGTGTAAGGCTCGTAGGTGCGAGGTAGCGTGTCTGAAATATCCACCCGGCGAATAGAAATATTTTTAAGGCCGTCGATTTGCCCTTGTTTAACGTCATATGCAAATTCTGACAAGAGGTCGTTTAAGACTTCGTGAAACTGACGTACGTCTCTGCTCGAGGCGGTGTCGGGGTCTTGTGTGTCCTGGGTGCTGTAGGCCTGTGATTTTTCATTGAGTCGCGGCGGTGCATTGAGTTTTCCCCGTTGTTGAGTGCTACTTTGTTTTTTTTGTGATCCGCCACCAGATTTTTGTCGAGGTGACTGGCCTGAACCTTGTCCAGAATTCTGGGAATTATTTTGATTTTTCGGAGAATTTTGAGATTGTTGCTGGGCGTTTGCAGTCAAAGATATCAGACAGGCAACAATAATGCCTGATGACTGAAATTTGAATTTTGTATGCCAGAGATTCAAGTGACCAGCTCCAAGTGGTGGGCGATGTCTTTCGCTTCATCTGGGCTATCGGCAATATTCACTTGGGCTTTAATGCCGTCACTTGGGAGTTCATCAATTTTTTGGCTTTAAACAATCATAAAAATGCGCTCATTCATCAAATGCTGCGGCGGGTTTTCCTCCGCCACTACTTGGCAAATTAAAGGAGTCCAAATCGACGGTTTCGAGGTTTCGCCCGAACAAAGTTTGGCTGATTTCCCTGTACCTGGCATTCAGATATTTCAGATACGTCGCTTGTTTGGTCGAATCGTCGAGTGCGCGTCCTAAAACCCAAAGCGTTTTCATGCGGCCCAGAAAAATCTCAGCCTTGTCTTGCATTAATGGCGCATTATTTTCGAGACGAATATCTAGATCGGCCATGATCTGGTAGAAGCACCAATGGTAAATTATCTGCTGAGTCCCAACATCATTTTGGATCGCTAGTGCGACGGCGTCAAGGGCAGAAAGGTTAGGGGCATCTGCGACGGCAGACTCCACACGCTCACGGCACTCGACGATTTTAGTGGCCGAAGGCTGTGTCGCGGTCATCAATAACCGCCGAGTGAACCACGCAGTGGGCCGTTTTGGGTGCAGTATCCGGGCTTCGCCGGCGCTCCAATTGTTGGGGGTGCTGTTTTCGGATTTAGAATTTAATTGATCTTTTGAGTCTGCGGCTTGGTCTAATTGT
The DNA here is from genome assembly GCA_947476525.1 of Oligoflexales bacterium. Classification (GTDB taxonomy): domain Bacteria; phylum Bdellovibrionota_B; class Oligoflexia; order Oligoflexales; family RGVZ01; genus CAMDKS01. The sequence continues at coordinate 8,142 of CANJQY010000116.1, forward strand.
GATTGATTATTAGTTGTTGAACTCTGATCGTCAGGGGAAGTCTGTCCAGTCAGTTTGTTTTCTTCTTGTGGTGAGATTTCAAACGTGGTGTCTTGCGCGGCAGGCTTATTGGCTCGGCAGCTTACAAAATAGAGACCCAGTATCCCTATCACGGAAACAAATTTGGTAATCACAAAACGCATGACACGCTCCAACGTAGGCAGAAGTTGCCGGGCTCGTCGGAATGTGTAAATAAATCTTAAGAAGAAATTTTAAGGCAGCCGCTATCGGTTCCTAGTTTTGTTCCAAAAACCAATGTCTAGTCATTTGTTAAATGGATAAAATTTGCAGAAATATCGTGAATTTTTCGAGGCCTGAAATTTAGTAAAAACCCGAGCCTAGAATGCCAACATAATAGAAAATTTTTCCTTGTCCCGTCTGAGCTCCGGCCATTAGCCCGCACCCTAAGGCTCCGCGGCTGATTCGTAGCCACCTGATTTCGGACCATAGGCCTGGGGGGTCAAACCCCCACGCAATCGGGGAAAAGTCAGATGGCAACGGAGGTGACGACTCATCGGCGCCCACAAGGCGAGACATCCCAGATAGTCCAGCGGATACAAGAAAGCCATAGCGCACAGGATTGTCCACGCTAGGGTCGTCCGCTTTCGAAATGCTGCCAATACCAACCGCTGGTCCCATATAGGTGAACGCATACCTTGAGGTGCGTTGGCCTTGGGTCCCTACGCCGCTGAATGGGGCCATACGGAGGCCTATCCAAGGTTGAACTGCTTCGGGGCCTTCACTCCAAAACGCTCGCACGTAAGTGTTGATGTGGACCGTCAGATCACTCACGTAGTTTTTTCGGCCGGAATTCGCGGAGACTTTCGGTTGCAGAAGGCTGAACTCTGTAAAGCCGTAGAGCGGGCGGGGTTTCTGCGCCTCTGCTTTAGCGTCTTCTACTTTTTTGACCTCCTTGGCGGTCTCCTTGACGTCGGACTCGGTTAAGGCTTGGGCTGGTAGGTTTTGTTGGCGAAGGAGCTTACGATTCAAGGCTCCGTCATTTTCTGGGGCAATCACCGGTGGCGGTTGGGCGACCGCAGGAGAGGGTGCAAGGATACCTTGCGCCCAAAGGTGCGGTGGAGGGGCTGCCAGTGTGAGCAGAACTCCCAGGCCCAAGCCGGTATTTTTTGCTCGGCAAATCTTGTTGAAGGCGGCATTTTTTGCTCGGCAAAATTTGACGGAATATGGGTAAAAAGTGCTTATTTTATGCATTCAAATGCTCCGGTAACATAACACTAAGGGGGTCAGTTTTTTAGGCTATTTCTTGGATAGGTAATGGCTTCGCATCGGTCATCTTCTCACATAAAGCGGCGTCATCAAAAATATATTCTTAATTGTATCCTCTGAAAGGGGAGTGGTTCCA
>CANJQY010000117.1 GCA_947476525.1 Oligoflexales bacterium
ATCTCATAGCGCTCACCCTTGGACTGGACGGTGTATTTTGGTTCTTCATTTGCCATAGAATATCCTGCCTGGAAAACGGTAAAAATAATAGCGCACCTAAAAAGCATGAAGACCTCCTTCACTCAGATAATAATCGCACCTTGAGCCAATTCTATCAATCCAAAATACGGTAATCCGGTCACTTTTTGATGTTTTCTGTTTCTATTCTTTGATTAAATAACCGGTGGTGTCGATATTATTACAGTCAGCAGGCCGTGCCGCTCCAGACGAATTTTGACGGGTACCGTTGATTCTGTTGTCGCAGAAGAACATTTTTGTGCCCTCAATTTTGATGCGAGTATGGTCGACCCCTGCATCTTTCTCGCACTCACTATTATTGAGACTTTTGGGCGAATTGATGACCCAATCTGAAAATCCGCAACCATTCCATTGTGGCTCAGCGTTTGCTCTTTCAATGCCTGCGGCGGTCATGATCTTGGCCGTCTTATTCGCCACTGTTAAATCGATAGGAATAGTTCCTGTCACATCTGCCGGCGGTAACGAGTAAGACCCACTTTCGTTGATGGTTGATGTCAGTGCTCCGGTGCAATTTCTCGATTGATAGATTCGTTTGATGTGGTTAAATGTCCCGCTGGTAATTTTCACGAATTCGTACGCAGAGTAAGGTGTCCCCGGAATTCGACCAATCGCATCACCGCCGCCGCCGCCGCCGCCGCCGCCGCCGCCGCCGCCAGAAGATGGTGGAGGGGGAGGTGGTGCGCTACAAACCAATGTCAAAGCACCAACGTTGGCAGTGCACGAAGCGGTGTCAGAAATCATTGTAGGATATAGAGTTAAGGCTGGAAACGTTACGGCTGGAGACGTTACGGCTGAATACGTTTGGGAAGCTGGTTTTGAAAACATGCACGAAGGCGGAGCCCATAGCGTTAAACTTTTACCATTTGGTGCGGGCATCGAAAAAACTAGGGTGCTTTCGCTTGAGCCGGCAGCAAAAGGCAGTCCATACGTGTTGACCGGTGGAGATCCATTGATACTGACGGTCATCTTATATGCCGAAGCGATGTCAGACTGCACACGCATGCTTACGCTTAAGTTGTCGGTGCAGTTTTCCGGCGCAGGTTGGGTGTTACCTTGATTCCAATTTGGGAGATTCGGTTGCCCAAGTCCAAAATCCATCAAATCGAAATTGGTTGTTGGCAGATGGTCCCACGCCACAACGCGGTTGTGACCCTTATCTGCAACGAAAACGCGACTGCCATCGGCGAATATTCCAGAGGGACTCAACAGTGACCGATCTAAATTGGCATTTGCGCCGCCACTAGGCTGGCCCAAGACCCTGTTGGCAGACACTACTCCATATCCTGTTGGTAACTCGTCCCATACCAGCACTCGGTTATTGTTAGCATCGGCAACATATAATTGGCTTCCGAGACTAAATACGCCTAAAGGATTATTCATGACTTTGTCACTCACGACGCTGTCTCCATTGGGCAAGTTGCCACTGGCGGATGTCTGTCCAATGATAGTCGTGGCGTTTTGACCGTTGGTGCCTGGAATGCCGTCATAAACGAGAACTCGGTGGTTGCCTGAATCTGCTACGACGAGATTTCCATTGTTTACAGTAATGCCGCTAGGTTGATTCAATGACCCGGCTGTTGGTGGTGCTTGAACTGAATCCCATTCGGGATAAATTTGTCCTAGCACCAGATTTGCGGCTGGGCCTGCAGTAATTGGACCACCATTAACCGCCGGCAGAGCTGCAGTCCAAACCAGAACTCGATTCGTACCGGTATCTGAAACATATAGTTTTGAATCTGCATAAAATACTGCTGTTGGGCCTTTCAACGTACTCAAGCTGTATTGCGTCGGTAAAGTAACAGATGTTAAACTGGATTGCCCTAGGGCATATGTAGCAGCTATACTGGAGGGAGTAGGCATAGTGTTCCAAACCAGAACTCTATGGTTACCTGTATCAGCCACAAACAATTTTGCACCGTCACTAAACACTCCTTGAGGTCCATTAAGCTTTGATCCAGTCGTTCCGGGGGTGATTGACGTGAGATCTGCCTGCCCTAAGGCATAGTCTGCTGGTCTACTAGGGGTTATTAATGGTAGAGGGGAGTTCCAGACGAGAATTCGGTTGTTAGCCGTATCGGCCACAAATAATCTTGTGCCGTCAAATGACACGGAGGAAGGATTGTACATTGAGGACGCCGATACTCCTCCGTTGTTATGGGCGGAAGATCCTAATCCGCGTGTCATAGGAGTGGGTGGCGTGCCTGAGGTGCCTCCCGTTGAGCCGCCAGTGTTACTTTGAGCAGAGCCTCCTGCGGTATAAATTTTTTCTTCGCGGCACACTCCCCAGTTGCCAACCAAGGGGTTTGATACGTCGGCTTTCATGGAAGGTGGTTCAGCGGTTGGCGCAGTGACTGCCGCCGAGATTTTTGTTTCTGAAATGCCGATTTGAAAGGAGCCAAATTTTTTGGTTTGAAACGAGACCTTGCTATCGGAGATAATAACCTCACTGCGAGGAATAATTCCCATAGCGTAAGTCACAACGTCATTTTCAACTTTCATCCAACGGTATAAAACAATCAAATTATCATTGCTGGAATTTGCCGCCAAGGTAAGTGATGTGGCCGAAAAAGGGATCGACAGGGTAAACGGAGAGCTGGCTTGGATGTTCGTGCTCGGCATAAAGCTAACGCTTGGACCCGCTGCGGTGATAGGGTTTGAATCGATGCCTAGCTGTTGACCAAAGTCCGTTGAGGCCAAGGTCTCGCCAGCACCCACAGAAATTGAAACTGGAAAGGCTAACGACCCGGGAGGAAACGCCGCCCCAGAGCCGGAAAGAGGACCGGTTGACAGACGAAGCACCTGAACACTTTTACTGGTGGAGTCAAAGGCAGCGGTGACGTTTCCTGCCGCGTCGACAGTCGCCGTGAGCTCAATCAAGGCAGTCGTTTTGTTTCGCGTCGCCGACTTCATATAAGAGTCAGCACATGATCCTAAATTGGTGGCCGTGATTGTGTAAGCAAGTAATCGGCACGTATATTTGGATACAGCCATAAGTGGATCCTCCTTGGAGTCCTTCAAGCTAGTCGTCAAATTTGCCAAAAACTTTAGTTTATTTTTAAATGTTCTTTTTTTTTGTAAAAAGATATGGTATTTCATCGGGTTAGACAACGTCGCAGGGGAGGGTGTTTGTGAGTGAGTTAACCGAAAAATTAAGTTCTCTGGAAGGGCTTCCATTGCCGGCCGTCCTCCAGTCCCAGGCCGCACGGGGCCTTACGGAACCCCCCACAACGGTTGACGGATGGAGGGCGTTGCACCGAAGCCATGTGTCCAGGCTTCAAGCGGCCACTGGGTCGGTGTTTTCTAAAATGCAAATTGACGGCATCGTGATTCACGGAGGCAGGTCTGTTTTAAAGTATTCAGGAGATGATCAGCATTGGCCCTTGGTGCCTACTCCCTCGTTTTTTCATTGGCTTCCCTTTAACGAAACGCCTGCTATGTTGCTACTGCGTCCTGAAAGTAAGCCTAAACTTTTTTGTGAGGCGCACTCTTCGTTTTGGGATGGACCTGCGCCGGTCAATGAGTGCTGGAGTCGCGAATCGTTTGATATTGAACTGGTCGAAGATCTGGCGACTGTAAAGCTTTCGGTAGAGACTTCCATAAAACGTTCGTCAACGATTGCATTTGTCGGCGACGAGGTGAAATTAGCTCTCAGCCTTGGCATTTCCGCAGAGCAGTGTAATCGATCGGATCTCCAGGCGATGCTAGAGAGTTTTAGGACTCTTAAATCTGATTTTGAAGTGGCAAGTATGCGAGCCGCAAACAAGACTGCCGTGCGTGGGCACATTCTGATTAAGGAGTTATTTGAAGCCGGGCAAATCAGTGAGCTGGCGCTTCACCATGCTTACCTCCAAGAAACCAGGCAAACAGATTTTACTGTGCCGTACGGCAATATTATGGCCCTAGGTCGTCATTGTGGAATACTCCACCACGTGCACTATGATGATATAAACCACGTCGGAGACCTTTCTTTTTTAGTCGACGCGGGGGCCACTTGTAACGGATATGCGTCCGACATCACGCGGACTTGGGTACGAGGCTCCGGGGTAGCGGCTGGCCAATTCGGGGAGCTGCTAATCTGGATGAATAAAATTCAGAAGACTTTGATTCAAGGTGTGGTGGTAGGTAAGCATTACGAGGACCTGCATAATGAAGCTCATTACTTGCTCGCAGAAGCCTTAAGAGCCATTGACTTAGTGAATTGCGGCATCGAGGAGATGGTCGCCAGTGGCTTAACACGCACGTTTTTTCCCCATGGACTTGGCCACTCGCTTGGACTGCAGGTACATGACGTTGGCATGCGTTTAACGAAGGCGGTGGCTAAAAATCCCTATCTGCGCAATACAAGTGTCATTACGGCTGGACAGGTTGTGACCATTGAGCCGGGCTGCTATTTTATTCCATCACAAATCTCCAGCGTCATAGCCACGCCCCATGGGAGATCCATAAACACGTCGACACTTGACGCCTTGACGCCATTTGGCGGAATTCGTATTGAAGACAATATTCTTGCAACGAAAACGGGTCCAGTGAATATCACCGGTGAACTTTTCTCAGGTTTATGATAGCTTTAACAAGTAGATTTAATGAGGGTCTTCGGTTGGCTGTGAACACTAAAAAAATTGCTATTAAATTCGAAAACGTCAGCGAACATGACGGAGGGTGCCTTCATGCGTTTATGTCGCGAGAGTTGCTCGCCAAAAAATTCGCCTTGGACCAAGTTGACGATAAGTCCTCAAATATGCGCTCAATTTTTCGTGTGGTAAATCGCGGCGCCATAGGTAAGCTCAAAGTCGTGACCGCTGCAACGGCAAGCATTCCACAGCAGGAATTGGACGTTGAAATTGAAAATATTTCAGTCGGAGGGTGCCTGATAGTTTTGCCAGATGCCGTTGCATTGTCAAAAGGTGGGACGATCTATTTTAATTTTGAATTTTTGCAGCCGCCAATTTCCGTGCAAGGGATAATTTTAGGGCGTCGGGGCAAGTAATTCGTCCAGTAATTGTTCGGTACCGTCTTTTTTTAGGGACGAGATGGCGTGAACTGAAAGTAATGCCACACCGCGGCTGCTAAGCATGTTTTTAAGAATTTTTTGGCGTTTTAAGCGTTCAGCGCGCGATATTTTGTCGCATTTTGTTAAAACTAAACTCAGCGGGGCCCGGTCACTTAGCGCCATGGCAAGCTGAATATCGTCACCATCAAAATCTCGGCGTGGATCCCAAAGAAAAAGAAATCTCGCAACCACTGGGCGTGCAATATAGCCGTCCATTAGGTCTTGCCACTCGCGATGCTCCATGTTCGCCGTTGCTGAAAAACCGTAGCCGGGTAGGTCGACAAAATGCCATTTGTCATTCACGCAAAAGAAATTTGCCATCTGCGTTCGCCCAGGCTTGCGGCTAGTGCGGGCAAGGCCCGTATGGTTCAAAAGTGCATTCATCAGTGAAGATTTGCCAACGTTAGATCGACCAATGAACGCAAATTCAGGGTGGGACATTGGGGGTAGTTGCTCTGCCTTGGCAGCGCTTGTAACGTAGACAGCTTTCATGGTGGCCTGCTTGTACAGTGGTGTGTGGGCCGAGTCAAGTCACTTTATGCGTTGTAACCGGTCGAAATGATAGGGCGTCTAGATAACTAAACAAGACCCCCCTGCGGTATGCTGTTGGAAGAGTCAATGAAGTGAGGTAGTGTCAGATTTTCCGAGTGAATGCGGATATTTAACAGTTTTTAGCATTGAAGGACCCTTGATTATGAATGCCACCAAGAATTCTGATGGAGACTCCACAATGAGCCGAATTCAACTGCTAGACGACAACCTAATCAACAAAATTGCAGCCGGTGAAGTGGTGGAACGTCCTGCCAGCATCGTCAAAGAATTAGTTGAGAATTGTATTGATGCGGGTGCCACCAAAATCGTGGTCGAGATTCAAGAGGGTGGGAGAAAACGCATCTTGATCTCCGACAACGGCTGCGGTATGTCGCAGGCCGATGCCTCCAAGTCTCTGATGCGGCACGCCACCTCCAAAATCAAGAATGCTGAAGATCTTTTTAATTTACAAACAATGGGTTTTCGCGGTGAAGCCTTAGCGTCGATTTCCTCCGTTTGCCGGTTCACTCTTATGACCTGTGAACAAGGTTCTCTGCAAGGGGTGCGCCTTCACACCGAAGGCGGCGGCGCCTTTGACTCTACCCCTTGGCAGAGTTCAGGAGGCACGACTATTATTTGCGACGATATTTTTTATAATGTCCCCGTTCGTCAAAAATTCCTTAAGGCCGCAGCGGCAGAATACGGTGCCGTCTTAGAGTTTATGCTCGCAGTGGCGATGGCCTTTCCAAAAATTGATTTTACACTCATTCACAATGGCAAAGAATCTCTACGCGCCGCATCTGTTGCGCTCACGGCCGAGGAGACTCAGGCGACGAGTGCAAACCCTTGTGCCATAAGCGAGCGAGTCCTCAGAGCTAGGTTTGCTCAGGTGATGAAAGGTGACGCGGGCCTTGGCATGGTGTTCACCCAAGCACAAACTCCATACGCGAGCATGAGCGCCCTTATCTCGGCTCCAGGCATAGAGCGTGGATCGCCTAAAGACATGGTGCTGTTTGTGAACGGGCGTTGGGTCAAGGATAAGTCTCTAAGGTTTGCGGTGCTTCGCGGTTACCACAGCCATTTGTTACGAGGCAAGTATCCAGTGGTCGCCGTGTTTATCAACTTGGATTCTGGGCTAGTGGATGCCAACGTCCATCCAGCTAAGACTGAAGTGAGGCTTCAGTATGCCAATGAAATTCATTCAATGGTGGCAAGTGCAATCCGCGAGGGATTGAGGCGAGCTGAGTGGGCCGCACATGCCTCCACGGAGACTAGTTTTCCGTCAGCCGGTGCGTCACGCATTGATGCACCTGGGTCGTCTGTTTCTGGAGGCACGAGTTTGGGCTACAAGTCCTCTGGTAGTGCAGAGGGCAAGCGCGTAACCCCTTCGATTGGGCCCAGTTGGCGCGACGTAACACCCGTGGCCGCGGCTATAGTAACACCCGTGACCGCAGCTATATTTGATGACCTTGGCACCGGCCGGGTTGAGCCTCGGAGACCACAAGCAGATCTTTGGGGAAACGCGGAGTCACCGTTTATTTTTCCCGCGCCAAGTGTGGGCACGGGGCTGGCTGGAGTTGGTGCCATTCAAGCTGTGCCTTGGGGGGAGTTGAATTACCTGGGTAGCGTGGCGGATTGTTATTTGATGTTCAGCCACGGTGATCGCCGCTCGGGGGCCAGAATGCTCGTCGTCGATCAGCACGCGTTTCATGAAAGGGTCCTCTACGAACGTTTGATTCGCAATACGGAATTACTGCAATCCAGCCAAACGCTCCTGGTGCCGGAAGGTGTTACGCTTCGGCGAGAGGCGGTCGAGGTGATTCGCGGCCTGAAGGCACAGCTTGAATCAAATGGATTTCGCATTGATATCGTCGATGAGACAATGGTCGAGGTGCGTGCTGTTCCTGTTTTATTGTGCAAATCTGATCTGCAAGTACTGATGGAATCTTTGGCCGAGCATGAGCATTCGGCCACCCCCTTGGATGGAAACGTCGGATTAACTCACGATATTTTAGCCACCATGGCTTGCCATAGTGCCGTTCGCGCAGGTGAGAAATTAGGGGACGTGGAACTTAAAGTTCTGCTTAACGAAGCTCGCGATGTCGATTTTTTCCATAACTGCCCCCATGGTCGCCGAGTTTTTAGGTGGTGGGACGAAGCTCAGATTGGTCGATGGTTTGACCGGTAACGTGATCATGAAATCTCTGCTGCAGGACGGAGTAAAGCCTGACTTTATTGTCGTTGGTGGCCCGACCGCCTCGGGCAAATCTTCGTTAGCTCTAGAACTTGCCGTCGCCATATCTGGCGAGATTGTTTGTTGTGACAGTGTGCAAATCTACCGCGGATTTGACCTCGGATCTGCGAAGCCTTCCAAGAAAGAGCGCCAGACGGTTCCCCATCACTTGTTCGATGAATTTGCCTGGAATGAAAACTGTGACGCAGCAGTCTATGCTGCAAAAGCGAAGGCTGCGATCACACTCATTCGAAGCAAGGGCCGTATGCCAATTTTGGTAGGCGGCACCGGCCTTTATCTCAGAGCACTCCTTGGGCAACAATGGGATGACGATATACCTAGTGATGAACGCCTCAGGGCTCAGCTAGATGAGCGGGAGAAGGCCGATCTTTTTGCGCAGCTCACGGCCATTGACCCGAGGCGTGCAGCTCAACTCCACGTCAATGACCGATTTCGAGTTCGCAGAGCCCTCGAAATAAACCTGCTCACGGGAGCTCCTGTGCGTGAGCCGAAAACGTCGAACGACCAAAATCGGTCTCACATCATGATTTACTTAAATCCGCCCAAAGAATGGCTCCACCTTAGAATCAATTTGCGTACACAAGCCATGCTCGACGAAGGGCTGGTGGACGAGGTTAAAGGGCTTTTGAAAGCAGGCGTTAGCGCCGATTGCAAACCAATGAGGAGCATTGGTTACAAAGAAGTTGCGTCGATGCTAGACGGTCGCCTAGCCGAGGAAGAACTGGAGGGGGTAATTTCGTTGGCGACGAGACAATATGCGAAGCGGCAAACAAACTTGTACAACAAGGTGGTTTGTGACGCAATATTGCCACACACGCACAATTTGCCAAAAATTATCGAATGGGTCCAAGGTTTGATATAATTTTCTTATGAAATAGTGAGGCTATGTCTAACAGGGAGTTTTCATGTCGCTTCCAAAAATAGAAAAAATTCGACTGGCCACATCAGGCACTATCGCACCTGAGACGTTTAATTTCTATCAATTGGTCTCAGTGTTTTCGTCACTATATTTTAAAGCGGGCGACCGTGCCGACATAAGAGAAAATAAAGGTTGGGATGAAGCGAATCATTCCCTACTGACCCAAGTGGGTGAGGCCTTTGTTATCCTCGAGCTTGCACAAGTTAGCGCCAAAGAACACGTGCCGTTGCAGCCAAATCTCGAGCTGACAGCCCGCGTAGCAAGACTAGCTCTGAGGATGCTCAAGTGTGAAGAGCATCTAAATACATGGACGCCGCAGGCTCGATGGACAAGAATACTATTGATGCTCGAGAAAAAAATGAAAAGAGTCTGCGAGCAGATCGCCGCATACAATCCTTATATTTCAGCAGAAATTCACGAATTTATCGGCCTCGGGGGCAAGCGCGCCGCGTTTGTCGCTAATTTAAACGAGGAGGCTGTGCGTGAGGCGGAATCTTTGCAGGCAAGTTTTGCAATTCCGCAGGCGATGTGAGGTGTATAATGGTAGATAAAATAGACTTAAAAGCACG
>CANJQY010000118.1 GCA_947476525.1 Oligoflexales bacterium
GTATTAGTCGTCACTTATTCAAAGCCTGTAAAAGCAGCAAGCGGCTATATGTTTGACATCGATAACACCGAAAACTGGACAATCACCCCTTATGACGCAAATGGACGAGAACTTCCGGGTGCCTGGAGTTATGCCGCAAGAGATAATGAGATGATCTACAACGGAAAATCAATGCTTTGGACCATCAAAGAACGACCAACTGCAGATATTTCGATGATTAAATTTAAAGGACTAAAGCCTGGGAACTCCAACGGCGCAAGTATGGCTTTTGACCGATTTTCACCAGGAAAAATTTGCCCATAAAATATAAATTCCGCAAATCGGCACTTTAGTAGCAAAACACATTGTACGCTTTTCGCAATTATTCTTGGTTGACGATAGTGTCGGCAACATACGGCATCACGATAAACGGACGTTTACTGACTGGTATTGACCGGTAACATCTAATGACCAACCTTTTCATTCTTGGATTTTTTATCCTTTAAATTTCCAATTTTAGAAGCGTTTTTGTTATGTGTGTTTCTAACTTCAGTGACTCCTGAAGAACCACTTGCCTTACTTTCACCTGACTGTGCGACTGGCGGAGCTGCCTGAGGAGTATTGCTTTCAGCGGCCCAGCTAAAGTTTGCGTCTGCGGTGTAGACATTCGTCACTTTTATAATTTTTCCATTTGTATCGTAGACCGTATTTGCGATAGGGCCGATCTCGTTAGCTTCTGATTTTTGCACTCCGCCAGTGACAGCCTCAGAGGCCACTTCCTCAACTCGCCCAGCATAGTCAGTAGTGCGGCGAAATTCTTTGACCGTTTGATTGAGGTTATTAATTGTCTTCTTGATGATTTCCGATCCGCCAGATTTGTCTTTTTGCTCTGATTGAGTCGTGGATGTTTGCAGATTCGAGGTGATGGTGGTTTGGCTGAAGCCTTGGTCAATATTTCGCGTGCCGATATTGCCCGAGGAATCATAGACGACAGAAATATCCTTTGTTTGGTTATTGGTGGTTTCCTCGACCTGATGAATGGGCCTTCCGAGATCGTCAAATTTATCTATGGCAATAGCATGCGTGGATTCCGGGCCAACGTCTTTTTGGTTTGTCGCGCGGCCTTTGTTGTCGTAAACATACGTTGTAGTTGTCGGACCAGCGTTAAACGTTAAGATTTGCCCGAATTGATTAAATTCGGTTTTATTAATTTGTTTAGTTGTTCCAGCCATGTGATTCATTACGGTTACTGCATGTCCGTAACTATCTAATTCAAAAGATGTTTTTCTGCCATTTACATCTTCAATGGAAAGAATTCTTCCGTAATCATCTCGAACAAACTTTTGATTTTCGATTGGTGAAGCTCGGTGTACTAACCGATTGTTGTGAAATTGAGCCGTGTACCGCATGCGGCCGGTTTTGCTATCCTTCACTAATACTTGACCATTGCCGCCAGCTAAATTGCTTTCAAGGGCGATCCCGAAACCGTTGTTTAAGGCGGTTTTGAGACGGCCGTTTTGATAGGTGAATTCTAATTTTTTGTCACCAAAAATAATCGCTGTTACCAAATTCGGATTCTCTGAAGTTCCACGAATTAAGTATAAATTTGGTTTTTGACCTTCGCTTACTTGAATCGCTTTTTCAGAGGATTCTATCACGAACATTCTTTGGCTGTTCGCCATTTCGATTTTGGTGGGCATTCCTTTATCGTCGTACGTGACGTTTATCGTGTTGAGGGGGTCTTGCCGTGATTCTAATAGGCCATTGTTATTGTATTTGAAGGTGGTAGATAAGTGTGTTTTGGGGTCAATAGACTTCGTCATTCGCATGTTTTTGTCATAGGTTCTATAAACGTCAGTACCTTGCCCATCGAGGAATCCTGTAAACGTTTCATCAGAGTTTTTAACCACTTCGCGCAATCCGTTTATGGCATTTACGGCCACAAAACGAGAGTCAGATTCCTTGACTAAGAATTGTTCAGGGCCAGTGCCATCTGAAACAATCATATTGTTGTCATTAGTGTAGCGTAATCTTTGAGGTTGGCGCGCCTCGACTAAATTTTCATTTGGTTTTTTTGAGCTGTTGTAAACTAAAATATCTAAATCACAAGTTATGCTGCTTGTGCGCAGAGTGATAATACAGGGCGCAAAATCAATATTACCGCCGTCCTCGCCGGATATTCCTGCGGTTTGAATATTTTGAAGCATGCTGGCAGCGGTCGTTGGAGATGTTTTTCCTATAGTTGTTTTCTGACCTGCGCCCCGAGTAAACCATTGGCAACTGGACGTGAAGGCTACAAGTCCAAAAATTAATAATTTCATTTGAACATCCTCAGTTAGATGATGAATATATTTCGAGTGCGAATTGAATTTTTGCGCCGTATGTATTTTGAATATAATATGACATTATCACTGTAATAGCTATAGCGTACTACAATTAGGCAAACGCAATTCTGCTCGGTCAGGGTTCAGGTCTCGGCCTGAGCTCCGCGAGCGGTATAGTCGAAAATCACCATCACGGAGGTGTGAGCATGATGTCCACTAAAATTGGTGCAGATTTCCCAATTTTGACATTCATCGGCACCGCAAAATTGGTTGTCATTGGTCCGGGGGAATTAGGCCTTCCCGTAAAAAGTACATTTGAAAGCATCAATTTCATGGTGGCGGTCACCATAAGCGGACTGGCATTTAGGTCTTGAGACGACTCAAAGTGCCCCCACTTTGCCCCCGTTTGACCAAAAAGGTCAGATCCAGTCACGTACCGCATTTCGCCTTGTCCATCGAGCTTGGCGTCAGTGCCTGCAAACCGGATTGTGTAGGGTATAGTGTTACCGATGGTGACAAATTTCAACGTCCCATCGAGGTCAAACAAAAGTGGGAGATTGATGTCTTCAGTTTGGTTCTTGCACGGCTCGAACGCTAATTCTATATCGACAGAGCGGTCCGCTTTTTTCTGATCAACAAATGTAACTAGGTTGCGGATGCTTAGCAGGCGCGCTTCAGTGCAATTAGGCGTTGCTTGAATCTGATCGGCTTTCTTTTGCGCTGGCTTTGGATTTGCTGAACCCGAAGTCCCCGTAAATTTTTGCGGTGCACAAGAGCCGAGTAAAATTATTGCAACGATTCCACAAACACGGACATCAATATTAGCATTAAATACCTTCACTAGTCTCCTCCTTCTTCAATTTCCGGTCCATGGAAACAATATTTTTGATGACTTAAACTCTTCTGTGGTGGGTCTTTCACTGGAGTTGTCATTGAAAAGGCTCCCGAGCACAAACGCCGACTCCGGTTCAAGGCCAGGATTTGGAGGTGATTTCATGGTGTCTCGGTCGAGGTGAATTTCGATTTTCTTGCCGCTAAATTCTCCCAATAAGACGCCTTGAGGCGAGTCAATAATTTTTGAAATGAGCATAGGAACGGCGTAAAAATTGGGGTTATCCTTGGTAAACGCATCTTTAAGCATTATGGCCTGTCCCATGAGGCCGACATTATTTATTTTTATCCGATTTCCGAGGGCGATTGTTGCGGGTATTTCTTTGTGAATATTTAGAATGCCGGGATTGCTGTTGCCGTGAATTGTCTTTTTTAGGGCGGTCAATTCTGTGATTCCGTTGATTGTAACTTCCCCTAATTTGAATTCCGAGCAATCTAGCTCACAGAAGATCTCCATCGAGGATCGCAAATAAATATCCCAGGTAAATGAACCGTCATCACTTTCTCGAGCAACCGTTTTCACGACCACCCATTCGAGTAGCGCCGGTGTAAAGCCCGCATCAGCGCCTGCAATGGCTACTGGTGGGGCCAATGTGGTTGGTTTTCCTGTGCCTGTTACGGCGGGCTCAATCTTAGCTCCCGCCGCCGAAGGGCTCGTAGTTTTACATGCGGGCAGGCTTATCAGAGCAACTATGACGGCAAGCTTGAGAAAAAATGGTATAATCATGGCGGCAGCCTCTACAAGGGGAGATTTTTCACTGGCTAGTGTGCCAATTGGTTAATCAGTTGAGACTATAATTGTAACCGATAACTTAATGAATGCCTAACGTTAGTGGGGGGGATAAAATAAAAGAAACGGCTAAAGCTAATGCTCCATCTGGATTTCCCGATATCCGGTGACTGGTTTGCCACTACGGGGCTTGCAGCGGAAGGAAATTGGATTTAACCTATACATTCCTTTAACTTCGCAAAAGAAATGGGTGGGTTGTGAGGGTGCGATCTTGAGGGTGCTAGACAGTGCGTTGACTGTGCGTAAACAGAACTTGAAAATTTGAAACAAGATTTATTATGACAGGGAAGGAATATACTAAATGCCAATGATACCTATTGTCGTCGAACAAACCAACCGTGGTGAAAGATCCTATGACATTTACTCGCGATTATTAAAGGATAGAATTATTTTTCTAGGTAGCCCGGTCTACGATGAAATTGCAAATGTAATTATTGCGCAAATGCTGTTTCTAGAGAGCGCGGATCCTGACAAAGATATCCACTTTTACATTAATTCACCTGGCGGAAGCGTGACGGCAGGGTTAGCGATTTACGACACCATGGGAATGATTCGGTGTGATGTTCGAACATACTGCATCGGTCAGTGTGCCTCGATGGGAGCGTGGCTGCTTGCAGCAGGCGCCAAGGGCAAGCGATATGCATTGCCCAACAGTCGCATTATGATTCATCAGCCGTTAGGTGGCGCCACAGGGCAGGCGACCGACATCGCTATTCAAGCGGAAGAAATCATAAAGCTCAAAGCGAAAATGACCGGTATTTTAAGTGAGCTGACTGGCAAACCTACCGCAGGGATTTTAGAGGATATTGATCGCGATTTCTTCATGTCTTCCGACGAGGCAAAAGCCTACGGTCTTATTGACGAGGTTGTGGCTAAAGGGCGCGACGCAGGTCCGGCAAAATAATTAGTTACCACGTCAAGGGCCTTCGTCTGCGACGCGAACGATAAAGGAGACAAGGAATCATGGTTGATCGTACAAGGAAAAATAGTTGTAGTTTCTGTGGCAAAACAGAGCACGATGACATTTTTAAGCTAATTGGAGCTGATAATGTTCATATTTGCGATCACTGCGTTCGTGAATGCAATCGCATCATTCTCGAAGAGCAAGCCAAGTTGCAACAGTTTACCAATCCCACTAATAAAATTCCAAATCCAAAGGACATTAAAAAAATCCTTGATGATTATATTATTGGGCAGGATCAAGCGAAGAAATCGCTATCTGTCGCCGTTCACAACCACTATAAACGCCTCGATGCGGCAAAAAATAAGATCCCGATTGCGGGTTTAGAGGAAGTGGAGCTTCAGAAATCCAATATTCTTTTGGTAGGACCTACGGGATCCGGTAAAACATTGCTAGCGCAAACACTCGCCCGCATTCTAAACGTGCCATTCACCATTAGCGATGCCACAAATCTAACTGAAGCTGGCTATGTAGGCGAGGATGTCGAGAACATTATTCTGGCATTGCTCCAAAGCGCAGACTACGATGTTGAGCAAGCTCAACGCGGAATTGCATATGTGGATGAAATCGACAAAATTGCGCGCAAGGGTGAGAACACTTCGATTACGCGCGACGTTTCGGGTGAAGGTGTGCAGCAGGCACTACTTAAAATCATTGAGGGAACCATCGCAAACGTGCCGCCTCGTGGCGGCCGAAAGCATCCGCAGCAAGAGTTTTTGCAAGTAGATACGTCCCATATCTTGTTTATTTGCGGCGGAGCTTTTGCCGGCCTAGAAGATATCATTGCAGCACGAATTGATACGAGTTCCCTTGGTTTTGGCGCGACGATTCAATCGAAAACAAAAAAGGACGTGACCAGGCTTCTGTCACAGGTTCGTACCGACGATTTAATGAAGTTTGGAATGATTCCAGAGTTTCTCGGGCGCCTTCCGGTGCTGGTGGCACTCGAAGAGCTAAACGAGGAGACCCTTCTAAACGTACTTACGGAGCCCAAAAATGCTATTGTAAAGCAGTTTCGAAAACTATTTGCTTTTGAGGGTATCGAGCTTAAATTTACCGATGGTGCGATGCGCGCCGTGGTGAAAGAGGCCATCGAAAGAAAAACAGGGGCTCGGGGTCTTCGCGCGATTTTGGAAGGTTCCATGCTCGAAATGATGTACGAGGTTCCGGGCACTGTCGGCCTAAAGGAAGTGATAATCACGGAAGAGTCAATACTCAAAATTGGCGAGCCAATTCTCGTGTACAAGGCGGATCACGAGCCTGCGAAAATCGACGGCACTGGCAAAAAGTAGCATCAAAAAAGTTTTCTATCTGAGAATCAAACAAGAAAAGGGAGGCGTCAGCCTCCCTTTTTTTAAATCGCCGCGTAGCATACCATGGGAAGGTCAATTGGCGGAAGAAAGCACAAAAAATTGGCCGAACATGTGCATTAATTAATCATTTTTAAAGTATTTTCAACTAGGCTCAACGTTTACCTTTCAAGTCTTAATCAGTTGCTGCTAAAATTAAAAGTAGAGCCAATTAAAGTAAGAGTAAGAGTAAGCTGAAATGTTGCGAGTGAACAATTAAATTGTTTATTTCCGACTGGATGTAATAGATACCAATAGGGAGGTCATCGTGTCCGACAACTCGCCGAAAGATCCAAATGGACGTCGTAAGCGCATGCCTCTTCTGCCATTGCGCGACATCATCGTATTTCCGAACCTTTTGGCAAAGCTTTTTGTCGGAAGGGAGAAGTCAATCTTGGCTCTTGAGCAAGCATGGAGCGGCAATAAGAAAATATTTCTTGCCGCACAAATGAAATCTAAGACCAACGATCCAACCGCTGACGACGTCTATAAAATCGGTACGATCGCCAACGTCGTAAACTTGAGTCGGATGCCTGACGGCACAGCTACGATTCTAGTCGAGGGATTGTGTCGGGCTAGAATCGCAGAATTTCTACATTGTGACGAATTTTTCTTTGTTGAAACGGAAGAGTTCGAGGAAAAGCCATCCGACAGCATTGAACACGAAGCGATTATTCGCACGGTCAAGTTAGCCTTTGATAACTACGTACGTTTGAATAAACGAATTGCGCAGGAAACAGTGTTAGATATCAATCGGATTGAGGACGGAGCGAAGCTGGCCGATAATTTGGTTGGTCACTTGTCAAATCTGAAGCTTAAAGAAAAACAAGGTTTGCTCGAGCAAAATGATCCTAAATTACGGCTAGAAGAAATATACGGATACATTCAATCCGAAATAGAGATCATGAGAGTCGAAAAGAAAATTCGCGCCCGTGTAAAACGTCAAATGGAAAAGACTCAAAAAGAATATTATTTAAATGAGCAAATGGCAGCCATCCAAAAGGAGTTGGGAGAAAAAGACGATACTCGCGCAGAAATGCACGAGATCGAGGCGCAAATTAAAAAGAAGGCTCTGTCCACAGAAGCTCGCGAGAAAATTAATAAAGAAGTTCGAAAACTAAAACTTATGTCTCCGATGAGCGCTGAAGCCACTGTTGTCAGAAACTACATTGATACAGTTGTTGGTCTTCCATGGGGCGAATACAGCCAGGAAAAAAACAACATTAAAGTAGCCGCTGAGGTGTTGAATCGTGATCACTACGGCC
Organism: Oligoflexales bacterium; assembly: GCA_947476525.1. GTDB lineage: Bacteria > Bdellovibrionota_B > Oligoflexia > Oligoflexales > RGVZ01 > CAMDKS01. The sequence goes on from CANJQY010000118.1 coordinate 7,560, forward strand.
TTGAGAAAGTCAAAGATCGAATCCTTGAGTATCTTTCAGTCCGCGCGCTGAGTGAATCTGCAAAGGGCCCAATTCTTTGCTTGGCAGGGCCTCCAGGCGTCGGAAAAACCTCCCTAGCTCGTAGTATTGCCGAGTCTACGGGCCGTCCTTTTGTGCGCATTTCTTTAGGTGGAGTGCGAGATGAGGCGGAGATTCGTGGGCACAGGCGTACCTACATTGGTTCGATGCCTGGGAAAATTATCATGGCAATAAAGAAGGCTGGCAAGTCCAATCCGGTCATCCTGCTAGATGAGATTGATAAAATGAGCCAAGACTTCCGCGGGGATCCTTCGAGTGCGATGCTTGAAGTTCTTGATCCAGAGCAGAATCATAATTTCGTGGATCATTATTTGGACCTTGATTATGACTTGTCCCGTTGTTTATTCATTGCCACAGCCAACTCGCTGCACACGGTTCCGCGTCCGCTATTGGACCGGATGGAAGTCATTCAGCTTTCCGGTTATACGGAAGAGGAAAAACTTTCAATTGCGCAGCAGTATCTTGTTTCCAAAGACCTAAAGGAAAATGGATTGGAAGGCTGTAACGTGACCTTTCAACCAAAAGCTCTTCGCGAGATTATAACGTACTACACGCGAGAAGCAGGCGTGCGAAATCTTGAGCGTGAAATTGGTAGCGTCTGTCGGAAGATAGCGCACAAGTACCTTTTAAAACACTCTGAAGACGCTGAAAAGAATGGATCTGTCGCCGAGACCACCGATGCTGATGGGGCTCCAGTGCGAGTCAAGCTTAACATTACTGAAGTGGTCACTGACAAGTCTGTGAATAAGTACCTGGGACCTCGTCGGCAACGGGTCGGAATGCAGAATAGTGCCAACGAGGTTGGTATCTGTACTGGTCTTGCGTGGACGGAGGCGGGCGGTGATTTATTGGTGGTCGAGGTTACGACTGTTCCAGGAAAAGGAAAGTTGACGATTACTGGCAAGCTTGGCGACGTCATGCAAGAATCCGCGCAGGCGGCGATGAGTTATGTTCGTTCTCGCGCAGAATTTCTGGAGCTTGAAGACGGGTTCTACGAGAAAGTAGACATTCATATTCACGTTCCAGAAGGTGCGATTCCCAAAGATGGTCCTTCCGCTGGACTCTGCATGGCGACAGCCTTGACGAGCGCCTTTACTAAGCGCCCAGTAAGCAAAGATGTAGCCATGACAGGAGAAATTACTCTTCGTGGTCGCGCCCTACCAATCGGCGGCCTCAAAGAGAAGATCTTGGCGGCCCATCGCGGTGGAATCACAAAGATCATCATCCCACGCGATAACGAAAAGGACCTTATAGAAATTCCTAAGAACATTCTCAAGGATCTGAAAGTGTACTGTGTGGACCATATGGATGCAGTTTTAATGCACGCGCTTGCTTGGGATGATTTCAAGGTAGAAGAAAAAAATCACAAGGACGCACTGTTTGCAAAGTTGAAGAGTATTACGGAAGCAGAAATTGCGGCCGGCAATGTTCACCTGCAGCATTAGCGAGTCTTTGGCGCGAAAGCGCCTGACCGATGTCATTCCACCAGATGCTTCGCCTGCGGCTCAGGATACGTTTCTGGCGCTTTCGCGCCA
>CANJQY010000119.1 GCA_947476525.1 Oligoflexales bacterium
AGTAAATAATCCAAACCATTCGCAGCGGCCAACGCAATATGGAGGGCATCCTCTGCAGCTTTTAGTGGTATGACCTTGCTACTCATGAGTGCCTTTACAAGATCAATGACGTCAGCAGTTACCCCAACCAGTGGAATTCCCTCGATCAACTACAATCGCTGGTTAGCGGCATTACCATCACCTGCACTGATTTCTTTGATTACGGACTCAGATACAAATAAATCGAAAGCTTCTTTACCAATGTCCCACCATTGAAGTGTAAGCTGCTGACGCGCGCCAATGATAACATCTCGACTGGGACAACCAGTGAGATAGCTAATGACACTTGTTTCCAGGTAAACCTATGGCTTCATTGATATCCTCACCCAAAGTACAACAAATTGCAGCTCACTTATATTAAGAAAAAATGATTTTTGCCATTCCAGAATTTCGCGGAGACCACGCCCATAGGTCTGATAAAAGTTGACTTAGAACGCGCATAGCGAATTTCAGCAACAAACGAAGTTTTTTGACATGCTCATCCATAAAGCGACTCGTACCAGAGAGAAATAAAATCGTCAATGAAATCATAAACATTGATTATTGCGGCACTACAGTTGCTACTACAGGAGCCATCAAATTTATTAAGATGCTTGCGTTGTTCGTCGCGGCATTTCTCTTTCGCAGGCTATGGCGAGCAGCTCAAGCTTGTTCCAAGTTGCATCGATTCCGCAATTTTGGCCACCGTAGAGTCGAGATCACTCAAATTCTTTAGGGTTGCATCTTTAGCCTCTGCGGTTGCCTTCCGATCCGGGGCCCGACGAATGGCTACGGCACAGAGCTTCTTGTGAAGAGTTTTCAACACGTAATTTGAGATGGCCTTTGCCCGCACTGGTCGTCCCTCTTTCTTCCAATTAAGCCATGTCTTGCTGTTCGTCGCTGCCGAGGGGGCATAAAGTAAATTATTGGTCACGCGAAGTGACACCTCTGCGGCTAGATCTGCAAAGACCCAGGTCGGAGCCGTGTCAACATTTGGAGCCACTAAACGGTCTAGCGCTCGATCCAAAACCGTTAAGTTGTAATTAAACGGATCGTTGGTGGCATCATCTCGAGAGCATTCTGCAGACAGGGCTGGAGACGCCACACTAATCACGTTTTCATCCGTGCAAAAAATATTTTTGATGCCAGGCTCAACTCCGCTGTAACCGTACTTGATCGCCATGTGATCGTACTCTCCTACCGTATCAATATGCCGGAAATTTTTGTTCAAGTATTCCATCACTGATCCAGAAGGACGGCTTCCGTCTGCTGTGGCCAATAAGTTTCCTTTAAAATTGTGACGAAGGCCTAGGTTATGTCCCATTTCGTGAGCGACAAGGTCAATGAAATAACCATGCATGTATGAGTCATAAGTATATCCTTGCGGCGTCTCAAAGAAATCTGTACGTGCGGCTGCGCGGTCTTTTAGACGGTCATCTTGGGCATTGTGTCGAAATCTCAGCTTTGCGGCGCTGTCTGTGCCAAAACTAAGAGACTGCGTTGGCTGAGTCTTCCCCTCACCCAGTTGATCAAAAATTTGGTGACGAGTCGCTATCAACAATGCATCAGCAGCTGGTTGATTTCCGGCAACCATCAGTGCGTCAATCTGAGGAATAACATTAAACCACTTTTTATAGATAGACTCGATCGTAGGACCTTGAACCAGGATGTTCGCTGAGAATATTTCTCCTGTCGCCTGACTGGCAATCGATGGCCCAAGCCCCCCGTAGCCAGCTTTATCCACTAGGTCCCATTCAATAATATTAAACCTTACGTCACCAGCAACTAGTAGAGGATTTTTAGGATCGTCAACGGAAACGAACTCATAGGAGAGCACTTTGTGGCCAATTTCATCGGTAAAAGTTCGATTCCAAGTGTCAAGGGCTTCAGCAAAATGAGCCTGGTACTCTAATGGAACATTTTTAATAAAGTAATGTACCGGTGCTCCATTAAATTCAGTTTGCGAAAACCGTGTAATCAGCTGTTCGGCTCTTGCCGTCGTGGTGAAGAAGCCAACGCCTTCAACTTGTTTGCGGGCGACGAAAGATGAATTAAGAGAAGCCTCCAGCTTCAAATAGTAGCGAGCAGTAATCAAGGTTACTACAGGTGGAAAACCTTCGACAGAATCCACTGGAACCATCTGATGCTCAACATCCCATACGATCGTTCCGCCACTCATGTCGACAGCCGTGGTGCGAGTACCCATGGATTTTAGACCGGTGGCAGAGCCGTCAGGATCAAGCAGAGTCATTAAATTAAGAGTTTCACCAAATTTTGCGACGTCCACGACAATTTTGTCGCTATCTGTCGACTGCGCCACCACAGGAAGCGCCAGTAGCGACAACTGCTGGCTGGTTTCAGAGCAATCCGTTTGGCAGCCGACCAATACCAGTGATCGAGACTGTGCGCCATCAGCACTCGCCATCAGCAAAGGTCGCACATTCATCGGCGGTAAGTCCGTTAGTTTAAGTCCGCCTATACTTGGATCGTCATGGTTAGATACGGCGGTAATCACGCCGCCAAAAATGTGACCTTGACCGATTAAGGACACGGGTATTTGAATGTAAAGCGAGTCCTCCTTAATTTGAACTGGTCCAGCACCCAGAACATCTGAAGCTACTTTGCCGTTACCAATGAGGTCTCGAAGGCCAATTTTTGAGGTTAGCTGGCCAGTTGAGATCTTGCTTTTCAGGGCCTCGGCACCGAGAACTTTGATGGCAACGTCACCATCTGTAATGATAGCGTCAGCCGAAGAGTTTTGAGTAACGATGGTTGGATCTATATTTACTTTAACCTCATGACCTTCGATTAGATTTTTTCCTCCGCACCCCGTCAAAGCAACGGCGCTGGCGATGAGCAGACTTGAGAATCTGGACTTTCGTAATTTCTGATATTTCATTGGAGACCCCCGGATGAATGAATTCGCCAAAATTGGCCAAATAGCCAATGCTTGCAAATTATCCGAGCCCTAAGGGGAAATCAAGCCATTTCCTCGCCAAGACCCTAGGAAAAACGACATTTTGGCCCAATCTGATTTAGAGGGGTTCGGTACGGCAACCCTCAAACTTTGGATTGTCGCAGCACCTCTTCAGTGCATTTACATGCGGCAAAAATTTATCGTCCCAATCCTTGATGAAATTCGCATCATTCATCGCCTTTGCCTCATCTGATTGCGGTGGCATGGTGCGTTTGCGGTGCGGTTCGGAACCCCTCTTTGACATGATGCTTGGATCGGTTAACCCTGCCGCATAATTCATAAAAAATTTGCACGTAAATTCCCTACCAATACTGTGACAGGCCGTGCACCGTTGCGGTTCACTTTTCCCGTTGACGACGACTGGATCGGTGTTGACGCCTAGAGGTTCAAACCGTACCCGCCACGGCTCAAAAATCGGGCCGATAGCGATCAAGGGCACGCCTTTGGGATTTGGTGGGATTTTAACCGCGTCAGGAATCCACGCCGTGTGTTTCCAAGGCCCGCTGTCGTGACAAACTGTACAGCGATCAATGCTGACCATTTGAATTGGACTTTTCCAGGTTTTGGTAGGCGTAATTTCAAAAACTTCCGATTTTATTTTGGCATCTTGCGCCGCTTCGCCAATAGGTTTGGGATAAGGTAACTCTTCTAGCGAGGGAGGCTTTATTCGGTCTGGAAATGGAATAAAACCTCCGTAGACCGGATCAACTTGGTCGAAAAAACAGGTCTTCCCTGTTTTTTTATTTGAGACAATCATTCCCAAACTATCAAAATAATAGAGCGCTTTAAAATCAGCCGCAGAGGAACTCACTTTATACGCAGCCTCCCTAGCTTGCCTATTTTTTGCGGTGGTATAATACCTACTGCGGCACACCAGCGCCAAGTCTACATCCTCAGTTATCGACCGGTGCGATACGAAGTTATAGTTCAAACATCCCGCCGCTAACAACCATGACGGATTGTCGCACCCCAACTTCCCCTCCGATAACAATTTATATTGCTCGTCGGTTGGTTCCATGCCGTCAATTTGCAAAGCCACTTCCCCCCCATCTAAGCAATTAAGCGGCGCTATGGGGACTCCTACAAATCCAAGCTCTGCCCGGCACAACTCGGCATACTTCGAAATATCTGTATCTTCAGGTTGAAGCGCACTGTTGGACGCAACAGGCGGATGAGCTGTGTCGTCTCGCTGAATTAAGTGACACGCGGTTACAGAACACACCAGCATAAGGATTGGTGCAAAATTCCAGATGCTTTGATGGGTAGGTTCACTCACTGTTTGGATTCCTGACCTTAACGTGCAAACGTAACGGCTTTGTCACTTTCGATTTGAATACGAACACTTTTGGCCGCCGATCCACCACCAGGCAGAGTCGGCACAATTGAAATCGAAGCAAGCCCTTGGAAACTATATAAAAATGGAGCGTTTGGACTCACTTTGATATACTTGACTCGGTCAAGTTTACTGTCAAAAATGGCCAATTGAATGCCTGTTGCAAACGTCGACCCGTCACCAATTGGAACAATGTGGATGGTTTGGGGAGTGTCAGTGCTTGAAATTTTAATGCGAGTGCCCATCGACACCGTCGTCTTTGCCGACGGTGGCACAGTTACTTCAGCTCCAACTGGCATTTGGTCTACAGAAAAGCTCTCGGCCAATACTGGTGTTGACGTATGCAAAACCCAAGCCGTCGCCAAGACAATCAAACTGAAAAACGACCCCTGATTTGTTTTTGAGAACATAACTACCCACCTTTCATTAAATTTCCCAAATCGAAAGTTATTTGCCGATACCCGCTAATTTCAACTCCAACGCACCCTTGCTTGTTGCATATTCCAAGGCGTCAGCTTTGCGAATACTACCATCTGCGACAAGGCTTGCCAGTGAATCATCAAATGTTTGCATCCCATAAACCGACCCGCCTTCACGAATTAAATTCTGCAACCCCGAAAAATCTTTACCCTCCGCAATGTGAGATCTAACCGCGGCACTACCAATTAACACCTCCAAGGCTGGCACCATCCCAAGGTTATTGGCCGCTGGCAACAACCTTTGACTTATAATCCCCTTTAGGGATTGACCCAAAGATTGTGAGACAGCGGACGCCTCGCTAGCTGAAAATAGGCTCTTGATTCGGGTCAATGAACTCACTGCGTCGGAAGTGTGGAGAGTGGAGAAAACCAAATGCCCAGTCTCGGCGGCGCGCAACGCCGTTTCGGCCGTCTCTCGATCCCGCATCTCACCGACCATGATGACATCTGGATTTTGACGCATCGCCGCGCGCATGGCTGATGCAAATGAGTCGGTATCGATTCCCACTTCGCGTTGCTCGACGACCGACTTTTGGTCTGTAATCAAGTACTCTATTGGATCTTCGATCGTGATAATATGAGCCGCACGTGTCCGGTTAATATAATCGATCATGGCTGCAAGGGTCGTCGATTTTCCCGACCCAGTCACACCAGTAATTAATACTAAACCTCTATGCTCAGAGGCAATAGACAGTAAAACATTCGGTAGGTGGAGTTCTTCCAAGGTTCGGATATGATTTAAGATCACGCGTGCTACGATAGTATGACACCCTCGCTGCTTAAAAACATTCATCCGGAAGCGAAATCCATTGGAAGACTCATAGGAAAAATCGCAATCGTTGCTGAATCCTTGGAGATGCGGAGGAATAATTTTTTTTAGCCATTCGTTCATTATATCTTGTGTAATGGCCACTCCGTTATCAGATGATACAAGATCGGAATTAAAACGAAATCTCGGTGCAACCCCGGTCTTTAGGACGACATCCGAAGCATTTCCTCGGACGGCGGCAGCAAGAATTTGATCTATTTTCATTTCTTACTCCTTTTCCGTGTCCGTAGGTGAACCAAAATGCTCAAAAAAAACCAATCATCTGGTAAACACAAATTAACGAAGCTTCAGCACCAAAACCATCAGCACCATGGTCAAAGTCATTTGCACCAAGCTAAACCGAACAAGGACTTGGGGTGTACTCCAATTCATATTTTTTCGGACATGATCATGAATTGGGAACCGAATGCTCTTGAAGATGGAAATCTTAAAAAACCGGAGTAATGCCACTTTTACTAAGCCTGTACCGCCGTTGATCATTAAAACTCCAGCAACAATGACCGATAAAAATGGATTCCCACATTTAAGAACCAAGACTCCCAATAAAAATCCAATGGCCCGCGAGCCAGCATCCCCCATCATCAAAATACTTGGGTGAGCGTTATGCCAAAGGTAACCTGCCAAAGTTCCTACCATAGAAATAGCGAGAATTCCGTAGGCTGCACCGTCCGCATAGTTTGGTACCAGCAAGTATTTCGCCATCGCGGCGTTTCCCACAACAAAATACAATAACGCCCCTAGACTTAAAAATGCGATGCCGCTGAGCGTGCCACTGAGTCCATCGACACCATCACTACAGTTTGTCGCGTTGATCGAGGTCCAAATCCAAACCACAGCTAGTGGAATATAAAAAATTGGATCTAACGTCATGGAGTATTTCGTCAAAGGAAACCAAATTTCGACCGGATTAAGATTGGATAGTAAAATGGCGGCGACGACCCCGATCACAAGATCAATGCCTCCTTTGATATACTCCCCCCACGCATCGTTAGCCTTATCGTCGAGAAAACCAAAAATACAGGCCACCAAAGTCAACGCCAATATACCAAAAATTTCAAAATTAAGTGGAAGGACAAATAATTGAACGGCCAAAAAAATTGGTACAAAAACAATTCCCGTCCCCGTCGGCTTTCCTTGGGCGGCGTTGGACTCGACTGCGTGAGCTCGACCGCGGTCGCGAGGGCAATATTTAAAGGCTAGACGCGGCAACAAAAACAACGAAAATAGGCCACACACAACAAAACCAATTCCTCCTAAGAAAAAATGCGAGGTAAGAAGACGAAATGGTCCCCACGAATCCTCAAGAATCGCTCCTAGCCAATAAAGCATCTTTATGCACTCCTAGAAATGAAACGAAATGTGGATGAGTAAAAATTACACAAAAGCCGTAGTTTCATTATACGGCAAGCGGCCATATTCTCCAAAAAAATCCCGCATTTTCGGTATTGTTAGACCTTTTTGTGAGCGTGCAGCAAGATTTGCCCAGTTCAAAAACTCTGGCTGACGGCAAGACTCAGAGACGTAGAAGTGTTTTCGCTGAAATTGTTTTTCAATAATTCCTTTTCAAAGGCTGGGTCATCAATTACCGGAGTTCGGGTTTCGTAGCTGTAAGAGCCTTTCAAAGAAAGAAACCCTGCAATCTTTCCACTCAGTGAAATTTTCAATTGCTTCCCAGTCATTGTGCCCAAGGATTCAGGGACGACGCCGTCAGCCCCCTTATCTAGCTGGACGACGACATTAGACAGACTCGTATAGGCGCCCAGCAGTTCAACAGAAAGTTCAAATGGAAGCAAATAAGTACCTGTTGCCGAAGCCGTCCATTGTTTCAGTGCCGTGTTTTTCAAAAATTTCGGTAGCCGTGTTACATCGGTTTTTGTCGCAGCGATACCGAGGGAAATATCTTCAAAATTCGTCAACCATGACCCCGCCAATGTTAAAGTCGACTTTACCCCGCTAACGAGCGGTTTGGAATTATCCTTGCTTTCGATCGATCCAGTAGTGGTCGAGTTGTCACCACTCAGTTTTAATCCCAATTTTAAAGTTGTTGAAGCATTGTCCTTAGCATGGGTTTTCTTTTCTGTGTATTGCGCCTGAGACCAATTCCCGTCGATCTTAATATTTCCAACCTCGACCACTGCTTTTAGTGATGGAGTGGACATCGTGCTATCGATCCTCGCATCTGAATGGGAATCAACTATAAGGTATCCCCCACCTAGGTCTACCGGCTCACTGACCGGGTACAACCCATTTAGCCCGTAGGTATAATTCAAGAAAAACGTTGATCCTGATGCGGCAGTGATATTGTTTTGAACGTTTGCTGGGTCATCTACCGAAGCCGTCAGTTTTGATGTCGTGCTATTCCTATCTGTGTGGCTATATGAAGGTGTTAGATTTAGATCCAGACTCGGCTGGCTTCCAAACGACTTCGCACGGCCCAAGAATTTCGCCCCCAACGCCATCTCGCCGCCGGTGGTTTTAGAGTCCGCGTGCGACTGAAAAACGCCACTAAAGTCTGTTTTCGATGAATCCATTGCCAATTTCAACAAAGGTGTTGCAGAAAAAGATGTTGAACTTTTAGCAAGGGCCGGAGGAGGGGCTGGGGGGGCTTTGGCTGCGGTGGCCCCGCCTGGAGTACCCCCAGGAAGAATTTCTGCAGGAATCGGTGGCGGCACAACGTAACTCTGAGACCAATTTTGCTGGGATAGTTGCTGATATCGGGCTGCCGGCCTGCCACGCTCCCGGTCGCGAAGATCATCCATTTCGGAGAGGATTCGCCGGCGCTGTGCATTCAAATTCGATGGCAAATTTCCGGCTTTGCGAAGGTATTTCATAGCGTGGTCATATTGCTCAAAATTAACATAGGCAACCCCGACATAAAATTTCACAATGTCCTTGTATGGGTGCCCGACAGGAACTACCGGATAAATTTTGATGACTTCCCGGTAGCGACGAGCTGCAAACATACTGAAGGCATAGTCGACGGCCGCCTCTGGTAGAATGTCACCAATTTCCACACTTCGAAAAAGCGCTTCAGCCTTGGAATTGTTGCCCATGCGGTAGTAACATTGAGCCATCAAGATAACTGGTAAAATCGCCGTTGGTGTTTTACTCTTCGCAAGCGCGGCCAATTGGATGGCTGATCCATAGTTGCCTGCGACAAAATAATCTCTCGCCTTTAAATACAAGTCTTTTGCCGGCATAGCATTCAAATCTTCGACTTTCGCAACGGCCGGCACTGCGACGTTCGCCGGTGGTGCTGCAGTGACGGCTGGACGCTTGACCTCAATAGCCTTTATTCCCGAATTTGGATCCACCTTTCTCGCGTTGTTTGAGGGCGGTTTGGTTGAGGCCGATTTGGTTGAGGCCGATTTGGTTGAGGCCGATTTGGTTGAGGCCGATTTGGTTGAGGCCGATTTGGTTGAGGCCGATTTGGTTGAGGCCGATTTGGTTGAGGCCGATTTGGTTGCAGACTTACGCTTTTCAACCCCAGATTGTGCTGAAATCGCAGGCGTTGTCG
>CANJQY010000120.1 GCA_947476525.1 Oligoflexales bacterium
CTGATTTTACTAAATAAAAAAACTTCAATCCTTCTCCTTGGACCTCGAGGAACCGGCAAAACAGCCATCATAACGGCCGGATTTGCCGAGTTGGCGAACACGGTCATCATAGACCTCTTAAGAGGACGTGATTTTCAAAGGTTTGTAAATTCGCCGCAATTGTTGGGAGACGAGCTTCGCCAGAGGCTCAGTGAACGGGGCGATAGGCTCTTTGTCGCGATAGATGAAGTTCAGAAAATTCCAGCCTTAATGGACGAGGTGCATTCTCTGATTGAAGAGTTTAAAGGTAGAATTTCCTTTCTGCTATCTGGCTCGAGTGCTCGAAAACTTCGTAGGGGTGGCGTGAATTTACTAGCCGGACGTGCAATTGGGCGTTTTCTGCATCCACTTCATCAATCAGAAACAGCTCTTAATCTGTCCAAAGTTCTTAAACTAGGATCCCTTCCGGCAGTGTATCTGAACTCCGACGATTTAGCGGTGGAGATTCTCGAATCTTATGTATCAACGTACTTACGCGAAGAGATACAGCAAGAAGCTATAGTTCGTTCCATTGACCGCTTTAGCCGGTTTTTGGAATTTGCTGGCCAAGTTAACGGAGAACCAATTAATTTTGCAAAACTTGGGAAACAAATAGGCGTAGTAGGAAAAACAGCCGCGGAATACTTTAGCATACTTGTCGACACGCTGATCGTCATACAAGTCCCAGGTTGGTCTCAATCGGTCAAGAAACAACTACTCCAAGCGAATAAATATTATTTTTTTGATACGGGAGTTTTGAATGCTCTCAATGGGTATTTGCGAATTGATCTAAGGGAAAGTAGTTTTCTATACGGCAAACTGTTTGAGACGTTTATTGTATCTCAACTTTCAGCCACTAATGATTACTCGGATCTTGCTTTTAGGTTCTTCTACTGGCGTGATAGTGATGGTAAGGAGGTTGATTTAATTCTTGCGCGCAATGTTGTTGAGCCAATTGCTGCAATTGAAATAAAGTCTTCGTCCGCACCAGATTCGGCGGACTGTCCGGGATTTAAGCCATTTGCAGAGGATTATCCAAACGTACCAAAAATCTGCATTTGTACAACGCAGCGGGCCTATGTCCGTGATGGAGTGCTATTTGAACCCTGGCAATCGGCCGTAACAGACCTAGTAAGCGTCATAGAGCGTGCTCGGAGTGCTTCAAATGTGTCTGGTTAATCGAAGTGTTTACTCTTCATTTCAGCGACAGCCGCCACCCGCAGCAAGGAATCTAAACATGACTTGTGCATTATTGTGCAATTAAACTTGGCTTGTGCATTATTGTGCAATTAAAAACAGAGGCGCGTGACATGTCTACCAAAAAGAATGGTATCCTAGATCGAGAATCCAAGACTATCGAGTACAAGAGAGAGCTTCCATCCAATCAATCAAGCATTATTAAAACTTGCGTGGCGTTTGCAAATACTGCGGGTGGAAAAATAATAGTTGGTGTGGAGGACGGTACTCTAGAAATAATAGGATTGAATGACAAATCTGTGACACACGCACTTGAGGCCATACCTGCTGCCGTGTATCAATCTGTGAGTCCCGCACTCATACCAGACGTCTATTCTCAGCAGATTAATGACAAAGAATTAGTGGTTGTCGAAGTTTCCCGGGGTAACAACCCTCCCTACTTTGTCAAAGCACAAGGTTCAAAAAAGGGCGTTTATGCGCGAGTAGGTCCAACAACACGTGTGGCGTCCGAAGAACATATTGAAGAACTATTTAGTTTCAAAAATCGAAAATCCTTTGAATTAGAAACGGGCGTAAAAAGTTTAGAGTCATTAGATAGAAAGTTGCTGGAGGAAGCATTTGGGCGGTCTCCAAGTCAAAATACATTGATATCAGAGAAAGTGGTGATTTCTACACCAGGAAAAGTTTTATTGACAACAAATGCGGGACTTTTAGCATTCGGAAATAAGCCGGAAGATCAGATACCTGAGGCTGGCATTATTTGCAGTCGTTTTAGAGGTATTGAAGGTCGAGACATAGTCGAAACGTTCGAAATAGACGGACCTATATCTGACTTAGTAGCAAAGACGTTAAATTTTTTAAGTCGACATCTTGAGCACACGTTTAAATTGAACGGGAGCCGTCTTCAAGGAACGAAACATATTCCCGAAGAGGCCCTGAGAGAAGCTGTAGTAAACGCTGTGGTTCATCGCAAGTATCAGATTCCCACTCGGTGCAAAATTGCGGTTTATGACAACCGCGTAGAAATATTTAGTCCCGGAGGATTGCCAGGCCTTTTAACGGTTAATAATTTAGGGGATGGCTCGAGTCATTTAAGAAACCCTATTTTAGCTAAGTTCGCCAGACGCCTCAGACTGGTGGAGAAACCGGGGTCTGGAATTCGGCTTATGATCGATTCCTGTGTTAAAAGCGGAATCGTCCCACCCACCTTTCATGAAGACGGAGACTTCGTTAAAGTAGTTTTTTCTAAGGAAAAAATTAAGACTCCTACTGTAACAGCCGAAGAGGTTATTAAAAATCTTCTAAAAAACTTAGACGTGGTGAGGATTCGAGATGTCCAAAAAGAAACCATCGCGTCACGCAACACGATAACTAATGTTCTAAACAAAATGATTAAGGAAAAGAAAGTAAAGCGTTTTGGCAAAGGAGCAGGGGTTTATTATAAAAATGTAACGACATGATACATGTTAAGCGCCATAAGATTTACCGCGACAACTCAGAAATCCACGTCCACAAGGGACGGAGTTTTGACAGTGGCTTTGAATTTGCTTCCACTTGGCACGCCGCCATCTCGCTTGCGAGTGCGCGAACGTGTGACAACGCCGACATCCAACTGGAGTCAACGGCAGCGTAGCCAGATTTGAACGGAATGCCCACGAACGCTGAAACACTCGCAGGAGTCAGCTGACAAATAAACGGAGGGGCAACGCCCAAAGTCTTGGACGTGTGTGCTGAAATCCCTAAGAGAGAGGCACCGTTTCCACACAGCAGTAGGCCGCCGTCTAGGGAGCGCGAGTAAATGGCAAAATGCTTGGCCGAAAGCCCTAGAATTTCCGTAACCCGTGGCCGCAAAAATCTATGCATGGTCTGAATATTTCTAAGTGGATCATCAACCGGAGTAGAGCCCTCGACCGCGTGCCCGAGGCCTCGGCATATCTTTAAAGACTCAGCCTCCTCTAAACTACAGCCAAGCCCTGCCATCACGTCCTTGGTCATGTGATGACTGCCAGCAGCCACAGAAAAAATTTGATGCACGCCCCCGCCCACGATGACACAGCCCGTTGTAGACGAGTGTCCGATGTCTAGGAGCACCGCATTTTCGGCCGTTGGCCTTAGGTATTTGAGGCTCCGACCCAGCCCAAAACCGTTGGAACGAAATTCCGATATTTCCAGTCCCGCATCATTCAAGGCACCGACAATATCGGCGAGAATTATTTTTGGATGAGTCGCCAGCATTAGTTCCACGACGATTTCACGGCCCACACTTCCGAAGGCCAAGGGATCTAATGCATTCTCGTCTAAGCGTGCAGATAATATAAGAGTATCAATGACCTCATCCAGGTCACCACCACCGAAGTCGGCCGAGGTTTCAAAAATCGCGCGGTAATCCGAGGAACGGTACACTCCACTTGAACGGTGGCGAATCTTCTGTACCAAATTTCGAGTGTGATTATCGGGCACGTTAACGACGGCGCGGTAGCTAAATGTCGAGAGCTTGGCCGCCTCAGCTAATAAAAAAGCCATGGCCGTGAAGGCCCCGGCATCGACAACTTTGCCCTTTTCAAATCCGGCCATCGGCGCGCTATAAACACGCAAAAAAGACAAATCTGGTGCCATCACAAACAGGCGACAAGTAGCATGCCCGAGATCAAAAATAACGATGCAATGTTCTTTACTAAAACGGCTTATCGTCACAATTTCCTCTCTTTAACAAAGGCTTTGCCTTCGTAATCGAGCTCGATACGCTCGGCGACTGTGCCATCACGCTTAAGGCCGTCTAGGAGGCCGCGCAATTTTTTAAGTTTGTAGTCAAAGGGCATGACGCCGATCACAATCTCGGTGTCGTCAGGGGTGGAGATGGCAAAGCCGCGAAATTTTCTAAAATTAATGGACTTTACGTCGACATGGGCGGCGCTAACCTGCTGCCAAACGTCGACGGCTTCGGCGAGGTGCCTAGATTGTTCTGGCGTCAATATTAATTTCATGGATTGATCGAAGGCCGGGGTCGGTGTCTGGTCGAAAATGCCGGTAACAATAGCTGTGGGACGCACCCACAAAGGACTTTCGTTAGGCACGGCGTCGTCTCCAAAAACGGTGGCGTCTAGAGTGAGGTATCTGGTTCGACTACCGACGAGCACCAGTAGGGCAGCCTTGCGAATACTAGCCGAAAAAATCACGGTGTTTGCAAGAGGTCTAATCACTCTTACGTTTTCGAGGGTTCCCATAGACTCAACTTGCCGCGCTAGCGCCCGAAGCTCGTCGGGACTACCGAAACGAAGGAGCTTGTGGGCGACGGCAAAAACATCTCGGCGAATGTCCTCCGGAAGAGGCGCACCCGTTTCCGACTGCACCTCAAGGCGCCAATCTTTTGGGGCAAGTACCAAAACAGAATTAAAATACCCGACCATGGCATGAAACCTATCGAGCACTCTCAGTCCCAATCCCCAAACGACGGTTAAAACCAAAACTAAAATAAGACACTTTGCGGCTGCAGACCACGACAGTGCATCGGCCCACTTACTTTTATTAGAATCTTTCTTGACCCGCTGTTTGTCGAGAGTAGAGCGTTTTTTTGTGTTTCGAGTTTTTAATTTAGGAAACACGCTTAGCCCTCCAACAAAAAAAACGATTAGAACACTACGAGCGCTACATAGGGCGCGCCAAATCTTCGGCCACACGCCAAACATCTCCGGCCCCTAGGGTCACCACAAGATCGTCGGCATTATTCATTATTGATTTTACCAATTTTGACGCATCTTTCAAATTTGCGGCCGAAAAAGTTTTAACATGGGACAAAGTTTCGATGTCGACGGCCATTTTCTTCGGGTCAAAACCCTCTTGGAAAGCCTCCCCGGAAGCATAAACGGGCACCACGACCACGGTTACCGAAAACCCTAGAAAGGCTGTCACAAACTCATTGTAGAGGCTTGAGAGGCGACTAAATCTATGGGGCTGAAAGACGGCAATAAGGTGGCGTCCAGGAAAAGCTGCGGTGAGTCCAGCCAAACAACCACGAATTTTGCCTGGATTATGGGCATAGTCATCAAACACCAGCACACCTTCCGGGCCTGGGTGGCGTTGAAGCCGTCGTTTCACCCCAGAAAATGAGCTGAGTGCCTTAGAGGCCCCCTCAATGCCCACGCCTACCAATTGTAGAGCACTGATCGCGGCCAGGGCATTAAGCACATTGTGTTGTCCGGGAAGCGGAAGATTTAAAGTGAATAGACGCCCCTCAAAAGTCATGTGCACCATAGTTGACAGGCCGGCAGGAGTCTGACTTACGAGCCTCAACTGGGCGGCTGTATCCAGACCAAAGCTGCACCTTCGCCCAGAAAAACTAGCCACGGCACGCTGCACCGCCGGTGAGTCCTGCCAAAAACAGACCCCCCCTTGATCTGGTACGGATCGGACGTAAGTTTCGAAGGCCTGTTCCAGCCGACCGAGTGATTGATAGAAATCCATGTGATCAGCTTCAATATTGTTGAGCACAGCCACGGTCGGTGCGTAACGCAAAAAAGTGCCATCAGACTCGTCGGCTTCGATGACCAACAAAGACGATTTCCCAAGGCCATATGACGGGACGCCGTCTGCAAACGGCGCACCTATAATCCACGACGGATCAAGGCCCACCTCCCTCAAGGCGTGGGTGATGAGGGCCGAGGTTGTAGATTTGCCGTGGGTCCCGGCCACGGCAATAGTTTTAAAGTGACGAGTGAAAAGAGCTAACAATTCGCTGCGGTGAAGCAGGTTTAAATTTTTTGCTCTAGCCGTAGTCAAAGCAAGGTGAGTTTTCGTGATGGCACTTGAATAAACCACCGACTTCGCACCGTCTAGTAAACGTTCGGCTGCCGGAGAACCTTCAAGGCCAAACTCTACAGAAGACAACTCTTTAAAGGCCTCGACATCACTGCCGCTTACCGCCCCTTGGGACGACAAGAGCTTTGACGCCAATTCGGCGAGAGGCCTCATTCCAGAACCGCCCACGCCAATAAAGTGAATGGGCGAGAGTTCTTTGAGGGCCTGGATTAGGGCCGGGGTCCCTAGGTCTTTTGTCATGGAGGCTCTTTCATGCATTCACAAAACCAACGGAGTCCTTTTAGGGGCTCAGATATGTTGATCTTGTTTGTAGGTTAGGCGTAACAAAATCGCGGTGCTGACCAGACTCATTAGAAGACTACTCGCACCACTGCTGATGAACGGAAGTGGAATTCCTTTTGTGGGAAGAAGTCCCATGGCGACTCCCATATTGATGACTCCTTGCACTCCGATCATGGTGGTCAGCCCGAAGGCGAGGTAACGCGGAAAAGGCTTGGCCTGCAAAAAAGAAATTCGAAACCCGAGAAAACAATAATAGGCAAACGTCAGACACAAAAATGTAACGCCAAGAAAACCTAGCTCTTCAGCCAGCACCGCCAAAATAAAATCGGTATGTGCTTCTGGCAGAAAAAACAATTTTTGGCGACTTTCTCCAAGCCCGAGCCCTAATAGTCCCCCATTTTGAAACGCTAAAAAAGATTGAATTATTTGAAAGCCGCCTCGCTGAATGGATCCCCACGGGTCAAGAAAGCTCGTGAGGCGAACCAACCGGTAGGGAGCCGCCACAACCGCCGCCACAAACCCTGTGAGGGCCAGTAACAGGCCTCCTCCGATGTACCGCCAACTTAGACCGGAGACAAACAGCATGCTAAACAGAACGGTCGCCATGAGGGCCGTTGAACCGAAGTCGGGCTGCATCATCATTAAAAAAGCGAAGCAACCAAACACGGCCAAATTGGGCAAAATACCTGCCCTCCAAGAATCAATGTTAAAATCTTTTCGAGAAAGATTTTTGGCCAAAAAAAACACTAGGGCCAGCTTTGCGACCTCCGACGTCTGAAACCTGATGCCGCCTAAAGAGATCCAGCGGGCCGCACCGCCAGTTGTTTTGTAGACGCCGGGTACAAAAATTAGGGCCAACAGTGACATTGCCAAAAGAAAAAGTGGAACCGCCATCCGTTCAATCCAGCGCATGGGAACTTTAGAAACTCCCGCCATTAAAACTAAGCCTGCAAGGGCTACGGCGGCTTGTTTACGAATAAACATGAACGCGTCATTAAACTGCTGTTCGCCTTTGAGAGCACTGGCCGCATAGACCATCACTAGTCCCGTCATCACGAGAAGTAGGGTGGTTGAAAAAAGCAACTTACCGGCGAGCCGCAATTTTTCGGAGTCCAGTTTTTCGCCGTGAGGGGAGTTGCGAGCTGGTGAAATGGCTACCATGATAATCCTCCGTCAACTCTTAGGTTTGAACGTTAAAGGCCGCAACTATTTCGCTAAAAACGGCACCTCGATGTTCGAAGTTATTGAATTCATCAAAACTCGCACACCCAGGACTAAACACAACGTCCCAGCTATTATCACTCGCAACCCTTAGTGCATGCAAGACGGCGTCCTGCATTTTTTCGAAAACAACGGTATTAATCTTGTCTCGAGTGTCCCTGGCGATCTCCTCTCGAGAGGCGCCAAATGTCACCAAACATCTGATGGACGCACTTTTGGAAGACAGGCTTAGGTAGGATTCCCCTTTACCTTGACCACCCATCAACAAAATCAGGGGACGTGTCGACACCGTTACGGCGGCCACCGTGCTCTCGAGATTTGTGGATTTGCTATCATTGACAATTTTTCTGACGCCATCATCAAAAACCACTTCACATCGGTAAGGCAGCGGCCGGAACCCGGATACCAGCTTCAACAGCTCAGCCACATTAGGGCCTGTCGGCGGGCCGTCTCCACGTCTCGCGGCCCCGACATCTGTGGCCTTATAGACTGCCATATGGAGGGCCATATAGACAGCCATAAGAGAATTGACCTGGTTGTGGTTTCCCATAATTCCTAGGCTCTCAAAATCCAGCAACTTACCTTGGACCTCACATTTTCCCAAATCCAGGGCTAGGTAAGTGCAATTTTCAGGGAGTGTGCGTGGTGCCGGTGATGGGCCAATCACAACTGACCGGCAAGTAGGCCAGTCGTGAGCAAAGTCACGGGCGGCATTAAAAACGTCCAAACTAACGACTAGTAGGCTGTCGTCGTTCAGCCATTCGACGACTCGCCATTTCGCGGCAAAATAAGCGGCCATAGTGAGGTGCCGTGCGAGATGATCAAATGAAAAACTAGTGATCGCCGCACAACGTGCCAGACTCCTTGAGCTGCCTTCGAGTTGGTAGCTAGACAATTCGACCACGGCCACGTGTTGAGCCGTGGCCTCCGAAAGATTTAGCGCCACTGGCGGCAAACCAATGTTACCGCACGCGTGGGCGTCCATCCCGAGCTCACGACACAAGAATTCAGTCATCATCACGGTAGTAGATTTCCCGTTGGTGCCGGTGACAGCTAAAATTGAGCCCTTGTAGCGATTAAATCCGAGATCTATTTCCGTGATGACGTCCTTGTTAAGGCTTCTGGCCGTAGACACAACCGCGTGGGTTAGGGGAATTCCTGGACTGATGACTACGGTGCAGACGTCAGACCACGGGACGTCGACAAGACCAACCAAATGAATCCGAGAACTAAACCTAGGCGGTGGTGTAATGGTGCGGTCGTCACTTAAATAAACAATCTCACCTAGGGCCTCGAGGCGAGCGGCCGCAGCAAATCCGCTGATGCCAGCCCCGTAGACGAGCCATCCCCTAGGGCTTGATAATATTTTTAGGGCTTCTTCTTGATCACTAAAGTGTGTTTTTGTGGTGCCAAGTATTTGATAATTTTCGTGGCCCTTGCCTGCAATGAGAATAACATCCCTAGCCGACCTTCCGCGTAAAGCGCAGGCTAGCGCATCTTTTCGGTCGACTA
>CANJQY010000121.1 GCA_947476525.1 Oligoflexales bacterium
CTTTGATGGATTGGCGCAGTACACGACGAGGTCGTTGATTTGTCGCGCCCGTTCTGCCAGGTTTTCAAAAAAAAGTGAGGGCTCGGCTGAAGCCATAGCCGTCACGATTTTATGCTTTGATTGAATTAACGAAAGAGCCTGTTCGATAGATAATACTTTGGAAAGATATTCGTTTTCAATGGGCATGGGCTACCTGCGTGAGTTTTTCAGCTCCAAACGAGGAGTAACATCTTTTTTAAAATGCAGCAACTCTGAGATCAACGAATTGTGTTTTGCTAGAAATCATTTGTGAGTTTTAGCAAACTCCCCGTACTTCATGTCAATACCTTGAATGTGAGCAGAAAGCCACATTTTCAAAAACTCAAAAAATGATTTCTCCAACACACCTGACTTGGTAAAATCAGCCACATGGGAGCCAAATTTTTCTAGGAGAGATTTGTGAATGAGCTTATGCTTTTCTAGATCTGGAAACTGAATGGATAATAAAAAAGCCTCTTCATCGTTGAAATGCTTCACCGTATAATCTCCAAGCTCCTTCAATACGCCTTTAAGCTCCTGCCTTTCCGCCTTAGCTTCATTACGATCATACAATTTATTCATAATCGCAAGGAGAACTTTATGCTCGCTATTCATAGCCTCGACGCCAATATCAAGCGACTTGGACCAGTCCAATAATGACACGATCACCTCCACTTTCATGTTGAGATATTATGTTAAAAAAATGTAGATATTTTCCTGAGCTCAGACTTTTAAGTTGCCGAATCAAACCATAGGAAATCTCCAACTAATCCAACCTGGACCCTGTGGGCGACACTAGGAAGAAGCAAGCCGCGTGCCACAGGCAGATTCACTATGATTTTGGATGGTTGCGGTAATTCTTCCAATCCTTCTCAAAATGCCAATTGAGCAAATCCCACTATTTATGATTCATTTGCCACTGAGGCGTTGCGCTTCGCAGAATTGAACTCAACATGCTACAATATTTCGGACGAGGGTCGGCGTGATAACGATTGTTAAGGACAAACATATGCAACTATTTTTAGGTACGAAAAATATGAAAAATATAGCAATGCTTCTTTTGCTATCCTTTAGCTTTAGGTCAATGGCTGCCGAGCCCAGCAAAGGAGAAGTTGAAACACGAAAAATAATGGCGGGACTTTACTCGAGTCTGATCGCGCTACTTCCGCTCAGTATGAATACAAAAGAATTCAATGATCCAAAAAATCGCGAGAAAATTTTAAGCGAGCTAGAAAAAATGCGCGACAGCGCCAATTCTTTTGTCGCCCATACGAAGCGTTTTGACGGCAGCTATGGTTACATCGCAAAAAGTATGGCCACAGATATAAGAGATATTCACGGCTGGTTTAAAAAGGGAGCCGCCAGTGAATCTCGGTACCTATTGCAGCAGGTGGCCGATAACTGTGTTGGCTGCCACATGAAATTGCCAGACCCAGGGCATGCGCCGCGAATGGATGGTTTTTTTCAAAATGCCTCAGTCGCGCAACTATCTATACCTGACAAGGTCAGGCTTCAAGTCGCACTTCGGCAGTTTGATGATGCACTTGTGACGTGGGAGGAAATGTTCAAAACGTGGCCGAATCCCTCCGAGCTATTTGCTATGGATACGCTGCCCGAATACCTGAAGGTGGTCATTCGAGTGAAGGGTGACACTAGCCGAGCTCTTAAGACGCTTGAGGCGCTTTCTAAACGCACGGACCTTCCAAAATATATGGACCGCGAAGTGACGGCTTGGAAGGTTTCATTGGTTAAACTAATGGGCGAGATGCTAAAAATGGGTGCGGAATTATCCCGCGCAGAAAAAGTCATCAAGGATGCACGCGGGCAAATGGATTTTCCCATGGACCGTGCCGGTTTCGTAGATTTTGTCGTGGCCAGTGGA
Organism: Oligoflexales bacterium; assembly: GCA_947476525.1. GTDB lineage: Bacteria > Bdellovibrionota_B > Oligoflexia > Oligoflexales > RGVZ01 > CAMDKS01. The sequence continues at coordinate 1,901 of CANJQY010000121.1, forward strand.
CTTTTAAATCGGCACTTGCTAGACAAAAAAAATAGGGCCGACGACATTGCGCGGTCCTACTATTTATTGGGGATTACCGAGTCACTGATTGGGCGAAGCACTTGGCTTTCACAAACGGACTATTACTTTGAGGCGGCGATTCGTGCCGCGCCTAAATCAAATAGCGCTAAAAAGGCGTTTAATGCCCTTGAACAGCAGATTATCATGCAAAATTCTGGATCTGCGGGCATGAATATTCCAGACGATATTCAAGAGAATCTGGAAGAGCTTCGAAAAATGGTTCGTCGCTAATTTCTCGAATGGCCTTGCGGCTGATTTTCAGACCATTAGGAGGAATATGAAATGACATTTTCACTAGATTTTCTCGGTGCAAGCGGCGGAGTTACTGGCAGCCGGACACTCGTTCGTTTTGATGGCTATTCTGCTTTGGTGGATTGCGGGTTGTTTCAGGGTCCAAAAGAAGTCCGTCAAAAAAATTGGGAGCAAATGCTTGATCCCAAAGTAAAAATAGACGCTGTTGTACTCACGCATGCCCATTTGGATCACTCCGGTTATTTGCCGAGACTATTTGGTCAGGGCTGGCGTGGGCCAGTTTATTGCAGTGAAGGTACCGCCGCTCTACTTCCAATCATGCTCCGTGATGCGGCCTACCTTGAATCGGAATTCGCGGGTTATGCAAACCGCGAAGGGTACTCTAATCATAAGCCTGCACTGCCACTGTTTACTCAAAATGATGTCGATTTAGTTGTGGAAAATCTCCAGCCACAAAAACGAGATGAATGGATTCAACTTGCGCCGGATGTTAGTATTAGGTTCGGAAACGCTGGACACATCATTGGGGCTAGTCACATTCAGTTCACATTGGCCAATCCTAACGGCACAAGAATTCTTACATTCAGTGGGGACCTCGGTCACGATCGCAGCCCTACCATGAAAGCGCCTGACCCCATCGCCGAAACCGACGTGCTTGTCGTTGAATCTACTTATGGTGACCGGCTTCATCCGAGAACTAGCATCGTTCAGGAGTTCGCGGCCATTGCCAAACGAACCTTTCAGCGCGGTGGAGCTTTAGTAATACCAGCATTTGCCGTCGGGCGAGCGCAAGAAATTTTATACATTATCCGCCTCGCGGAAGATCAGGGGTTGATTCCAAAAGTTCCTGTCATTCTGGATAGCCCAATGTCACAAGTAGCCACCAAAGTTTTTTTTGAACATCCAGAAGATCATCGCGAGGGCTCCCCATTTTCAAAAGACGATGGTCGTGACTACTACCTACCGAGTCAATTTACGGCAACGATTTCTAGCGATGATTCCATGCTGGCATGCATGCGAGACGGTCCGCTAGTAATAATTTCTGCTGCTGGAATGCTGAATGGCGGCAGAATTTTGCACCATCTCAAATCGAGACTCCCAAAAGAGCAAAATACAGTCTTGTTTTGTGGCTACCAAGCTGAAGGGACTAAGGGCAGAACTCTCCAAGAGAGGTATGGAGGGCTTGACGTGCTTCGAATTCATCACAAAGAAGTCCCAATCGAAGCGGAGATTGCAACGATGGTTTCACTTTCCGCCCATGGCGATTGGCAGGATATTTGCGATTGGGTTAAACGCATGAAGCGTCCTCCGTCGCACGTCATAATCAATCACGGGAATCCAGAAGCGATGACTGCAATGGCGCAGCATATTCGCGATGTTTTACCAAACGCCGACGTCACCCCGATGCTTGTTCCGGGTCGCGTAAAGCTGTTTTGATCGCAATGAAAAACGGCGCGGTAGCATTGCCGGCGCATGAAAATTTAATAAGTTAGTCACTGCCTATCGCGCTGAGCAAGGCGTATTTTTCGAGGCGATACCTTAGTGTGTGCCGGCTGATTCCAAGCAAATTTGACGCCTTCGTTTGATTATTGTGAGCCCGCTCTAAAGCCTGAGTAAGGAGACTTCGCTCCAGAGCCTCCAAGTTTATCCCGGCCAGCGGCAAAGCAAATCCCTGGGCGGATAACTCTAGGGAGTCTTGCGGTGATTTAGAGGTTTGCATGTTTGCAATTCCTCCAGCGTTGATCGGAATACCTGCGGCGGCCAGCCCAAAATTTTCAAGCTCAATGTGCTCTGGCATGAGGACTGCGGGCTGATGGAAGACCATCGCCCTTTGGAGAACGTTCTTAAGTTCGCGCACATTGCCAGGCCACAGATGACTACGAAGCATGTTTAAACCAGATTCCGAAACTTTGGGGACGGCTACGCCTAGCTCTCGGCCCAAATCTTCGAGAAAATGGCGAACCAGATCAGGAATATCTTCGTTTCTTTCGCGCAGTGCCGGCAATTTTACTGGTAGGGCTCCGATTCGGTAATAAAGGTCTCCCCGGAAATTTCCGGATGCCACTTCATGCAGAAGATTCTTATTTGTTGCGGCAATGATCCTAGCTGAGAATTCAATATCCTTCGTGCCACCAAGGCGTTTAAAGCGGCGAGACTCCAAGACACGTAGCAATTTTGCTTGCAGTTTCATAGGCATTTCGCCGATCTCATCGAGCAAAACACTGCCGCCGTTAGCCATTTCGAATAGGCCGAGTTTGCGTTCGCGTGCATCTGTAAAAGCCCCACGTTCGTAACCAAACAATTCGCTCTCGAGGAGATTTTCGGGAATACTCGCGCAATTGATTTCAACAAATGGATGCGTCGCACGATCGCCCCATTCGTGAGCCGCCCGAGCTGCCAACTCCTTGCCGGTTCCAGATTCTCCCAATATGAGTACAGTGTTAGCCTTACTTTGAGCCACTCGGCGAAGTTGATCTCTCATGACCCGAGTTTTTTCCGCGTTTCCGATAATGCAAACCGGCTCCCGCTCGTTTTCTCGACCTTCAAGGCGAATGAATTTTTGTCGCAGTTTTCCGACCTCTGCTGCTCGTTTGACGGCGGCTATCAGATCTTTGGTATTGAACGGCTTTTCCAGATAATCGAATGCACCGAGGCGAAGCGCCGTAATTGCGGAGTCGATGGCTCCGTGTGCGGTAATTAAAATGACCGGCAACTCGGCATTGTCTTTGCGCCATTTCTTTAGTAATTCTAGGCCATTGCCATCAGGTAATCGGACATCGGTGATCGCGAGGTCGGCACTGAAACCAGGAAATCGTTCGAGGGCCTGCCGTATAGATCCTGCGCGCATGACTTCGGCGCCAAGGGCACGCATCTCTGTCTCTAAGCTCCAGGCAAGGATGTCCTCGTCATCGACTAAAAAAACTTTTACATCGGCAAGGATTTGGCTCGGTAGAGCTTGGCTATTTTGGGGTGATGGCTGTGACAAAGAAGGTACCTCGCAGGTCAAATTATTTCAGGATTTAGAAACCGCCAAGTTAGACGGACTCGGAAAAAACAATTCGACAAAGGCTCCAACTGGATGATGCGCGGCGGATTCGACCACGGATTCGACGGCGCAGCCGTCAGCATAGAATTCAGCCGAGCAGTTTCCATATATAATTGAGCCGCCGTGAGCTCGCATATGTTTTTCGACCATCGCAAGTCCCAAGCCTGTACCTGCTTCTTTGGTTGTGAAAAATGGAACAAGTGCCTGAGCCATAGCCTCATTTGAAAAACCGGGGCCATTATCCGCAATATGAATCCTGCATCCTCCCGCCACGGCAGCCGTTTCTGTTGAATGAGAAATATTCACGACCAATTCGGGGTTAATTGTGGAGCCTGAAGCGTCAATTGAATTAGTAACAATGGAAGCAAGCGCTCCACGAAGTCGGTCGCTATCCGCATAAATCATACCAGTGCCATCAAATTTAATTCGTAGCCAAAATTCAGTTGTGATTCGTCGCGCCAAAAATTGTTCAATACTCTTCCATTCCGCGCGTAAATCTAACCACTGTAGATCCAATGCCACAGGCCTTGTGAAGCCTGAAAGTTCGGCGAGGTAATTATCAAATTTCGCTAGTCGTTCAATCATCAATCGTGCCGCTTCTTCAACTAGCGCAGGTTCCCACGGGAGGGAAGCTCTAAATCGGGTCATTTGATTGTCAATTAATGATGCGGCTGCGGTGATTCCGGCCACCGGGTTTTTCACTTGATCGGCAATGGCTGAAATCCAAGAGCCCATCAGCCGCACGGCTAGATCGTGGGGACTTAGTCCTATGTCTATCCCGCCTGATAATTTATTCAAAGTATTCATGACTTGGATCCTAGTTATTCGCCGTCTCATCCCAATCGCCCGCATGCCGATGAGCGACAAGTTTCCTCTGCCCCGCGTGGGGAGGTCTCGCAAAAACGGTGCCACACACTCATTACTATATAACGTGCCGCAATTGCAGGAATTTTGTGAATTGGCGGCCTCACCTTATAGCATCATATGACGCGAAATAAGTAGTATATCACACAATTTGTGTGCGATATGCCAGCAAGAAATTTGCGACTAACGTTAAATCGCTGTATTTACAGCACTTACAATGCTGGCGCAAAAATTGCGTAGAATAAAAGACTTGTTCCAGAATTGCAAAAAATGGCCATGCGAGAGTGCAATATATCGCAACTTGCCGTCATCGTTAATGAAAAATACGGAGAATCGTAATGCCAGAGGCTAAAAGCAGGAAACTACCGGCCCCTCGTCGCAGCCACGACAGCGGCATCTTGGCTGCGAAAAGCGAGGTAAAATTTTGCGAAATAATTGGAAGTAGAATCATGACCGGCAATGTTCCCACCACGAAGCCCGCCATGATCAACGCACTGACTCCCGCATTTCCTGACATCACCCCAGCGGCGAGGGCGGCAGATAGCGTCATGCATGGTAAAAAAACAGTCACAAGTCCCAATGCGAAATTTCTTGCACGCGCACTGGGCAGTCGATGGCCTCTTTGCGAAAGATTTGACGCCAATCGACTCATAGCCGTAGACGTAAAAACAAACTCTCGATTAAGTAGCAATGAAAATCCTTGGGCTCCAAGAATAGTGGCAAACGTAAGCGAAAGTACCGCCCCAGCCATCGGTAGGATATCTGTTGCAGCTTGCGCAATGGCCCCAATCAAAGCCCCGACCAAGGCATATGATATCATTCGTCCGAAATTATATAGAAGCACGCCGATCCAAATTTCGCGGCGGCTAGTCCCTGCGTTAGAAAATCCACCACAAACAAGCGGGCCGCACATGGCAGCGCAGTGCCACGACATCACAAAACTAAACCACACAATCGATAAAATTGTAGCCGCATTTGCGACCGCTACAGAATGCAGTAGGTGCTCAAAATGACCGTGTTCGTGAACCAAAGTAGCCTCCCAAAAAATTCCAGCAACAATTCCGATCATCAAAGTGAAGTGCAGTCAGATCGCGATGATTATGGCATCGAAAAAATAAAATGCAAGCATTGCAAAATCGAGTTCCAGCCTTCAGCTGCGGGACTCACTTTATTTTGCTGCAAGGGCTGCCAAGGTGTTTGGAGTATCGTTCACAATCTTGGACTGGCATCTTTTTATGAAATGGCCGCCGATTCAACATTTAAGACGGCCGGAACCCTTATGCAAGACTACTCCATTTATGACTCCCTTGAATTTCAGGCAAATTTTGTTAGGGCTGTCGATAAAGAGGAATGCAAGGAGGGTGACGCGTTGCTAGAGGCGTCCATCTCCGTGGAAGGGATCACTTGCTTCGCCTGTGTCTGGCTGATTCGTCAGGCTGTCGCAAAAAAATTTGGAACACTAAACGCTTCAAATGGCGCAGGATTTGATGCCACCATCACCATTAATCAGGCCACTGGTGCAGCCTTGATCTTGTGGAATAGAAAGGCTGCGCCCCTTTCCTCCATCATCCAATTTATTGAAACCCTCGGCTTCAATGTTTCTCCGTATCGTCAGCCGACCGGCGGCGCTGATCAATCCTTGTTGATTAAAGTCGGTGTTGGATTATTTGTGATGATGAACGTGTCGTCGTTCGCCTTGGCCGAGTATTTCGTCGGGCGAGACGGCATGGACGCCGGCCTCGAATCATTTTTTCGCTGGCTGTCCTTCGGATTAACAACTCTATCACTTGGTTGGACGGGCCAAGAATTCTTTACCAACACATGGCGAAGTCTTAAAATGCGTGCCCCACACATAGATGCACCCATATTGGTGGGCCTTCTTGGAGCCTATGTATGGTCCATAGTTCATACGGTCACGCAACGTGGCCCCGTCTACTACGACAGCATTTGTGCGATCGTCGCACTTGTCATGACGGGTAGGTTGGTCCAGAAAAATGTTCAGCGAAGAAACCATATGCGGATGTCGGCACTTATTAGCCCACGAGATGGCTGGGTGTTGGTCCAAAGACGTGGCGAACCTAACGCGGATTGGGCGCCGATTCGCTCCTGCAACCTTAAACAAGGAGATTTCGTTCGCGTGTTGCCTGGAGAGATGTTTCCACTAACGATGACTTGTACCTCGAGTTGCGCCGAGGTGAGTTTTGAACAGTTGCGCGGCGAAGCCGACTGGAAAATGATTCATGCTGGCGACCAAATTCCAGCTGGCGCAATCAACGGTACGGCGCCCATTGAAGGGTGCGCCGCAGAAAATGGTTGCGACAGCTATACTGAACTACTAAGGAGGTCCATAGAGCGGGCCATAAATGAAAAGGGTCAATACTCGCAGTGGAGTGATAACACTGCCCGCACGCAATTTCTCGTCGTATTCATTGCGGCAACGCTGGTGCTGGTGATTGTCGGAAGTCGTAATATGGAAGAGGCCATTAGCAGGGCCGTGGCACTACTTCTGGTAGCCTGCCCATGTACATTTGCTATTGGAGTGCCGCTTACCTTTGGCACGGCGATGTCGAGAGCCCTTCACGACGGCATTCTTTTTAAATCTCAAAGGTCCCTTGAAAAGCTTGCAATGATACGCCGCATCATTTTTGACAAAACGGGCACTCTCACTGAAGGTGCCATGACGATCAAGTCCTGGGTTTGGGATGGATCCGTCGAGGAGTCGAAAAAATCGGCGATACTTGGTGCCTTAGGAATCGTGGGCCAGTATTCGTCACATCACACGGCCCACGCCGTCTCAAAATATGCTTTGGAGTTTTACCCGGTCTCGGCGGCCATCCCCTCATCCATCCCCTCATCCATCCCCTCATCCATCCCCTCATCCATCCCCATATCCGTCAAGGAGTCTCAAGGCAGGGGCCTA
>CANJQY010000122.1 GCA_947476525.1 Oligoflexales bacterium
ATTCGCTATGCGCGTTCTAAGTCAACTTTTATCAGACCTATGGGCGTACTATTCGTCTCCATATCCACTACTGCTGATCGTCGGCGTTTTACGCCGAATAATTCGACGCGCGAATACTCTTTGGCTGGCGAAAGGTCGCGGTCGACCATCAGTTGGCGAGGATGTGGTTGAACTGATTCTTGACATGAAACGGTCAAACTGGACTTGGGGTGCGCTGCGCATTTCTCAAGAATTACTTCTACCAAAAGTGGTGCAACGGAATTTGCGAGAGGTTTCATCGAAGTCTCAAATCAGAGGTGTTAAACAGGGTTGGCCCCTGGACGTCCCTTCTATTTGTCCTAGTTCTCTAATTAACAGGTATTGTTATTCTGGCTATTTTGGAATACACTCCAAAATAGCCATGACTTTTTTGGAGTTAAGGGAAAAATAGCCAATGAGATATATTCATCCGTTTATCATTAAAGACCTTGAAACTAAGATGGTTTTTGTTGGTGGTCCTCGTCAATGTGGCAAAACGACACTCGCCAAACAGGTGCTGAATATAGATTTTCAGGGGCAAGGAATATACTTAAATTGGGATAATCCTCCTCACCGGAAGGCAATTCTTCAGCAAGCATGGAAACATGGAGACAAACTTATTGTTTTGGATGAGGTCCATAAGTACAAGCGCTGGAAGAATTGGCTTAAAGGTACCTTTGATGTGCTTGGTGACCTCCACAATTTCTTGGTAACTGGGTCGGCTAGACTCGACGTATACCGACGTGGTGGTGATTCCATGCTTGGCAGGTATCATTATTGGCGATTGCATCCATTCACTCTAGACGAGTATCCCGGCGACCATACACCAAGAGAGGTATTTGATCGACTAATGCGCGTCGGTGGTTTTCCTGAACCCTTCATTCGTGGCGACGACAGGTTTGCTAAAAGATGGCGACGAGATCGAATTGACAGGATTATTAATGAAGACATTCGAGATCTTGAAAATATCAGAGATTTGACACTTCTTGGAATGTTTGCCGATGCGCTGCGGAGCCGCGTAGGTGCAACTATAGCGGTTGCAAATATTGCTAGAGACCTTGAGATCTCGCCTAAGACGGCAAAAAACTGGTTGGAATTGCTAGAGCGACTTTATGTTGGATTTGCAATTTATCCATATGCACCAAAAAAACATAGTCGCTTACTAAGTAAGCAACCTAAATTTTATTTTTTTGACAATGCGGATGCAGAAGTCGAATATGGAGATAAGTTTGAAAATTTAGTGGCATGCCATCTCCTGAAACGGATTCATTTTTTGCAGGATTCCGAGGGCGACCGCTACGAATTGCGATTTCTTCGCGACAAAGAAAAAAGAGAGATCGACTTTGTCATATTGCGGGATCGCAAGGTCGATGAGTTGATAGAGGTGAAACTTTCTGACACAGCTGTTTCAAGTACGCTCATTGATTTTGCTAAGCTTTTAAAGCCACGAAGGATTGTTCAGATCGTTGCAAATTTAGAAAAGTCTTATACCAAATCAGGGGTCGAGGTGGTGAGTGTTCTGGACTATTTTTCAAAAAAAATTTGGTGAGTGATGACGTCTGGCTTCCTGTTGGTTTGATCAGGTTGCTTTTGATGATGAGCACCTCAGCTGCATGACTAGAAGTCCTGTAGTCCAAGGGATAAAGTCAAATTTTAGAGTATTGAACGCCCTCAAACGAGAATGCCCGAAATGTGTGGATCGATATCCCGACGCATTTCGTCGCGAGCATTTATATAATCGCGATTTTCTCGCTTTAGCAGTTGGTAGTCCGCGAGACACTTCGCAAAAGTATAGTGCGAGAGCGGGCCCAGGTGGAGGGTGGAATTGGGACGATCAAGTCTTCTCGTTATGGATTCAACAAACCGAATGCAAAGAGCACTGCGGCAATGGCTCGGTGCGGCAGCGTGCGATTTTGGGCTTCAATACGAGGAAATTAACGAGGGAGTGGTCGGCACTGCAGTCAGCAGCGGCAATGAGTTGATAAGATTTATGAGACCAATGAGAAGGATGTCACGAGGTGATGAAAAAAGAGATGGAATTGCCGGACAGAAGCGAACAATGCTTAGGAAAATTGCCTATTTTTTTCAAATGAACGCCGAACTCGCACTAGTTAATACAGCTAACCGCGACTAGTTAACACAGCTAACCATTCAAGCTTATCTGTTTGCGCAAACATATCAAACGCTTCAACCTGGCGAACCCGGTGGCCGGAGGCGGTAAGTGCCTTGAGGTCTCTTGTTAGGGTCTCTACGTCGCAAGAGACGTATATAAATTTGGTGGCAGAGTGGCTACGCAAAACGTGCGCGAGGTGAGTCCTAGCAGCTTCATGGAGGCCGCGGCGAGAGGGGTTAACGACAATTATTTTCGGAGATTTTGCCCATTCTGGAAGAAGTGTTTCACTATCTTCGACTCGAGCGGGCAGAAAATTGGCGAGGCCACTGAGGCCATTGCGTTGAGCGTTGCGTGTCGCGTCAATAGTAGCGGCCTCGGTTTCATCAATCCCAATTGACTTGTAGCCGGAGCGAGCCAGCATCAACGCCATTTGCCCAGTCCCGGTGTAAAGATCCCATGCCGTGTCGCCAGGCCTCGCACGACCAGAATGAAGCTCCACACGGCGATAAAGATGTTCAGCTTGCCATGGATTTACTTGGAAAAACGATAGAGGGCCTATTTCGATATCCAAATCACAAACTCGTTCTCGCATTCCAATTGTGCCGGCGAGAAGTGTGAGGTCTGAACTAAAGATGGCGTTGCCGTTAGAATCGTTTAGGTTCATGTAGGCGCTGTTGACTTTGTGTCCCAATCGCCGCAGGCGTTGAACGAGTTTAATGAGTTCATTTTTGTGCGGTTTTGCAACGACAAATGTCAGCATTATTTCTCCGGTCAAATGAGCGGAGCGGGCTGCAATATAACGCAAATCACCTTGCCGCGTGGTTTCGTTCCATGGTTCAAGGGTACAATTTTCTATTTCAGTTTCGAGGCTTTTGAGGAGATTTGTTAGTGGAATCGTGTGTACGGGGCAGCCCGTCATGTCGATCCCCACCTTATGAGTGCCAGGCTCAAAAAGTCCGATTGCAAAGCGACGCGGTGTTCCAGCACGTTCCGCTGATGATTTTTGCGCAAATGTGGCAGGGCGAACAGCAAGTTTGAAGTAGGAGCGATATCCAAGGGGAGTTGGACTTGGAACGGGGTCAAGAATTTGAGCGGTATCAATGATTCCTGCCTCTTTTAATACTTTAACACCAGCGTCAAATTTCTTTCGAAGGGATTCACCGTAATTTGTATTAACATAAACACAAGATCCACATTGAGATTTGACAGCGCAAGCTGTCCCAAGATTTGTGGCCGCATCAATTACGTGACCGCGATGAAGTTTGCCAGAAAATCCTGCGCGGCGCATGATTTGCGGGCTGCCAACGTTTGTGGATACGGGGCTCAAATTATTTGAATTAGACATTGCTTGACCAACAGGTGGGCGAGCACCTGTGGAAGTGGTGCTCTGGCGACGGGATGATGGGCGACGATTGTTCGCACGGTTGTTCATGGTGCTTCCCTACCTTTGTGTCATGTCAAAGAATCAATAAACCCAATCTTGCGGGTTGTCTAGTGCCGGCTTAGTAACATTAATTTGATTGCGGCGATAGACTTTTGCCCCAAGTTTTACGGTATATTTTGTCCACGTATTCCATTCCTCCTCTAATGTTCGAATGATATACGGGGAATTTGCACTTTTAGACCCCTTCGCGAACACATAGCCGCCCATCAAGTAAGTGGCCGCGTGGCGAAGTGTTTTGAAGTCAACGGATTCCGGCTTTAAGTTTCCAGATGTTTCAAATAAAACAATCATATCACCATATTGAATCGGATTCTTGCGAGGGTCAACCTCGTAAAACGACAAATTGATGGCCCGCCATAACTCGTCATAATTCAGCATGTTCTTGTGGTATCCCTGCTCCTGCCGCACGTTGATATTCGAGCTGGCGGCCAATAATGGACTCTGAAACGAGAGGGCTGCGTGGAAACAGTTGGGCCCTTTATAGATTGTGTGGCGTGTCACGGCATCGCGAGCAAAGGCCGGAAGGAGGTCTTTATCCATGCTTAAGTTGGGAGACGTCATGATTTTGCCCCGAATCTGAGTCATTTCCTTGGCGCTAAAAAATGGCGATAACTGGCTAATAAATTGCTGACGCTGCTCCTTGTTGGACCTTAGGTATTTGGTTGGGATTCCGATTTTATGATGAATTTTCGTGAAAAGGTTTGCAAAAGCCTCGCTAGACATGAGGTTCATGGCACCCTTGTCAATGGAAACAAGTCGAAGTTTTGATCCCGGTATTTCCTCGCCGCGGGAGAAGTTATTTTTAAAATAATTGGCAAGAGCTAACCGCTGTGTTGGCGCAGCGAGAGTTTTAGCTAGATCTAATATTTGTTCGTCATTCGAATCAACCGTCAACTGAAGTGGTTCGACATTATGGTTTGAGGTGTATTTGTCTAGTCGAAGACTGAGACTTTTCTTCGCTAACGGAATTGGGCGATCGACGACGCTCATGGGTAGGTGTAATTCGGACTGAAAAATTGATGGGTCATACTGAAAGTCGAAGTATTTATTTTTAAAACTCTTGGTGACGGCAAGGCATCGCTCAGAATTTGCAAAAAGTAGGGTCAATAGAGAAAGTATCGATACTTTTCCTAACATAATGAGCCATGTAGGTCTTAATACGGGCATATTTCCCCTAAATATGAAGCAAAAATCCATTGATCTTATCGGCCTCACGCAAAAAAACTTTAGCTGGGGAGAGTTCAATAATGCGGAAGCAAGCCCAGTTCAGCCTCTAGGCAACTTCTACCGGTTTTAAAAGGGATATGGTTGGCTGCTATAATGGGGGAAGGGAAATGTGTCTAAACGCGTCGATAATTTATTGTTAGATATTAGGAGTAATTAGTCATGCCAATTACCGTACACATAATTGATCAGTCTAAAGCAAGCCTTGTCATGAGCAGTGAGGTTTTCAAAGATAAAATTCCAGGGACCATAGTCACGTACTCTTTGACTGCAAAGGAGGGTCTCGCCTTCGTGCAAGATAAAATGATTGCTGGTCGGCAAGGCCGACCCGATGCCCTTGTCGTAGATTTTGATCTTCCCGACGCTGACGGCGTTTCGTTAATAAAGGCGCTCAGAAAATTTTATAATGGACCGATTTTTATGACCGCATATCCAGGCAAAATTGTGGAGTCTGCAGTCAAAGAGGAGCTTTTCCATTACCTTGACGCTTGTTGCTGGGTTCCAAAGCCTGTGCGATTTGAAGTCCTTGAAAAGCACATTGAACAATTTATTGTCAATCGCCATCGCTTGGGCAAACGATTTGACGTTGATTTCCCGTCGTTAATGATCGGAAAAGGTGAGGGGCGTGGAAAAAGGGCGCCAAAATTCGAGGGGCAAGTTGTCAGTATTAGTATGGGGGGCGTAGGAATCAACTTTCCAACGCCAGCGAAATTGAAGTGCGAAGATGAGTTCGTCATCTCGATGGGGGTTCCCAAAGGGATGATAGAGGGAGCTACCGAAGTTTCCGTTTTGAAGGCGTTGCAGACAATCCCTCTCTCGGTTGGAAATGGCACTTTAGGCAAAAAGGCAATGAAGCCCCCCGTCATGGCCAAGGCGGTCCCTAAAAAATCGAAGCTTACACCGGAGGAAAAAGTGAAAGAGATTGCACGGCTAAAAATGGAGGAAAAAATACGCAAGCAAGCGGCGGTCGTCGAGATGGCTCGCATTGCAGCCGTCGCCGCTGAAGCAAAGATAGCGAGAGCTGCTGAGATTCAAAATTTGCAAGAGTATAGAGTTAAAGCGACCGTGGCATGGATTGGTGCTGATGGAACTAGTGTCGGATTTCAGTTTTCAAAAATTTCCGATTCACAACTTAGACAAATTGAAAGTTTTCTGAAAGGATTGCCCGCATGAGCAATACCTCCGGTCAAATCACCGATGCTGAAGATAGCCAGTTCGAGTTGATTGAGTTCAGGCTCGATCGGAATATTAATGGCAAGGTCGTCAGGGGAATTTACGGTGTAAATGTCGTAAAAGTTCGTGAGGTTGTTCGAATGCCGAAGATTAATCCTCTGAATTGCCGAATTAAAGGAATGGCTGGAGTTTTTGAATTGCGCGGCGTGCCAATTCCCGTCATAAGCCTTGCGGCGATGCTTGGCGACGATGAGGTTTGCAGTATTGCGGACCAAAAAATTATCGTAACAGAATTTGGCGTTAAACGAGCAGGGTTCGTCGTTGATGCGACACACCGCATACGCAGAATTAACTGGAGCCAAATTCTTGCACCATCGGGCGATGCTGGAAGCTATATTACTGCCATGACATTAATTGAGAATAACGAGTTCCTTTTTATTTTGGATTTTGAGCGGATGCTTGCGGATCTAGATGCAGCCGCAAAAATCTCCGGTAGTCAGCCCAATGCACAAGCATCAGGGATGCTGAATCAAGAAGCCATGATGGCCATGGCCGCCCAAATGGCTATGCAGTTTTCAAAGCAAGGCCAAAATGGAGCTTCACCCGGAGTCGTGCCGGCTGCTGCAGGCACCTCTAGCAATGGTCCGCTAGTGCTCTTGGTTGATGACTCCAGTTTTATCCTCAAAAATACCAAAAATGGTTTAACAAGAAGTGGTTTAAACGTAATCACAGCCAAGGACGGTAAAGAGGCAATGGAAATCCTAGAAAAATATGCCAGCGGAAATTGGCAGGACGACAAATTATCAGCTGTTATAACCGATATTGAAATGCCTCAAATGGACGGTTTAACGTTAACCAAAAAAATTAGAGCCCACGAGAGGCTGAGTCAAATGCCGATCATCATTCATTCATCCCTTAGCGGCCAAGCAACTCACGATGCGGGGATGGCACTAGGCGCCAACGGCTATGTCGTCAAAAATGACATCATGCATTTGGTCGAAGCCTTAAGCGAAATTATCGGATGGAAGCCGTCGATGCGAATCGGGGCGTAGCGTGGGGGAGTCTCAAATCGGGCCAACCATGTTTTTGTGGGCCATAGCCATGTCGATGGCTATGGCAGTTGGTCTAGGTGAAACTTATTCATTCTTCATTGCCAAAATGTCAGTGGCTCCTTGGATTGGTGTCTTGGCTGCAAATATTTTGTTGTCAATTGTCCTCGTAAAAATGAGCGCGTTCATTCGTGGTGGGTTAAGGTTGCGGGGCGGGCCTTTGATGCCTTGGCTTGCAGCTCCGTTGGTGCTTGGTGGGGCGTTGTTTTTGGGTGTGATTACGAGATCCGACGGCCTTAAATATTCGTTGGCAGCATCTTCAGATTTGATTTATGCTATATCAACATTGACAATCATCCCGCTTGTCGAGGAAATTGTTTTTAGGGGGGCGATTAGTCCTTTGCTCGGGCGATTCGTGGGCGGCTCGTGGGCGGTTTGGTTTTCTGCAATTGTGTTTAGTATGGCCCACACAATCCCTACGTGGGGGCGAGTGGTTGGATTTAAAATCGGGTTGCCATTGGGGCCATTTTTGTTAGCGATCGCATGCGATTTTATCATTAGACGATGGGGTCGCATTTGGCCCGCTGTATTTTTTCATGGGGCTTGCAATGGCACGGTTTACGTTTTTAATTACGTCAATCCAAGTTGGATTCGACATTTCGGCGCGCTTTATATGTAAGAACGGTCAAATAAGGATTGAGGTTAAGTTGTGACTGAAAAAACACAAAAAGAATTAGCTGAAGAAAAAGTTCGGCAGATGGCGCGGGTGGTTTGTATTTGCAAAGGTATTAATCTTGGTAAAGTTCTTGCCGGAATTGAAGGGTGTCATACCGTTCAAGACGTGAACAAATCGGTTGGAACCGGTTCAGGGGGCTGTCAGGGCCAGCGATGTGGTCCGAGAATTAAAGCTCTTCTTGATAAAATTAATGCTTCAAAATAATTTCTGCCGCTTCCCGTAGCGTTGGCGTAATTGCAAATGCTTTTTTGCTTTGAGAGTATTGTTTGCCACCACGAGTTACCTGAATACCACGCATGCCTGCATTGATGGCACATTCAATGTCTGTATCTTTGTCTCCAATGATCCAACTGTTACCCAAATCTAAATTTAGTTTGGTTGCTGCTTCTGTGACTAACTTGATTCCTGGCTTGCGACATTCGCAGTCTATCGTAAACTCCGGGACCAATCCTTCGGGATGGTGTGGGCAAATCATGACCGCGTCAAACTTGAAATTAGGAATTTCGCACTGGATTTGACGGAGTAGCTCATTGTTAAATGATTCTACTTGAGCGGCGGTAAACATGCCGCGAGCAATTCCAGACTGATTTGTAAGCATGACAAAGGCGTAGTCACCTCGAGTAAGGGACTTCAGGCCGTCGATCATTCCGTCAACAAGTTTCAAATCATTTGGCTTGTAAGTGTAACCGAGATCTACGTTAAGCACCCCGTCACGATCCAGAAAAATAGCCTTGCGCTTAGGTAATTGCATGCTCTATTTAACAACCTGCTCGTAGAGCCAAGCGCGATCTTTTTCTAAGGCGCAGAAGGGTATGAGAAGCTGCAATACGGACGTATAAATGTCTTTGATCGTATTAGTATCCCCATCCGCGGCAAGTAAAATTTCCGCCTGAACGAGAAGTTTTTGCGCCTCCCAAAAAACTTCAACGGGAGCCTTTATTTCAATTGGCGCGGGCACTCCCTCGTCCCGAATCAAATCAAAACGGGTAGAAGTCAAAGTTAGCTGTTTACCAATTGATAAAAACTTCCGAATCACAATTTGGTACCTATGGCCCGTAATAATCTGCGACGGGCAATGAAAGGATTATTTCTTTCCAGATTTTTTAGCGGCTGGCTTAGCGGCTGGCTTAGCGGCTGGCTTAGCAGCTGGCTTAGCGGCTGGCTTAGCAGCTGGTTTAGCAGCTGGTTTAGCTGCTGGCTTAGCGGCTGGCTTAGCGGCTGGCTTAGCGGCTGGCTTAGCGGCTGGCTTAGCGGCTGGCTTAGCGGCTGGCTTAGCGGCTGG
>CANJQY010000123.1 GCA_947476525.1 Oligoflexales bacterium
TAAAGGTACTGGTGGGATTTCCTTTAGAATTCAGCCCGCAGAGTCCTATCATTGGGCCGATATTCCAGATTTCGATGAGACGATTATCGCGCCATATTTGGCTGGCGGCGATGGAATTCTTGCCAATACAACTTTGACTTTGAGTCCTGACGCACCGGTAAATGCTGGCACACCGTTTAAGTTGAACGCAGGCTTCCAAGGCTCAGCTCGTCGGATAGAGCTTGAGCGTCTTGTGCGTTGCCCTGGGCCAGATAGCCGAGTTGTTTGGGAGCCGGTCGAGCAGCACCAACTTCGCGACGTGACCACACGTTCGTTCGATGGGGCTTGGTTTGACGCAGGTCCAAACGGTACAGGAGATCAATTTTTCAGGGTAAAAGTAAATGGCGAGGCTGGCAAGTTTTTGGGCTGGTCCACACGGCGCGTGCAGTTGCGAAACTTTGATAAATCAGAAGTGACCGAGATGGCTAGCAAGTATTGCTTGCGCAATGGAACCTAGAAAAATTAAGCTCTGCGTTGTGTAGTACCATCCCCTGTAGGTCAAATACTGTAGTTTTCAGACGGCTGCTAACAATTCAGATTCACAAACGGCAGATTAAAAGGGAGAACCTTCTTGCCTCAGTTTCAAGGCCAAAGAAGGTACTCATTGTTTTCAGGTTGATCCTCAATAGCCACGCCACCACGCGCTACCTTCTTCTCTTTTAAGAACATTTCAAAATAGCTAACGAAAGTTGTTTGCCCCTTTGAGTTCTCGACTTTTAAAGTGTTTGCATGCCGTGGATTAATACTTTTTACGGTGACGACGTCACCCGTGTCAAAGTCGTCGCTATGTTTACTCGTGAGTTCGACCCTATCCGTCGGCAAGGCTTCGTGCAGCTTCGGAGGTGGTACCCTGCGAATTTTTTGCAGATTACCCTCCTGATCCACGTAGGAGACGGTATAAGGTTTGCGGCTAAAAACGATTTCATCTGCCATAAATACTAAAACTCCTCAAAAGGTTTGTCCTTATGAGGAGCTGTCGGAAATCGGCAGAGAAAAATGAGGTAAATATTGCCCAGGGCTATTGGGGAAAAGGAAAAATATCGATAAATATCCTAAGATTGTCTAGAGCTAATGCTTGTCAAATATTTGACGTCAGCTTCAGCATTCTGGCCTATATTATTTCGCGACCGGCAATAAATCCTGTGCTGCGGGTGTTGCAGCCACAAGTGCGGTTGCCAGCAGACTCAAAAAAAGTGCCGCACGCGATGCAGGACCGGACTTTAATTCTAATTTGGGAAAGACTAGCTAATCGGCGCGCATGATTTTTTAGTTCGATGTCTTTAACCACAGAAGGCGGTAATTTTTTGATTTTGTCACTGGTGTCGACGATTGATGTTTCTAAATCCATGAGAAATCTCCTTAGTCGAATGGTCCTGAATCCTCGAGCAAACTCATGCTTTTGATTCTTGCCTATTATTCGCGCACAAAATTATCGTTTTCAATTTAGGCGCGGAATATACATTGGAATGAATTCTAAAGTCAAGAGATTATTCTCTTTTAACAGTATTTCAACATAAATTGTAAAGAATGTTACATTTTTAAACAATTATTACGATTAAATCGTCATTTTATTTAACAAGTATTGATATTTCATTATATTCAGCGGCCTTATCGCCGAAAACCGCTTTGTTCGAAGTATCCGCCACATCATTGCGAGGCGTCCCAGAATCTGCATTGACGGATCGAACGCTGGGTGCGACCCTGATATGATGCCGACGAGTATTAAGGTTGCGTCACGGGCACAAAAATAACGCTATATCAGGAACTTACATGTCAATCATCCCTCAAGAGATTATTCGTAAAAAGCGGTTGGGGCAGCCTTTGTCCGTTGGCGACATTCAGAGCTTTTTTGGTGGATTCCTACGCGGTGAGGTCGCCGACTACCAGGTGTCGGCGATGCTAATGGCCATCGTGCTGAAAGGTATGAACCGCGACGAAGCGACGGCGTTGACTCTGACGATGCGGGATTCTGGCCGGGTGCTGTCGTGGCAAGGTAACCTGAGAGATCACGTCGACAAGCACAGCACCGGAGGTGTAGGCGATAAGACCAGTTTGATCATTATGCCGTTATGCTTGCTCGAAGGATTGAAGGTGCCCTCCATTGCAGGTCGAGGGCTTGGGCATACCGGCGGTACGCTTGACAAACTAGAGGCCATTTCTGGAATGAATGTTTACCCGACATCCGAGTTGGCTATTCGCCTTCTGGCACAAAATGGCGGGGTTTTCATGGGGCAAACCGACGAGATCGCTCCCCTAGACAAAAAGTTGTATGCCATGCGTGATGTGACCGATACGGTGGCTAGTATTCCACTGATCACCGCATCGATTTTAAGTAAGAAATTGGCAGAGGGAATCGGCTGCCTCGTAATGGACGTGAAATACGGTTCAGGTGCATTCATGCAATCTGAGGCTGACGCGGTATCTTTAGCCGAGTCTATCGCCGCAGTTGGTTCGGCCGCTGGCTTAAATATTCGGTGTGCCATCACTGATATGGGTAGTCCGCTCGGTGATCGCGCGGGCAACAGCCTTGAGATTGAAGAGTGTGTAGAAATTCTTAAAGGGGGTCAACGGGCGGCCTCAACGCGTCAGCTTTCCGTCGATTTGGCCGCTGAGATTGTAGTGCTGGCTCGTCCTAATGGTGACGGTAAAGAACAGGTGCAGCGTCGTCTGGCCTCGTACCTGTCCTCTGGTAAGGCGTTTGAAGTGTTTTGCCGGGTCATCAAGTCCCAAGGTGGCGACGTTCGGCAGCTAGAGAACACAAGTCTGCTCCCACAGGCCAAGGTCACGGTTGACGTGACGTCCACAGGCAGCGGCTTCATTAGCCAGTGTGATGTTCGTGAGCTTGGACAGGTGATTGTCACATTGGGTGGCGGACGTTGTAAATCTACTGATAAAATAAACCCCTCAGTTGGCCTTGGTCATCTTAAACGGGTGGGTGACCGGGTGGGCAAAGGTGATGTGTTAGCCTCGATTCATGCGGATTCATTGCCAGCCGCCAAGGAAGTTGCAGACCGTATTCAACGGGCCTATCAAGTGGCAGACAAGGCCGAGGCGCCACCTTTAATTTTGAAAGTCATCTGATCCGGCAGCCTGGCTGGCACCAGACATTAAAACAATCTCAAGGAGACGTAAAACATGGGCAGCATTAATCCAGATACCATTAAATATAAGCCTCTCTACAACGAACAGCAAATTAGAGAGCGAGTGGTCGAGATCGGTGCGCAGATGACCAAGGATCTCAACGGGGAGCTCGTCGTCGTGGTTGCTGTTTTAAAGGGTGCATTTATTTTTGCAGCAGATCTCGTGCGTGAAATTAAATCTCCTGTAATTGTTGATTTTATCGGATGCGCCAGCTACAGCGGGACAAAGAGTACGGGGACGGTTCGCATAACCCACGATCTCACCACTGATGTTTCGGGGAAAAATGTGATTTTAATCGAAGACATCATCGACACTGGTAGAACCCTAGATTATCTGCTCCGGATTTTAGGGGAGCGTAGGCCGAAGAGTTTGCGTCTTTGTACGTTGCTCAATAAGCCAGAAGCCCGTGAAGTCCAAGTTAATGTGGACTATCAGGGCTTCTCGATCGCTAATGAATTTGTAATCGGATACGGTCTTGACCTTGATCAACGGTTTCGTGAATTACCGTTTATCGCGCAGGTGCAGACAACTTAATTCAATTTTTCTTTTTCGCGGTGCGCCGATAATTTTTTAAGATCTGCCATTAAGGTGTTGATTCTATCGAGGCTAGAGCGGATATTTTGAATGCGGTCGCCAAGATCGCCGGCCACAGCTCCTTTGACCGCAGTTTCTGGATTGCCAGAAATACGTCCATCGTCAGAATTTACATATAAAGGCTTACGCGAATGAGAAAATTCGCTGTTGATGGCCTCTTTGTTTTTATAGGCTGTGAACGAAATAATTTTGCTCGTAGGTGGGTTGCTGGTAGGGCTAACCGAGGAGCTTGGTACTTGATCTGTAGGTAGTGTTGACATTGGTAGTGGGCCTTTTTTATGACAGTGGTGAGGTGCAGCAGGAAGATTAAGCGGTCGGGAGTCACTTGAGTAAATGGGGGGCTAATGCTTTGTTTTTTTATTCTTGTCTTGTTTGCAACTAGACGTCTAATTAGTTTTTGATTCGATAGGATTTAAGTACGGATTTGTTTGCGTTCAGGCGTTCTTTGCGAAGGCGTTCTGCATTCTCGCCATTCTTACGCATGGAATCAAAGAAACTTTCCGCAGACACTTCAGGCTTCAATTCGACGCTTCCGTCAGATTTTGCTTCAGTTGCAGCCTGTGCTCTGCGCGATCCAAACAACGAAATGACTTTAGAATCTGTCGAGGTCGTTTCGGTGTTCTCAGTTTTGTTATCCATGGGTTCCTCCAATAAAGGTTAAACTCAATTTCCACATCTTGGGGGCCGTTCGCCCTTACCATATACGAAGCAAAGGGTGTGCCACAAGAGTTTGCTCGAAGGTGCAGGAATGTTAAAAATAAAGCAACATAAAATCATGCACTTACGCATTCCCGTCCTCAAAGCATGCCGAACACACGCAAACAAAAGAAGTCAAAGTGTCAATTTTTTTGACAGTCTCTAAACTGGCCCCATGAAATGGATATTGGTTCATTAAGAGCTGGCCAAAAACTAGAAGATTCAATGAGTTGTGCGTATAATTACACAAGTGGGTGGCTGCGAAGTATTATTTTGAATTCTTAAAAATAATAGATATCTATTAGCAAAGTGAAATGAATGTCAAAGTCTTCAGGCAAAAAAAAAGATCACTCGGAGCACGGTGAGGAAGATCATGAAGAAGAGCATGATGCGCCTCGTCACGCGGAACATGTCGAAGAAGGTGAGCCTTGGCTAGTCTCCTATGCCGATCTTATGACTCTTCTCTTCGGCTTTTTCGTGGTGATGTACTCCTTTGCGGCAAAACAGCCCAAAGCCAAAGACTGTGTGCGTCTCAAGCTCCTGGAAGCCTTCCAATCCGAGAGTCCGGATGATGGCAGCCCCACCGGTGGCTCCACCGAGGGTGCAGCGATGCGATCACTGCAGATGCTGGTCACCATGCTTAATCTAGACTCGGTCGAAGACTTAATGAACCGAGTGCAAAAGGAAACGGAAAAACCAGACAAAAATAATCCGCCAGAAAAAGCATCCGAAAAAGCTGCGGAAATGAAAGAAAAATCAGGCATGGAGGCTTTCAGAAACTTGGTGGGCGCTGATGACGTCAAAAATTTGATTACCATCGCCATTCCTGCTGACGTTCTATTTGAATTGGGCTCTACGGAATTATCGCCTGCCTCAAAAATGAAAATGCAAGGTATTGCAAAACAACTCCGTACTCTGTCTGATATTGAGGAAATTGAAATCGTTGGGCACACCGATTCCTCACAGTCAACCTCAGCAACTAGATTTGACAACTGGACTCTCTCAGTGATTCGCGCTTCTGCTGTTGGTCGCGTGCTAACAGCTAGCGGTATCCCTGAGACGAGGCTGCGTATTACGGGCAAGGGTAGTGCACAGCCGCTTCTTCCTGAGAAAACTTCTGGTGGTAAAGTCATAAGCGAAAATATGCGGAAAAACCGACGAATCGATATAATTGTAAGGCGAGATAAAACAAGTGCAAAATCCATCCATTGAGAAAAAAAGTAAATCTCTAAAGTTGCCAACGTTTGGACTTCGATTTCTATTGTCGTTTATTTGCTTTAGTACCATCCTCATTTCTGGTGGGATTATTACCTACAAAACGTTGAATGCCATGTATTCGAGCTCCCTTCGTGACGCGACAGCCATTTTGTACTTGGACCTAGAACAACACTCAGGAAATCTGGCAAAAGACATTAGCGGAAATGCTGAGAAAGCCGCGAAAAATCCGCCCACAGCCGAATACCTACTGGCCGCGGCCGGGCATGTAAAGTGGTTGGCTGGTCCGTGGCAAACCTTCACGACCCTCGAAGAATTAGGCTTAGATGAGGCTCAACTCGCGGCCATCTCAGGTGTGTCGATCCTAGTGACCACCATTGAAGGTGATGCCTTTGTTGCTAAGTCTAGCTTGACGCCGAAAGGCCAAGTCATCAGTTTCTATCGCACAAACCTTAGTGACATGCTTGAGGTATTTAAAATCAACACCAAGGAAACAGCTGTCTATCTGGCAAACAGCTCCGGGCGGCTTGTGTACACCAACACACCCGTGCTGACGCCGGCCAATCTATTGGGGCGCCCGCTCGTCATGGCGTTTATGAAGTCACCTTTTCGTCAGGGGCAATTAGAATTTGAAATCAATCATCAGACCTATTACGGATTTCATAGAGAGGTTGACAATACCAACCTAGTGCTCTTTGCTGAGAAGTCTAAAAAAAGATCCCTCGCCTCAGTCATCACCGCGACGAAATCAGTTGTCAAAATTGTCGTTGTCATCCTTATTGCTGCAATTCTACTTCTGCAAATTCCTTTGACCTTACTAACAAAGCCGATTGCCGAGTTGTCAGCCGTAGCGACCGAGCTCGCCAAGGGGAATTTCGGAGTTCCAGTGCGGGTGCATGGCTCTGGGGAATTTCGTGTTTTGACGACCGCGTTTGTGTCGATGATCGCAAGCCTAAATGAGCGTAATCAGACGATTACTGGACTAGCGGACCAGAAGGTCAAGCGACTGCAATTGGAAAGCGAACTTGCTGTTGCTAGAACTATTCAAGATCGCTTTATTTTCAAAACAACGCCGCCGCGAGACGCCGGAATTCGCATTGCCGCAAAATACATACCAGCATCCCAAGTCGCAGGAGACTGGTACGGCATCCATTTTGACCCAGTCCGCAACGAAACTACTGTGGCAATCATTGATGTCACGGGCCATGGTATCGGGTCCGCAATGATGACGCCTGTGGTTTCGCTACTATTCAATCAAAGCTGTCATAGCGGGGAGTCTTTTGACCTTTGTGATTATTTGGCGTGCTGTAATGCGGCCATGTACACTTACGGTTCAGGATCGTGCACGGGCACCGGCATTGTGATCAAGTATTCGGCGAAGGATAGGACTCTTAGCTGGGCAAACGCGGCACATCCACAGCCTTTGATTGTAAGCTCGCAAAAGCCAAAAGGAAATTTGAATGCACTGCAAAATAACAGTAACCTTCTAGGCATCGAAAAAACGCTTGTCCCAAGTCTTGTCCTTCGGGAAGTGTCTCAAGGCGACATGTTTTTGATTTTCTCAGATGGCCTCATTCAATCCGGCGAGTCGTTTTCGGCAGCGCAAAAATACTCGCGCAAACAAATCTCAGTTCTTCTAAACAAATTTTCTTCAGAGGCACCCGATTCCGTCATGAAGAAGTTGGTGGATGAGTGGAAGTCCAAGGTCGGAGGCGAATCGGGCGAAGACGATATGTGTGCCGTCATTGGGGTTCTTTCATGAAGTTTTTTGAGGCAGCAATATTTTGTCTTCTTCTAATACTGGCTCAGCCGCTCTTTGCGGCGGGAGATTTACTTGAGGTGCCAATTTACACTGTGACGAACGTCATTGGCGACGTCATTTACCAAATTCCTCTTGGCGGTGAATGGAAAAAAATCAATAAAAAAATGACCATTCCTGAGAACTCCCTGCTACAAATAAATTCTAATTCAACTGTGACCTTTGAAGCTAAAGGCAGCCTCGGCAAAGTGGGGGGTAAATTCCAAGCCACGTCGGTCGTCATCAATGAACCTATGACGATCCGGATAGGGGCAAAAATATTTCGGCGGATTGAAATGGATTCGAAAGTTATTTCATCTCTCCCTGATTTGGAAAGTGTAAAACTACTCAAGAAGCGTAAACTAGAATTCGATTCTTTTCTCGATGCATGGAGGCAAGATGCCGCAAGCTTGTCAGGAGATGAGTGGGTCAACGATGACATCATGAACCAATTGAGTGAGAGTGCTAAAGGGGTGTTAAAGAAAGACCCTGTCAGTGTCACAGGGCGGCGCGGTAAAATAATAGTTCATAATCCCAAAAAAAATCAAATTATTTTAGCCATGGATTCCCGCACTACTTTTAATCTCGACTGGTCCACTCTGCCCAGTGATGGTCCCTCACCAGCCGAATACAATATTTATATTTGGAAGGCCGGCCAAAAAAGACTTGTTTTTGCTAGGGTTAAAAGTGACCGCTTCACGGCAAACATCAATCAGCTTGGTAAACACTACTTGCAAATTGAATCCATTGACGGAAGTTTTCAATCCGAACTGCAAAGTTTCTACGTTGAAGGTCCCGTCAAGGCGCCTGATAAAATGGAGGCTGAAGCTACACAGGCCCCAGGAGAAACGACTCTGGCCGAGGAAATGCGCAAGCGCGTTAAGCTTGTGACACCCATTCCAGAATTGTACTGGAGCAGTGTCACAGGATGGCCTATTTTTGAGTTTACCTGGAAGGGCCCAGTCATCGGTCCTAGGGACTGCCTTTTTCGATTCATGGTCAAAGATGAAATGCACAAAATTCGCTTTAAGGCTGACACAGGTAATGAATTCATTCAGTGGCAGCCGCCCAGTGACTTCATAGGGCGTTTTGAGTGGAGTGTCCAATCGCTTTCGTGTCGAGATAAAAATAATAAACTGGTGAAATCTGGGACGATAAGCAACGCAAGAAGGATTTTTTTGGAAAAAACGACGTCCTTTGATACCGTCTTTACAAACTTTGCCAAGAAGAATTCCCGAGGAGTTTTAGTTTTGGATTGGTAATAACCTATGAAAATATTTCGATTTTTACACCAGAGCCAAATATTTTCCTTTCTTGATTTACCAAAGTTCACCTGCAAAATAGATCGGGAGGGACAAAAGTTGGGTGCGACTTTCACCGACGATCTTCATGGTTGAATTTGGCATGCGTCCACTGAGTATCACGCTTTGATTGGGAGCGTATCGCTCCAAGAAACTTGATACACTTCGCGACCGAATACGAATCCCGGACTTAACTTCAATTGGCA